>NZ_JAWOTL010000002.1:0-442427 GCF_033338835.1 Vibrio sp. Vb0888
GCTCGACTTGCATGTGTTAGGCCTGCCGCCAGCGTTCAATCTGAGCCATGATCAAACTCTTCAATTTAAGATTTTGTTCGGCTCAATGAATACTGAACATTACATAAGTAATGTTTGAATTGACTGTGCTGAATCTTTCGATTCAATGGTCACTTCGTTTCATTGAAACCTAATTTGATACCGCTTTCCGTTAAGAAAGAAATATCTAATTGGATTATCATCAACGAGTGCCCACACAGATTGATAGGTCTATATTGTTAAAGAGCTTGCTTCGTAAGCTTTGCTATCGAAGCGGAGGCGTATTCTAAGGAATTAATTTTCAGTGTCAAACACTTTTTTAAATTAATTTTTAGAAGTTTTCTTTCGCCTTCTTGCCAACCGCTTTTGCGTTTCCGCTTTGCCCTGACAACGGAGGCGCATTATAGGGAGATGATTTTTCTTGGCAACCCCTTTTCAGAAAAAAAATCAAAAAAAAGCGTCGAATGATTAAATCTCACTCAAACGCTTATTTTTAGCACTCAGTTGTTAACTTCAAGTAGCAAATAGGCAATCAATATGTGTCTAGCCAAGACTCTTCAAAGCCTGTGATATCGAGACTCATTGATTGCGCCGCTTCGATTTGCTCGATAGCCTCCAATTCTTTATTTACACTGCTCATCGTCAGTGTGTTGTTGTCTAGCTCAAACACCTGACTTTGAGTCGTATAGTAGAACTTAAGGATCGTCAGCGCTTTTACATCGCCATTGTTCGCGGCTACTTTAATGCTTTTTAGTTTACGAAAGATCTTGTTGTGCAGCTGCTTGAGTTTCCAAACGTACAGCACTTCTTCCATGTATGGTCGAGTTTTAATTTGATTCAATAAAGAGAGGGAAGTTGCAACTGCGAGAACGACACCAATCAAATTCCAATGGAAATTGCCCGTTGATTGTTCTGGTACGACTTCAGTGTTGCCAAACAAAACAATCAACAAGGTACTAAAGGCAAGAGAGGAGATGGCGAGCAACGCAACAAAACCGCCAATCACAAGGTTTACTTTCTTTTTATAAATGTCTTTATTTATCTGTTTGATTTCCATATACCACTCCTAACAGGGTTGCCTCCTATTCTAGCCAGCACACCCAGCTCCACAATCGAAGCTTTGTAAGTAAGTTCACATTTGCTATTAAACTCGCATCCCTTCCCTGCTTGGGTATATACTTCCGCGCATTCACTCTTCCTATATAGAGGCTAAATTCATGCGCTCTTTTGTTTTACGAGCTCGCGCGGCGCCAACCACCAGCAAAGCACTGTTAGAAGGTGTTGGTAATGAAGCGCATACAGAGATTCTTGCTCATACCATGATGAACACGATGTTCGTTGCTCAATCACACCGTGAAGATGTGGTTGTTCACTTGGTTTTAGAAAGCACAAAAGATTTCTCACGCACCATTACTATTCGCTCCAACGACATCACCAACATTGGCGGCTTCCATGAGTCAACCTTGATTGCAGCAGTGGCTCGCGCTTTGGATGCTTCGGTTGGTATGGGTAAAGAGCAACTTCGTGAAGTCGAACCTGGTATTACCGTTCGTACAGTGAGCTTTGAACGCCTAGTACAAGAACTGGCAGAAGATCACCAACTATATATGCTGGATAAGAAAGGCGAATTTGTTCGTGATGCAGAAATTGGTGAAAATCCATGTTTCTTGCTAACTGACCATATACCGATGCCGAAAAAGTCTTTTAACAGCTTAAAG
Organism: Vibrio sp. Vb0888; assembly: GCF_033338835.1. Classification (NCBI taxonomy): domain Bacteria; kingdom Pseudomonadati; phylum Pseudomonadota; class Gammaproteobacteria; order Vibrionales; family Vibrionaceae; genus Vibrio; species Vibrio sp. Vb0888. The sequence goes on from NZ_JAWOTL010000002.1 coordinate 1,737, forward strand.
CGCCTTGGCACAGAGAAGATCAGCTTAGGTCCTAAGATGCTTTTCGCTTCTCAGTGTGTAGTATTGATCCACAATGAGTTGGACATACGCGAATTCTAGTTATTCGCGCACACGTTGCTAGATAATGAAAGAGGACTCTATTGAGTCCTCTTTTTGTTTCTATAGTAATGCTAAGTTTACTTACCACCAATGCTCAAACGAGCAAAACGAACGTCTGGCGAGAAGAAAGTTCGGCTATCGTTAATTAGCTGAGTATCACCTACTGCCTCAACTTCTTGCAGCATATTGTAGAAGTTACCCGCTACCGTGATCCCACGAACTGGTTGAATGCGCTTACCATCACGGCACAAGAAACCACTCGCGCCAAATGAGAAATCACCACTCACTGCATCCGCACCAGAATGGACACCTTGAAGTTCGACTAACTCTAGGTACTCACCCGCTTTTACTTCTGACGCACTGCTGTTACCCGTCGCAATAACTTTGTGATTCGCTGATACGTCTAGGCTCGATTTTGCACCGCGAGCGGCACTTGCTGTCGAGACTGCGCCCAAGTAACTTGCGGTCTGGCTGTTGTGTAGCAAGGTTTTCAACTCACCATTAGCAATCATGACATTATCTTGAGTAGCGAAGCCTTCACTATCAAAACTCGCGATTGCCATACCATTTGGCATGTAAGCCGTATCAGTAAAGGTAATTAAATCACTCGCAACACGTTGACCAAGCTTGTCACCCAGTGGCGTAATGCCTTTCATCGCGCTTACGCCAGAGAAAGCACTGCCGAAAGCACCGAATAAACTTGCTAGCGCATTGATGTGGAAAATAGCAGGGTAGTTACCTGTCGCAACCGGAGCGCCTTCCAGAAGATCACGAGCAAGGTTGTAGCCACCTTCTATACAGTAAGCTGGATTCAACTCATCAAAACGGCGACCAAGTGACATTCTACCCGCCATTGACTGTTTGCCGTCTTTTTCAAACAAGGTATACGCGTAACAAGTGAACGAGCGCTCGAAGTGTTGACACAATGTGCCTTGAGTATTGGCAATGATCAGTTGTGTTTCGCCATCGCTATAACCATTGTAAGGTGCGCTAGAAGCGTGAGGCAGAGCCACTACGCCTTGCTCAAGTGCGAGAGACAGTTCAATTTTTTCATCAACCGAAGTTGTGTCTTCTTGAGCAATCTCAGCCACGTCAGTCGTGATTTGGCTGTTCACACAACTAATGGTCTGATGTTCATCTTGCTTGGAAAAACGAGCGCTTTGCAGTGCATTAGTCAGCATCAAATCTAAGCTTGGTTGTTCTAACGACTCAGAGTAGCTTGTCGCAACGCGCGCATCTTTCACAACACGAACACCCAGAACTTGGCTTGAGCTTACTTTGTACTCATCCAGCTTTCCTTGGTACGCTTTCAAAGAAAAGCTACTGTTGCGGTTTACAATGACGTCCGCTTCTGCACCTTGGCGTTTTGCTTCTGATAGGACGTAATCAACCGCATTGAGAAGTTGTTGTTCTTGGCTCATTAGTTACCGCCTCCTACCAGAATGTTATCGACTTTCAGCGTTGGCTGACCGACTGTTGTTGGTACTGAACCACTTACTGAACCACACATGCCCGGCGCAAGCGCCATGTCTCTGCCGACCATGCTGATTTCTTTCAACACTTTTGGACCCGTGCTGATCAGCGTTGCTGTTTTCAGAGGTTTGGTGATTTTGCCATTTTCAATGAGGTAAGCTTCACGAACAGCAAAGTTAAACTCACCCGTACCCGGTTGAACCGAACCACCACCCATCTTCTTCGCATAGATACCACGCTCGATGCCTGCCAGCATGTCATCAAGTGAATGCTCGCCTTCTTCGATAAAGGTGTTACGCATACGCGAGGTTGGTGCAAACTTGTAGTTTTGACGACGACCAGACCCCGTAGGTTCGTAACCTGTCTTCATGCCACCCATTTTATCGACCATAAAGCTGGTTAGCTTACCGTCTTTGATCAACTGAGTGCGCTGAGTCTTCATACCTTCATCATCAACGTGAATCGAGCCCCATTCGTTGGTCATGGTGCCATCATCGACTGCGTTCACCGCGGTGTGAGCAACCATTTCGCCCATCTTGTCGTGGAATACTGAAGCTTTCTTCGCAACTGAAGTGGTTTCTAGCAAGTGACCACACGCTTCGTGGAAGATTACGCCGCCAAAGCCGTTACCAATTACCACTGGCATTTCACCCGATGGACAAGCATCCGTGCCAAGTTTTACCAACGCTTGTTGCGCGATAGTTTGACCTAGCTCTTTGGCATCAAGCTGTTCACTGAATTCCCAACCAGCAAGAGCGCCAGGACCTTCCATACCAGAAGACTGCTCATTACCTTTTTGAGCGACGGTATTACCAGCAACTCGGATGTAATGACGAGTATCGTCAACGTGTAGACCTTCTGAGTTGAAGATAGACACTTGTTGTTCACGCTGAAGCACGCTGCCAATAAACTGGCTGATATGCTCACTCTCAGCACGTGCGGCTTGGTCAACTTTCAATAGAAACGCGATTTTTGAATCTAGGTTAGCATCCTTACTTAGTGGCATGCGGCAACCATGTTGGATTGGGTAGCGGTTCAAATTCAAAGAACCCGCTGACGCGATTTGCTCACGCTTGTCTTTTGCAGCAAGCAGCGAGGTTACGCGCTTTAGTTCGGCTTCATCTGTGCTGTTGGTGTAACCGTAAAGCACCTTATGACCGAAAAAAAGACGAATACCGATACCAAAATCGATACCCGAGTTAACCTTATCCACTTCACCAGATGCGATCTGGACAGTGTTGGTTTGGTGATGTTCAACGAATAGTTCAGCGAAATCAGCCCCCAAAAAGAGCGCATGATCGATCACTGACTTCGCTGTTACAGAATTAAGCATGAAGTCTCCTTGCTCGATGATCGTCTTAGCCATCCTAATTAACTGTGAAAAAGTTCAACAAAGTTAAATTGGCAACACGTTAAATTTTAACAGTTTTTTAACCTTGTTTTGTGCTAATCCTTGCTTAACGAGACCACGATTATTTATTAAATATTCCAGGTTCTGCTCATTCACCAGAGCGTTGCACTAGTAAATTCCACCCAGCAAACCATTTAGGTGCTTACTTTATCACTCACCTCGCATAATTGAATACTCATTATAATTACGCTCAAAAAACGTATCCCTTCCGCAATGGTCCTGCTATCATCCGAACGAAATAGTCGGGGGGCCACACGACAAGTGTTGGCTGAGATCGAAATTCGAGACCCGTTGAACCTGATTCAGTTAGCACTGACGTAGGGAACTATGCACACTTTGCCTTTCGTCGCCCCTCTTAGGTAAGCGATAGCGATCGAAAAATCGATCTATCTGCAACGGTCAAAGTCAGTTCCTATACGTCTTGTAGTAGGAGCGACCATGACGCAGCAATCACAACCTCATTCACATCACACGCCAGCCTTGCCTACCCCTATCGTATTGACCATCGCGGGCTCAGACAGTGGTGGCGGTGCAGGTATTCAAGCCGACATCAAAGCGATGTCCGCAACCGGCAGTTTTGCTTGCTCGGTAATCACGGCGATTACTTCGCAAAATACCCAAGGCGTTTCTGCGATTTTCCCCATTCCTCTCGACCATGTAGAGAGCCAACTTGATGCAGTATTTACCGACCTCAACATCGTTGCAGTCAAAGTGGGCATGCTGGCAGATTCCAACATCATCAAAGTCGTTGCAGACAAAATTAAACAATACCAGCCAAAACACCTCGTGATTGACCCTGTGATGGTGGCCACCAGCGGCGATCTATTACTGGAACAGTCGGCAATCAGCACTTTAAAAGAAGAATTGATTCCGCTCGCAGACATCATTACCCCTAACCTACCCGAAGGCGCAGCATTGACGGGTAAGCCAATGCCTCAATCAGAATCTGAAATGAACGATATGATTACCGACCTTCGTGCGCTTGGCGCCAAAGCTATTCTGCTCAAAGGCGGTCACCTTGAAGAAAATGAAAACAGCAACGATCTGCTTATCATGCAAGACAGTGCCGAGTTAATTAGCGCCAAGCGATTTCCAACCAAAAACACTCATGGCACAGGCTGTACACTTTCTTCCGCCATTGCGTCTTATCTTGGCCAAGGCAACAACCTACACAAAGCGGTGCACCTGGGTAAGCAGTACATCAGCCAAGCTATCGCACACGCTGATGAATTGGATGTAGGTAAAGGCCATGGCCCTGTGAACCACTTTTTTGCGGGTCATACTTATGTTCGCTAACGCGATTGGCATTCAGCTTTCCGATGCTAGTCTGCGATACAAAGACAGCCAAACACCAACGCTAGCAGGGTTGAGTATGACTATTCATGCTAATCAATGGACAGTGTTACTTGGTCGCAGTGGCTGCGGGAAAACCACAATATTGCGTTACTTAGCTGGCCTACTGGATGACCAAGTTGACTGGCATGGCGAACTCATCACAACGGATGGCGCTGCACTGCATGACCGTATCGCTTACATGGCTCAGCAGGATTTATTGCTACCGTGGTTGAATGTGTTAGACAACGTCTGCCTCAGTTCTCGATTTTCTCAAGTGCAAGCACCAGAGCAAAATAGACAACGTGCACTGACTTTACTAAGCCAAGTGGGACTCGCCGATTACGCGGATGCTAAGCCAGCTCAGCTCTCTGGCGGCATGAGACAACGTGTTGCCCTTGCTCGCACTCTGATGCAAGACAAGCCTCTAGTTCTGATGGATGAGCCTTTCTCTGCACTGGACGCGGTTACTCGTCATAAGTTGCAAACCTTGTCTGCCGAATTGCTGAAAGATAAGACGGTTGTTCTGATTACCCACGACCCACAAGAAGCGGTGCGATTAGCTCACCAACTCTATGTGTTGCAAGGCACACCTGCGCAAGCTCAGCACTTGGTCGTTCCAGACTCCAAGCCGCCCCGAGTTCTCGATGGAGAGTGCGCGGCGTTACAACAAGCGATTTTGGATCAACTGGAGAAAGACTATGAGTGATATGACTCAGTACAACTCCGTTTCGGCACGCATTAGTAAAAAAGAACGCGTGACCCATCCGGCTCTGCGCTTGGTCATTAGCACAGCGGTGATCTTGGGATTGTGGCAGTTGGTTGTTGTGGTATTCGACATGCCAAGCTTCATCTTACCTTCACCAATTGAAGTGCTGGATAGATTGGTCACTCGTTACGATGTCTTGCTCAAACATACTTGGGTTACCGCGCAAGAGATTTTACTTGGTTTGGCGCTTGGATTATCAATGGGTTTGCTGTTCGCATTGCAAATGCTGATGTTCGAACCGCTGAAGCGTTGGTTACTGCCCATTCTGATTGCTAGCCAAGCGATCCCTGTGTTCGCCATCGCGCCAGTGCTCATGCTTTGGTTGGGTTACGGCATTGCTTCAAAAGTTGTTATGGCGGCAATCATCATCTTTTTCCCCGTCACGACATGTTGCTACGACGGCTTACGCAATACACCAACAGGTTACCTCGATCTTGCCAAGACCATGGGCGCGTCTAAATGGCAGCTACTTCGTCATATTCAATTGCCAGCCGCGCTACCAACGTTAGCTTCAGGTATTCGTGTTGCCGTCGTTATTGCGCCAATTGGAGCAGTGGTCGGTGAGTGGGTAGGTTCAAGTGAAGGCTTGGGTTATCTGATGCTCCAAGCTAACGCTCGCATGATCATTGACGAGATGTTTGCGGCGCTGTTTATCCTCGCCGTGCTGTCTATCTCACTCTACTTCATCACCGATAAATTATTGAAAAAAGCCATCCCTTGGGAAAGCAAGTAATTACAGAAAATAACCAAAGAAAATTGGGAAAGAAAAGGAAGAACCCCGTGAATAAAAACAAACTTATGAGCGCTGCTGCTCTACTCGCTTCAGTGGTATCAACCAACGTGCTTGCTGCTGAAAAAGAGATGACACTGATGTTGGATTGGTTCGTCAATCCAAACCATGGTCCTATCGTGATTGCCAAAGAGCGTGGTTACTTCAAAGAGCAAGGTTTGAAGGTCAACATTCAAGAGCCGGCAGATCCAAGTACACCTCCTAAGTTGGTCGCTGCTGGCAAGGTCGACATGGCGATTTCTTACCAACCAAGCCTAACTATCGATGTCGCGGCTGGTTTGCCACTAATCCGCTCTGCGACTCTGATTGCTACGCCACTCAACACGCTGATGGTGTTGGACAACGGTAAGAATGAAAACCTTGGCGACTTAAAAGGCAAGAAGATCGGTATTGCGATCGCAGGCAACGAAGAAGCGACAATCGGCACCATGCTTGCGCAAGAGAACGTGAAGTTTTCTGACGTACAAATCATCAACGTAGGTTGGGCGCTGTCTTCGTCTCTTGCGTCTGGCAAGGTGGATGCGATTTGGGGCGGTCTACGTAACTTCGAAACCAACCAACTGGCACTAGAAGGTTATAAAGCTAAGGCCTTCTTCCCTGAAGAACACGGCGTGCCAGCGTATGACGAGTTAGTCTTCGTAGCCAATGCAAAAAACTACGACAAAGAAGCCATCAAGGCATTCAACAAAGCACTAGAGCAAGCGACCACTTACATCGTTAACCATCCAAAAGAGTCGTGGAAAGAGTTCGTGGCTTATTCACCAGACACGCTCAACAACGAGCTTAACCAACGCGCTTGGAACGACACGCTAACTCGTTTCGCTCTTCGTCCATCCGCAGTAGATCTGAAACGCTACGATGATTATGCGCAGTTCATGTATTCACAAAACATCATCGAAACACTGCCAAAAGCGAAAGATTACGTACCGAGCTTTGACTAATTCTACTGACCTTAGGATCTAAGCCTAGGGTCTTTTGATAACGAGATACTCATAATGAAATACCAAGATTTGATCGACGCTTGCCGCCAAGATTGGCAAGAATACACTGAGCATGCTTTCGTGCAGCAATTGGCGCAAGGCACTCTGGCTCAGCCTTGTTTTCTGCATTACCTAAAGCAGGATTTTCTTTTCCTAAAGCAGTACGCACGAGCTTACGCATTAGCGATCTACAAAGCACGTACTTTGGATGACATGCGCCGTGCCCTACCAAGCGTACACGCATTGCTCGATTCTGAAATCGCCCACCACGTGACTTACTGTGAGCAATGGGGACTGACAGAATCCGACTTAGAAAACGAGCCAGAAGATTTCGGCACTGTGGCTTACACCCGTTACGTATTAGATGCTGGCATGACGGGCGATCTTGTTGATCTATACGCGGCACTAGCGCCATGCTCCATCGGTTATGCCGTAATCGGTAAGGTGCTGATTGAAGATGAAAAGACCGTAATCGAAGGCAACCCATATGCAAGTTGGATCAACCTCTACGGTGGTGAGGAATTCCAATCTGGTGTCGCAAAAGGGGCAGAACACTTTAATCAGTTGCTAGCAGAAATTGATATCAACAGCCAGCGCGGTCAAAACCTGATTCAGGTATTCAAAACCGCAACGCGTATGGAAGTAGCATTCTGGCAACAAGGTCTGAACGCTCAGCAAGATTAATCGGAGAGTCTCATGTTAATTGAACAAATCACCCAAGCATTAACCGCAGTACGCCAGCAAAAGCCGTTAGTCGTCAACATCACTAACTACGTGGTGATGAATAACACAGCAAACGCACTATTAGCGATCGGCGCTTCTCCAATCATGGCGCACTCCAAACAAGAGATGGCAGAGATGATGTCGTTCGCTGGCGCACTGGTTATCAACATCGGTACCCTAGACAGCGTTTGGACACCGCGCATGAGCTATGCCGTAGAGCAAGCCAATGCCAACGGTAAAATCGTTGTACTCGACCCTGTCGGTTGCGGAGCAAGCTCACTACGTACCGAGACATCACGTGAGATCGCACGCCTTGCCGACAAGTTGATCATTCGTGGTAACGCCTCAGAAATCATCGGTCTCGCTGGCGAACAAGCACAAAGCAAAGGCGTCGATGCGTTAGACAGCAGCGACGCAGCACTTGGCGCAGCGAACTTCTTAGTTTCAGAGTATGGTGCAAGTGTGGTGATTTCTGGCGAGACTGATTACATCATCACGAAAGAGCAAACTGTGCAGCTAAACAACGGTCACGAGATGATGCCATACGTAACCGGAATGGGCTGCACACTAACGGCACTGACGGGTGCTTTCGCTGCTGTTGGTGATCACTCCGGACTTGCTGCCGCGGCGGTACTGGGCGTTGTGGGTGAAATTGCGGCTGAGCAAGCGCGAGGGCCAGGCAGTCTGCAAATGAACCTGTTGGATGAGCTTTACCAACTGGATGAAGAAACACTGGCAAAACGCCTAAAACTCCAAGTGAGTTAAGCTTTCTCTAACAAATACCGGCCTCTCACTCCCTGTAGATGAGAGGCCCAAAGGAAACAAAATGAACGCCTATCGTTTATATTTGGTCACCGATGACCAACAAGATTTAACCACACTAAAGCGTGTTGTGAGAAAAGCCGTGGAAGGTGGCGTGACCATGGTACAAGTCCGCGAAAAACACGGCGATGTGCGTGCGTTTATCGAACGTGCTCAAGCCGTGAAAGACATCCTTAAAGATACCAATGTGCCTTTGATCATCAATGACCGCGTTGATGTTGCACTGGCAGTTGATGCCGATGGGGTTCACCTCGGGCAATCAGACATGCCCGCAACTATCGCTCGTGAGTTGATTGGACCAAACAAAATCCTCGGCTTATCCATCGAAAATGAAGAGCAGCTTGCAGAAGCGGACTCTCTTCCGATTGATTACATCGGCTTGAGCGCAATCTTCGCGACGCCGACCAAAACCAACACCAAGAAGTTCTGGGGTATTGATGGCTTGAAGATGGCGTTAGAGACGACTTCACTGCCGATTGTTGCCATTGGCGGCATTAACGAAAGTAACATTCCGCAACTCAGCGCCACTGGTGTTCATGGCTTAGCTTTGGTTTCAGCGATTTGCCACGCAGAAGATCCAAAAGCCGCATCGGAATATTTATTAGGGTTGATGAGCTAACCTTGCTCACGCCTGAACAAAGCGCTTATGGATGAGCGCGTTTGCCTTTCAGTACTTTCAACAACCTCTCCTTTCACAACGAAGAGCTGCAATGTCACTTTCACGCTCGAATTGACAGAGCGTTGATAAGTTTTTCACGCCAGATAACGTAAGATAAGCCCCTTATTTTCACGTGGTTGAATAACCCTCAATAAAAACAAAACGCTCTCAATGAAAACCAAAAAATATGGATTGATGATGCTCGCCTTGTTTGTTCTTGGCATCATCCCAATGTCGCTGTTTGGCTCTTATCACAATCTCACTTCACAGGTGCCGGAAAGTCTGGGTATTACTTTTACTTTGCTCACAGATTCTGCTGGTAGCAAAGGCTTTTTAATTACGTTAACACTGCTACTGCTTTCTTTATTTCGCTTTAAACCAAGTCGCATTGAGTGGATACAAAAACTCTCAATGTTAGGGTTGTTACTGGTGATTGGTTTTGCCAGCAAAACGGGGCTAAAACTGATGACAGAAAGCCCGCGTCCCTACACGGAATTGCTCGCAGCAGAACAATTGATTGAGCACCCAGACGCGTTTTATCAGTTGGATACAAAGCAGCAAGCCAACGTAATTAACCAGATTTCTGAACACGTCAGTGATTGGCGAACGCGCCATTGGCAAGGCGAGAAAGACTATTCTTTCCCATCCGGCCATACGATTTTCGTTTCGATTTGTTTGGCTTTCTTTGGCGGGTTGTTCTTACAGAACAAGTGCTATATCTCTGCACTGTCATTATGGATGTGGGGAATGAGCGTCGCATATAGCCGCTTATGGCTGGGGATGCATCGCCCTGAAGATTTAATAGGCTCAGTCTTGTTTGTCGCGATTGTATTTACTTTACTCCCGACATTTCAAATTAAGAAACAGATGCCATTTGTTTCTCTTGCTTCGCGCTAATGTGAACGATTACTAGATAAAAAAGAAGCCAGCGATTCGCTGGCTTCTTGCTTTAAAGCGCTACTTTTGTCTAGCCATTTTTTGGTGGTTCAAACGCTGTTAGTTCTAATTCTGGGCCAGTGTATTTTTCAATACGAACCAGTGCGGAGTTTGCCGCACAGCCGTTTGCAAGTCGAGAGGTCGGAATATCCAACGTTAACACGTTACAACCGCCGTTCTTACAAATGCCGCTTTTCGGATCCAGATCCGGCCAACCGCCTTCATGAACACACACTGAACCTTGCTTGATTCGGTCAGTCACTTCTGCGCCGACCAATACTTGGCCACGGTTGTTAAACGCACGAACTAGATCGCCCGTTTTAATACCACGCGCTTTCGCATCTTCAGGGTGAATCCAAATAGGTTCACGGTTTGCAATTGCGTACTCTTCGCGAATCTTCGCGTAGTTAAACTGGCTGTGTAGACGATGCGCGGCGTGCGCGGTCATTAGCTGCAACTCGCCATCTTTTGCATTGCCAGTGTACTCGGTTGGTGCCATCCACGTTGGGTGTGGAGGACAGTCTTCCAACTGATAACCTTCAATGGTTTTCGAGAAGATTTCGATCTTACCACTTGGTGTACCGAGTGGATTCATGATCGGGTCTTCACGGAAATCCGCGTAACGAACAAACTGTGCGTTCTTCTCGTTCCACTTCATCTCGATCAGTTGGTTATCTTCCCAGAACTTGCTGAAGTTCGGCATTGCTACGCGAGAGCCACGGCCACCTTGTTGCGCCGCCTTGTAGAAGCCGTACAGCCATTCCATTTCGGTTTTGCCTTCGGTGTATACGTCACGGCCACCCGGAGCTAGCATCTCTGCCATGTCCGCGAATACATCGAAATCATTACGCGCTTCACCTTGCGGCTCAACCACTTGCTTCATTGGCACCAAGTGTTGGTTACTGTAGTCACCCGTCATCGTTAAGTCGTTACGCTCGAACGATGTGGTGATTGGCAGAACAATGTCCGCATGCTTCGCAGCCGCCGTCCAGTAAGGCTCTGAAATCACGATCAGTTCAGGCTTTTGCCACGCTTTAATCAAACGGTTGGTGTCTTGGTGGTGAGTAAAGTTCGCACCACCGGCCCACCAAATCATCTTGATGTCCGGGAACGTCAGTTCATGACCGTTATGATGGTAGGATTGACCTGGGTTTTCCAACGCCTCAACAATACGTGCCACAGGGAAGCTTTGCACCGCGCCAGACACCGCCCAGTCGTTCCCCGCAGAAGAGCCGCCACCTAGCGATGCCGAAATCGCAGGAAGTACTCCAGCATCACGAGCAGGGTTACCACCGTTTGAGTAGTGGTAAGAGAAACCAAAACCACCGCCCGGTAAACCGATTTGACCCAACATCGTTGCCAGTGTAACCAGCATCCAGTGACGTTGCTCACCGTATTGTTGGCGCTGCATGCCCCAACCCGCCATCAGCATGGTGCGGTTTTTACTGAAGATGTCAGCCAGTAGCTCAAGTTGCTTCACAGGTACGCCACAGATTTGTGATGCCCATTCTGCTGATTTTTCTACGCCGTCTTCTTCGCCCATCAGGTACGCTTCAAACTTGTCGTAACCTGCGGTGTATTTATCGAGGAAGGCTTTATCGTGCTTACCTTGTTTCACCAAGGTGTGTGCGATACCCATCATCATTGCCACGTCGGTCATTGGGTGAGGAGCAATCCACTCCGCATTCTCGCCAAAGAACTCGATGGTTTCAGAACGAATTGGGTCAATCGCAATAACCGTCTTGCCTGATTTTTTCAATTGATGGAAGAATTCAAGACCAGCACAGTCTGTTGAGCTCCACGCGATTTTTAGAGTGTTGATTGGGTTTAAGCCCCAAAGCACAACCACATCGCTGTGCTCTAATACCACTGGGTACGTGGTTTGTTGCTCGTACACTTCGATAGAGCCCACAACGTGCGGCATGATGATCTGCGCAGCACCCGTTGAGTAGTCACCCAAGTGGCCTGAATAGCCACCCGCCATGCTCATGTAACGTTGCAGCAAGGTTTGTGCTTTGTGCAGCACGCCACTTGAACGCCAGCCGTAAGAGCCTGCAAACACAGAAGCCGGGCCATATTCTTTACGAATTCGCATGTGCTGTTTGTGGATTAGCTTGTAAGCTTCATCCCAAGACACCCGTACAAATTCATCGCTGCCGCGAACGCCTTCGGGAGCTAATGGGTTTGCCAAGTAACCTTTGCGAACCATTGGGTACTTAACACGCGCTTTAGTATGCACTTGGTCAGGACCGGTGCTTTGTAGGCTGTTTGATACCGTTTGTGGCAATGCATTCGTGGTTGAAACCAGCTTACCGTCTTGCACTTCACACAGCATTGGGCCCATGCGGCCCGCCGTTAGAATGCCTTTGCCGCGAGCATTAGAAGACGCAACAGACATAGGTGCAAATGAAGTGAATGCCATTGCACCAGCCGCCATACCAGTGCCTTTTAGAAATCCGCGACGGGTCATATTAGTCATAATCTTATCCTTCTATTTATCGTTAGTGACCAACCACATCTTTCGCGTGGTGCTGGAAGAACTTGGTTAGAATTTCTAGGTTCTCGGCTGAAATATCAGTTCGATCACCCATACTTTTCGCTACCGGTCCCCATGCATTCACTGTGAAGTGATTTGAAGGAATTTTCGCGTGACAAGTTGCACAGTAAACGTTGTCCAACTCTTCTGCGTATGACCATACTGGTTCAAGCGTGTCAACAACTGGAGAATCAATAGCGCCAGTTAGAGAAACCGCGCGCCATTCGTTGCCGTAAACATCTGCCTCAAATTCACCAGTTTCAAGCGCTTGTTGGCCTTGCTCTGTTAGCGTTGCAACGATGGCACGTTGACCTTCTCCCATGTAAAGCACTTGCTCTGCGCCTTTCATTTGGAATGCGTTCAACTTAACAGTGCGGTTGTCGCCTTCAGAGCTGATTACTTCCAACTTCGTCGTTGGGTTAATTTTACCCATCTCACCCATTGCGATTTCAGTCACAGGGTAAACAACCTTGGCATTAGGTGATGTTTTTGTGGTGAAGCTCATCAACGTTTCAAATGCCTTGCTGTCTAGCTCTGCTTCTGGTGCAAAGTGCGCCACACCTTTATGACAATCGATACACGTTTGATCGTTTGCTTTCGCGTAAGCGTGCATCTTCGCCGCATCACGTGATTGCTCAAACTCTTCCATTGCATCGAAATCATGACACGAACGACACGTCGCTGAATCATTTTCACGGAACTGAGCCCATACCGTTTCAGCCATATCTTTACGATGTGCTTCATATTTCTCTGGCGTGTCGATCTTACCTGTCACAAATTCATGGTAGATGTCTTTCGACGCGCGAATTTTGGTGATCAGGTAATCCATTGGTTCTTGAGGAATATGACAGTCAGAACATTCCGCGCGAATGCCTTTCGCATTACTGAAGTGCACTGAGCCTTGGTACTCTTTGTAAGGGGTTTCCATAGAGTGGCACGAGAGACAAAATTCAGTATCTGAGGTGTAATGCATTACTGCCGCACTCCCCCCCAAAGTTAACCAGCCCACACCAATGCCGGCAGCAACCAGCAGTGCAACATATCGTTTTTTTATTGACATAATTAGCAACACTTCCAAATAAAATGTAATTATAGGTCGCAAATTACTACTTTATGGGTAGTCCTCTCTTGATCCACATCATTTCCGTGTTGCTCTGTATGCCTCAAGTATGAAATTTTGTTATTTACATCTCAAAGATGAATATATGGCAATAATCCATTACCTAGCCAACTATTCACCACATAAATCACTTTTATGGATGCAACTATTTGATTAAACAGGTAAGAGGATGAGAGACTGAATCTCCACATTGATGCAGTAAGGACACGCATGTCCGTTTATATCGAGACGCACAGAAGCCAATTAAGACCCATCAAAGCCAGTGACTGGGAACTCTTTCAACGATTACTCTCCGAACAAGAGGTTATTGCGCTCTGTTTCGATCGTCCCAGCGAAACAGAAATAAGAGAAAAATTTGCTTCGCGATTATTACCATGGACCCCAAATTGCCAGCATTGGCTTTGCCTTGTAATACTCGATAAGCAATCTGAACAACCCATCGGCATCACTGGCTTTGCTATTGAAAACGGTAAGGCAGAGGTAGGTTACTTACTTTTGCCGGAATTTCATGGCCAACAGTTTGGAACAGAAACTCTTCAAGCGCTTCTATATTGGGCAACCTCGACACATAACATCAACCACTTTTCCGCGACGGTCACTGAAGGCAATATTGCGTCAGAGCGTGTCCTGATAAAATGTGGTTTCGAACTCATTGAGGTCATTCCAGACGCATACCAAATTGGTGGCAAACCCTACGCCGATAAAATCTACTCACTACATAAATAAGGACGTATTTTGAATAAAGTAGTCATCATTACCGGCGCAAGCCGAGGTATTGGAGCCGCAGCGGCGAAAAAGCTGGCCGAGCAAGGCTATCGCGTTTGCGTTAATTACCGCACTCAGCAAGAGGCCGCCGACCAAGTTGTGGCAGAAATACAAGCAAACGGTGGCAAAGCGATTGCCATCGCCGCAGACGTAGCCGATGAGAAGCAAGTGCTCTCCTTGTTTGATGAAACAGAACGTGAATTTGGTGCAGTGACGCACTTGGTCAACAACGTTGGCATCCTATTTACTCAATCGCCTTTGTCAGAAATTAGCTTGGAACGCTTTCAGAAAGTAATGAACACCAATGTGAATAGCTGTTTTCTCTGCTGTCGAGAAGCGGCGAGGCGATTCAGTGCAGGCGGTGCAATTGTGAATGTCTCCTCTGGAGCGTCGCGCTCAGGCGCGCCATTTGAGTATGTCGATTACGCCACATCAAAAGGCGCGATGGATACCTTAACTAAAGGGCTCTCGCTAGAGTTGGCAGAGCGCAATATTCGCGTCAATGGCGTTCGACCTGGTTTCATTTACACTGATATGCATGCCGACGGCGGAGAACCAAACCGAGTAGATAGACTCAGCCCTCAAATTCCTCTTAAACGCGGTGGCACGGTAGAAGAAGTAGCAAATGCGATCGCTTGGCTATTAAATGACGAAGCCTCTTATGTCACAGGATCATTTATCGATATTGCAGGGGGCAGATAGAATGCAAGTCCATATCCGACAAGCGATTCCCGATGATTTAGACGGAATTTTTCAGCTTAATTTTCAAATTAATTCACTGCATTTTGCGAATGCGCCAGAAGCCTTTGTTGCGCCATCAGAAGCTGATCGAGAATTTCTTGCACAAGCACTAGAGAACAAAGAGCGACTCTTTTTGATTGCCGAACGCGAACAGCAAATTCTCGGCTTCTTAACCGCGATGATCACCCAAAACGACACCGTCAGTTTTCTGATCAAAGACCCAATTTGTCGCGTGGGAACAATTGTTGTCGATGAAGCGCAAAAGCAGCAAGGAATCGGCCGCCAACTGCTCCAAGCCTGTGAGCAATGGGCGCGCGATGCCAATGCCACACAAGTTCGATTGGAAGTGATGGAATTCAATCAGCCAGCACAGCGCTTTTACGATAATCAAGGTTTTAAAACTAACTCACGCATTATGCTGAAACATTTGTAACGATAACGACAATTAAGCGCTTTTCACGACTAAACCCACCTAAATCGCATTTATCGATGCAATTTACCCCCCTGATTTTAGAAAAAGACGATATGATGTGCGGATAAGGAGATTCGAACATGATTTATCTTTTCGATTGGGGGAACACCTTGATGGTAGATTTCCCTCACGCACAAGGAAAAATGTGCGATTGGGAACACGTAGAAGCAGTTCCTCAAGCCAGAGAAACACTGGCAATACTTTCCCAAAATCATCCCATCTACATTGCGACCAGTGCATCTGATTCCAACATGGAAGAGGTTCAGCGTGCATTTGTTCGCGTCGACTTAGACCAATACTTAAATGGCTATTTTTGTTTTGCCAACCTCGGTATCGCTAAAAACCAACCTGAGTTTTATCTCGCCATCGCAAAACAGTTAGGGGTTAACGTGAGTGGAATAACCATGGTTGGCGATTTACCTCACAAAGATATTTACCCTGCGATGAAAGCGGGCGTAAACACAATTTGGTTTAACCCAACGGGCGCTGATGCACCAGCCGAAGCCATTCCTAACCAAATTCGTTGTTTATCTGAGCTTATCCCCTAACCGTTACTAACCTGCACTAATCAAGGAAGATGAATGCAAATCAGATCCATCAAGGTGAGCGATATCGCGCGCTTCACCGCGCTGTGGAATCGAGTGTACTCCGAAGGGGAATTTTTGATTTCTCCTGCACCCGATAACGCAACGCTTCGCAGAATCCTGCAACGTGTGGAAAACGAGTCCATCCCTCAGTTTGTCGCGTTTGACCGCCAAAAACTTATCGGTAGTGTTGAAATCTACCCAGCTGAGATGTGCGGTTACGAAAGAGGGCAACGCCTTCGCGTCGGTATTCTTGGTATTCACATCGACAAAAACTACCGAGGCAAAGGATTGGGGCGGAAACTATTGGCAGTCGCGATCGCACGTGGTTGGGAATTTGGTTACGACCAAATCGCACTCTACGTATACACAACCAACACACCAGCGATTGCTTTATATGAACGGTTTGGATTTGAACATCAGGGGGAACTTGGGGAAGTGACCTTGCCAAATGGTAAAGTCTTGATGAGTCAAAAAATGGTATTGTATAAAGCGCAAAGCCCTTCGAAAAACCCAGATTTGTAGAGTCACGATAACCGTTGTTCGCAACACTTATTCGGGGTTAACACCCTTGCGTCACATGCCCTCGAACAATTGAATCGTTAGAGGCTTGATTCACGTAGTAGAAATAGCATGCTTCTTCTGCCAGTGTGTAACCTTGCGGCCAAATGTACACCACGCGATCAACACCCGATTTATCTAAGAACTGATAATCAGGAATAGCGACAAAATGAGCACTGTTTGGGTGCTGCTGACCGATGATGCAAAAATCACTGCCTTTGCACGGCACGTCAATTTTCGAATAACCTCTGGCTGGTAGATCGATTTCTAACAAAGCTCGAATACTATCGGCACTCGCTTCTGGCATGCCTTTGCGTGTTTTGACATGTCGGTCAATGTAGTGAACGTGCTCTTGGCCGTAAGCGTTATCAATCACTGATTGAGCATGAAAGAATTTGAGAGCCGTACCCAAAGAAGACTGAGAACTGTGCAGCATCGCAGCGTATGCTTGGCGATGAATATCGAGTAGTACTGGTAAAGCAGCTAATGCGATGAAAGCCAAAGTGGTAAGCACTATGGTGATTTCCATCAGCGTAAATCCCTTTGATTTCACGTTTCTTATCTCAACTAGCCCAAGACAATAGCCCCACATCCATGTGAGACCGAGCCAATATATCGCCAATTTCTTACGATTAAAGGCTTAAGGGGTAAGAAGAGACAAACACCACTCAAACTTGAGAACAGCAGCCAAAGAGCAGTGTAACAAAACGACGCTATGTGTCAGATATTAGACGGTTTTTACTCTCTAGTTACTGAGTAAAGGCACATTATTTCGCACCAGACCACGACGAACATTCGTGCACATTTTGCCAAAACGACGAATCTCATCGAACTGCGGAACAATGCCGCGCTCCATGGCTGACTCCCAATAAGTGACTTCTGAATCGACCATTTCCAACAATTTCTTCGGACAGCCAATGCACTGCCCTTCTGGTCCACATACAAACGTTTCTGGTTCATAAATTGGTAGTTCCGCTTTTACTTGCTCGATGATGCTACGCATGGCGGTCATTCGATCTGGCTTTACCTTCATCATTCTGCTCCACGGATTAAGATGAAGCAGATTGTACCCACTGATACGCAAATGTCCCTACCCAATTTAGGTATATTCTGTTTGAATCGATTTCTTTATCGTCAGATCCGGCTTTTTAACCACCAAATACACCGCCGTAGCTGCCAGTACGAAACCAGAAATCCCCATCCAATCAAATGACTCTCCAAACGCGAGCCAAGCCTGAATCGCCGTCGTTGGCGGCACCAGGTAGAATACAGAAGCTACGCTCGATGCAGCACCGTTCTTAACCATGTACAGCAGCAGTAGAATAGCTACACAAGAGAGCACGACGACCAACCACAACACGGTCAAAATAAACTCCAGTTCCCACTGCACTTGCATGGTTTCAAACTGCATCGCAACGGGCAGAAACATGACGAGCGCGGCCAAATATTGCACCGTCGCACCACCCACCATATCCACTTTTTGGCAATGTTTTTTCTGATAAAGTGTCCCTAGCGTGATACCAACCAAAGCCAACAAACACAAACCAATGGCCAACACTTTATGCTGCTCGGATTGCCACTCCATTTTGCCCATCAACACCATAGCGATACCGACAAAACCAAGAGCCAAACCCAGCCATTGCGAGGGCTTAAACTCCTCACGAACAAACGCCACCAGCAAAGCCGCGGTTAAAATCGGTTGAATACCCACCAGCAACGAACTCAACCCAGCAGGCATACCCAAGGCGATAGCGAAATAAGTACCGCCCAGATAGAAACCGTGGATCAACGCACCAACCACACAGCTGTGCCAAAAATCTTTTCCTGTCGGCAACCTTCTACGCAATACCGCCACAAGAACCAAAAACAATAAGACATTGAATGCCATACGGATAGAAAGTAGTGTCGCTGGCTCGGCATATTGCAAACCAAAACGCGCACCAACGAATCCAGAAGCCCAAAGGATGACAAATACAAAAGGGATGGCTCGGATTAACATGATCGCCTCACTCACGCTTGTTTTATGTTTTGAGATACTGCTAATGTAATTAGGTACAGTGTTTTCAAAAAGTGACAGATGGAAGTGTTTTTATGGGTACAGATTTATTGGGAAGCGGTGAAGGGAATAAGTACCTCGTGGTGGAAAAACACCTCAAACAAGCCATCAATGGTGGCGTTTATCAGGCGGATGATCGACTGCCCTCCATTCGCTCGTTGAGCCAAGAATTAAACGTCAGTAAAAATACAGTGATTCGTGCGTATCAAGAGCTGGAAGCACAAAACTTGGTTTACTCGGTACCCAAATCGGGTTATCGAGTTAAAGTCGCCTTGCCGACCTCTCGCTCAATTCCGGATCCGACTCGCGTGGATTTGCTCTCGATCTGCAAAGAAATCCTTACTTATCCTGAATACCAAGAGCGTTTGCCTACCGGTTCTGCCCACCCAAACATTGACTCCCCCGCGATCAAAAGCTTGTACGCCGAGATCGGCCGCCACAGCCGCCAGCAAACGCATGTACCGAGCCATTACCAATTACCCCCCGGTGATCACCTCTTAATCAAACAACTGGCGAAAATCACGCAAGATTTGGGCACGCCAGCCAAGTTGGATGAGATCATGGTGACGCACGGCGCGCAACAAGCCATTAGCCTAGCGCTGCGCGCAACGACACAAAAAGGCGATATCGTCGCGGTGGAGTCCCCTTGCTATTTTGGCAACTTATTGATGCTCGAATCACTCGGCCTCAAAGCGGTGGAAATTCCGAGTTGCCCGCGCGACGGCATGTACCCCGAAGCCTTAGCAAAAGCAATGGCGACATGGGACATAAAAGCGATCATCGTAACGCCAAACTTCACCAATCCAACTGGTGCCATGATGCCGCTAGAAAAGCGCCAGCGATTGCTCTTGGCATCTGGCAATATTCCTATTATCGAAGACGATGTGTTTGGCGGGTTAAGCTATGACAAGCCGTTACCAAGCTTGAGATTGCTCGATGACAAGCAACGCGTAATTTACGTGAATTCGTTATCCAAAACGCTCGATTCGCGTTTGAGAATTGGTTGGATGTTGGCGGGGCGATATCGAGATCAAATTGAGCAATATCTACTGTGTGAGAACATGGGCAGTTTGAACCTGATGCAATCCGCCGTGGCAACGTTTCTAACGTCAGGCAAGTATCGAACGCATACTGCGCGAATGGGTCGGGTTTATCAAAACAACATGCGCCGATTTATCCAGATGCTTCATCAATACTTGGATGAATACGAACCTCTAAAAAATCGATACCAGATCAACGCCGTGCAAGGTTCGTTCTTGCTTTGGTTGCGACTGCCCGAAGACACGGACAGCTATGCGTTGTATCAAGCATGCAATAAGCACAGAATCAGCCTACTTCCCGGCACCGTATTTGGCACTCAAGGGCAATATCGGCATTGCGTACGCCTCAGCGTGGCAAACTTTGGTCATGAAACCGATTGGAGTCAAGCGATGCAAACACTGGCAAAATTGATAGCAAAGCATGCCTGTTAACTCGCTCTTGCTAAATGAACTTATGCCTACACACGCAAACAGGTAACAACAAAAAACTCCACGCAAAGGTGGAGTTTTTCATATCGTCATCGCCTTCAGTGCGACTTAATTTGCCACATTCTCGCGACGTTTTCGGCTAAGTTAGCAACGTTGACGTCGGCCTCTTTCATGGCCTCAGGTAAGCTCATCGCCCTTGGTACACAAGCAAACACCGCATCAATGCCGCACTCATAAACCGCCTGATAGTTGTCGCCCACACAGCCTGCTAATGCAATGACTGGTAAATTACACTGCTTGGCGACCTGAGCAACGCCCATCGGCGTTTTGCCATGTGCGGTTTGATGATCGATTCGACCCTCGCCTGTAAATACGATATCCGCATCCGCAACATGCTGAGCAAGTTTGACCGTTTCAAGCACAATCTCAATTCCCGGTTGCAAACGTGCTGGCGTGTACCCGAGCAAGGCCGCGCCCATACCACCAGCAGCACCCGCCCCTTCACGAGTCAGTACATGCTTACCCGTCGCTTGTTCCGTCAACTCGCCAAACTTGCGCAATGCGTTATCGAGCAGAGTGACGTCTGATACGGTCGCTCCCTTTTGCGGGCCAAAGATAGCCGACGCGCCTTTGTCACCACAGAGTGGGTTATCAACATCGCACGCTACCAACACTTCGCAAGTTGCTAAACGAGGGTCAAGACCAGAAATATCGATGGACGCAAGCGCCGCTAACCCGCCTCCATTTGGGGTAATTGCATGACCAGACTCATCAAGAAACGCCACCCCCAACGCGGTCAACATGCCCACGCCACCATCATTGGTAGCGCTGCCGCCCAAACCAATGATTAAGCGTTGAATGCCTCTGTCTAGCGCGTGTTTGATCAGCTGTCCAGTACCAATGCTACTGGTCAGTTTTGGGTCGCGAGCGTCACTCGGCACAAGGTGCAGCCCACTGGCCTCCGCCATTTCAATAACTGCGGTTTCGCCGTCGCCGAGGATGCCATAAAACGCTTCAACATCATTCCCTAATGGCGCGGTCACTGTTGTGAAGACTTGTTCGCCTTGAGTTGCATCTATCAAAGATTGAACCGTGCCTTCGCCACCGTCTGCGACCGGAACCGTAACAAACTCAGCATCATGCCATACGCGAGCAAGACCCGTTTTGATCGCCTCGCTCACTTGTTTGGCGGTTAAGCTTTCTTTAAATGAATCAGGTGCAATTACCACTTTCATACGTACTTCCAGAGACTTATAAGAGAACGAGGCTCAAAATGTACACCAATGCCATTGCCGTGACACCTTGAACGAGCGTAGCCATGGTTTGCGCGCGGTACGCTAAGCCCACCGACATGCGGCTAAACTGCGAAACTACCCAGAAGAAACTGTCGTTTGCATGAGAAACCGTCATCGCACCTGCACCGATCGCCATCACCGTTAATACGCGGCCCATTTCTGAATCGAGCCCCAATTGCGTAAGCATAGGCGCAACCAAAGCCGATGTGGTCACCAGTGCAACCGTTGACGAACCTTGCGCCGATTTTAGCGCAGCCGCAACGATAAATGGCATGAAAATACCCACGCCCAGCGCCGATAGCGTCGTACCCAAGTATTCACCTAGCGGCGTTGCTTTTAATACCGCGCCAAATGCGCCACCCGCACCGGTAATCAAAAGAATAGGCGCAGCAGCCGTAATACCTTGGCTGATTCGCTCGCCAAATTCTTCAATCTTGTTGTCTGACTTGAGTAGGCGAACAGAAAGGAACAGGCCAATCACCAATGCCGTTAGTGGCTGTCCTAAGAAAGTCAGAACATCAAACACAAAACCTTCGCCCAGCGGTAGGCTTGGGAATTTCGCGATAGAGCCAAAACAGATCAATAAGATAGGAACAAAAATAGGAGCGAATGCTTGGCTCGCCGTTGGCAATTTGCCGTAAGACGCTTTGAGTGCTTGCCAGTCTTGCTGAATTTCTTCTGCGGCTTCAATGCCATCTGGTTCAACATGTTGGAATCGGTTCGCCCACAACATCCCCGCTAACGCCGCAACCGCTGCAACAAACACACCCACACCAATCACTAAACCAAGGTTAGATTCCAGGCCTAAGTTACCCGCAGCGGCAATCGGGCCAGGAGTTGGCGGCACAAACGTGTGCGTTGCGTATAGGCCAGTTGCCAACGCCACACTCATCGCAACGCTTGAGGTTTTTAAACGCTTCGCGAGTGATTCTTTGAGCGAGTTCAGAATGACAAAGCCTGAATCACAAAATACCGGAACAGAAACGATGTAACCTATGATACTCATGGTCAATGTTGGGAAACGCTCACCCAACACTTTGATGACCGTATCGGCCATGGTGATCGCCGCACCACTTTTTTCCAAAATAACACCAATGATAGTACCTAAAACGATAACCAAACCAATGTAACCAAGGATGCCGCCAAAGCCAGAAGCAATGGTTTTGGCAATGCTATCTGCCGGTAAGCCGTAAGCAAATGCCGCAAGGAACGCCGCGATGATCAGCGCTAAAAAGGGATGTAATTTGAATTTGGTGGTCGTGAGCACAATAAATGCGATCACCCCGAGCAGGATTAATATAAGGTTCATGATAACTCCATTTATTCTTATTTTGCTGAGCGAGTCCGTGTTGGCTCACTCAACATGTAGGGACGCATGAATTATTAATCGTTTGCTTTAGAATTCCTTTAGGCGGAGTGACAAATGATGTGGTCAAAAAATGACGCGTATTGTGCAGATGCACAATATCACGACATTTTTGAGAGCCGAGTCGCAATATAAAGCTCCGCTAACCCCACAAAATTGGTAGTTGGTAGCCCTGTTATCTCGGTGATTTTCTCTAACCGATAGCGCAGAGTGTTCCGGTGAATAAACAGCATTTTAGAGCATTCTGTTACATTGCCATTGCATTCAAACAGTGCATCTAGGGTTTTCAATAATTGCCCAGATTTGTCTTTCTCTTTCAACCGTTTCACACCATCAATAATTTGTTCACCTTGCCAAATATCCGCCAACGGCGCTAACAAAACAGGCAAACGAAGTTCATCGAACAGGTACTTACGTTTCTCTGGGTAGAACTGCTTGCCAATGGCTAATACCTGCTTCGCGCTTTGGTATGACAACGCGACATCTTTAGGCTCATTAAACAGCTGCCCTAGCGCAATGTGAAACGTATGCGAATCGTGATCGCTTAAACGCGACATCAACTTATCAATGCGCTCACTTTCAACTTGGCTATCCCACTGCTTGGCGGAATGACACGGTTTCAACACCACAATTTCATTCACCGAGACAATCGCAACTAGGTTGTTACGCTCTGGGTATTCAAGCAGTTCAACAATATTGCGCACACTCTTCATGCTTTTTGAGGCCGACGGCGTCGAGACTTCAATCACCGTTGCCACCCGTGGTTGAGTAACATCGATAGAAAGACGCATCGCCCAATCTTTCAGCTCTTCATCGGTCAATTTCCCATTGATCCAAGCCAGAATAAACTCTTCGCGATGACGTCTGTCCCACTGAAATTTTTCCACCAGCGCGGCTTGCTCGATTGTCAATTCAGCGGTCATTTTAACCAGTTTGGCAAAATCTCGGATTTTCTCCGGCTCGCCTGTGACACCAACAATACCGACCACGTCACCATGCAATTTCAACAGCATATTGATACCGGGTTTGACACCCTGCAACGTCAAACATTGCTGCTCATTAAGCTCTAGCGAATCGCCATGATTCAGCGCCAGTACCGCGCCATCATGCACTTGCCCAACACGTTTAGGGTCGCCACTGCCAATGATGATGCCTGCCGAGTTCATCACATTCACATTGTGACCAATGATGGACATGGTTCGATCAACAATTTGTTGTGCTAAAGCGTGGTCGAGAATCACCATTTCGAGTTTCCAAATTGACCGTTTAATCACTCAATAAATCACAAATGGCAAACTATCGCGATGCTGCGGTTCTAAATAACGGAAGCAGCTCAAAGCATTATCCAATTACCCATATTTAAAAAGTGGATTAAACCTTCATTTTTAGCAGCGGGTTATATACTTAGAACAAAGGTTACCAATGCATTCTTCACTGTGCATTGATGCCACTCGTCTACCTACAGAGGAGAGATCAACATGGAGTTACGGAATAAATCGGGGGAAGTTGCAAATATTGCTGATAACCTCACTTTGAAGGAAATCACAGAAATGGGCTACACCGTAGATTTATGCGATGAAGCATTTGCTCCTGGAGAGCATTGGAAAGCGGAAGGTAAAACGCAAGGTATGGGCGAGTATCCAGAGGAGTAAACGTCCTGACGAACCAGCGTACAAAAGCGTTCCACAAACAGAAAAGCCGAGCGACTTAACGCTCGGTTTTTTACTTTTGAACTTCTTGAATAAACAAGCTCATCTCTTCAAGATAATTGCCGTTTGAGCATCCCCAGTCGGTGACCTCAATCAACTCTGTAACTAACTGTCCAGACTCATCATCTTGCACTCTCTGCATAAACGCTTCAAAACGTTCCAGTTGTACCTGACTCTTAACGCCATGCACGGCATATTCTACAAGCAAGCCGTTGTACGTCTGCCAGCGCTGATCGCCCGCAACATCATTGCTTAAAATCACAGAACACTTTTGTTGAATGCTTTCAACCGCATCATTTCTTGGTGGCGCGACTGTGGAACATCCAACTAAAATCGTACCTACCGCCAATAACGTAACTTTTGTCTTATTTATCATATCGTTTCCAACTGTATCGCCACGATATGGAAATCTTATTACACCTGATAAGGATCATCGATAGCGCACCGCAGATTAATTACTTAATAAACTGTAAACTCCATACCAGTCTTAACACTGCAAGCTCATAACTCCTATTAACTCACCCAAATGTAAACAAATAGTAAAATCACCTTTACGCGATGCAAAATCGACATATGAGATTAGCGTTCCTTTCTCGCGACCAAGCGTGCAATAATCAACTGTCTACATAACGAAACCATTTGAAGGATCAAAATGACCGCAACGGATTATCTCAACGACCTCAATCAACGTTACCTTGCGATTCACCGCACCAAAGAAGATTTCTTTTGGGAAACTTACATGGGGATCAGCGATGACCATGATGGCTCGACGCAAGCACAAACGGCATGGACAAGCTTTTTAAGCAACGCCGAGCAAATTACTGCCATCAAACAACAGCTTGAAGCCGCGGACTCAATTACCGACCCACAAGAGAAACAACAAACCATTACGGGTCTATCTGGTTGGCTGGCGATGTTTGAATCTCACGCTATCGAGGGCGAAAAAGCACAAGCGTTGAAAAATCAGCTCATTGCCTTTGAAGCTGAGCTCTTCGAGAAAAAACAGAACCACGTACAAACATTTACCGATGAGAACGGCGAGCAAGTAGAAGGTTCACTACCCGTATTAAGCTCAACCATTCGCACCAGCAATCATGAAGAAGTTCGCCAATCGGCTCATCAAGCGTTGCTGAACCTTGAACAATGGCTACTGCAAAACGGCTTTATAGAGCTGATCAAACTGCGCAACCAGTTCGCTCGCTCACTCGGTTATGCGACTTTCTTTGATTACTCCGTGCAAAAAACGGAAAAGATGAGCTCTGAACAGCTATTCGAGATTTTGGAAGATTTCGAACAACGCACGCGAGATGCGCATCTAAACAGCTTAGAAAACTTGGCGAAAGAGAAAGGCGCAAGCGCACTAGCAGGCTACAACTTTGTTTACTCATTCGCGGGTGACGTTATGCGTGACCTTGACCCATACGTGCCGTTCTCAAAATCTCTGAGACGCTGGGTAGAATCATTTGGTCGCCTAAATATTGATTACTCTGGTGCGACGCTAACGCTGGATTTACTAGATCGCAAAGGTAAGTACCCGAATGGGTTCTGCCACGGCCCTATTCCTTCTTTCTATAATCAAGGCGAGTGGGTCGCAGCGCAGGTGAACTTCACCAGTAATGCCAAACCAGACCAAGTGGGCAGCGGCTACGATGGCATTAACACGCTGTTCCACGAAGGCGGCCACGCAGCACACTTTGCGAACGTAAAAATGAACGCGCCTTGTTTCTCGCAGGAGTTTGCGCCGACGTCAATGGCTTATGCAGAAACTCAGTCGATGTTCTGTGATAGCCTGTTAACCGATGCCGATTGGCTAAAACAGTACGCACTGGATGATGAAGGGAATTCTGTGCCTGATGAGATTATTCAAGCAATGATCAACAGCCGTCAGCCATTCAAAGCTTATGAAGAACGTAGCATCTTGGTTGTGCCATATTTTGAGCGCGCGTTGTATCAATTGAGCGATGACGAGTTAACGCCAGAGCGCATCACTAAGCTCGCTCGCGATTGTGAAAAACAGATCCTTGGTTTGGAATGCAGCCCTCGCCCACTGATGGCGATTCCACATTTGCTATCCGACGAAGCGGCTTGTGCGTATCAAGGTTATCTACTCGCGCACATGGCGGTGTATCAGACCCGTGCATACTTCCTTGAGAAGTTTGGTTACCTGACGGATAACCCAGAAATTGGCCCACTGCTGGCAAAACACTACTGGCACGCAGGCAATCACTTGTCGCACAACGAAACCATTGTCAGCCTGACTGGCGAAGGCTTCAATGCCAAATACCTTGCAGACGTGTGTAACCTGTCGCCAGAACAGGCATGGGAAGTGCAGCAGAAGAAAATCGACTCACTTGCGACGCGAGAACGAGCATCAGTCGCTTCACTGAACGCCGCGATTAAAGTCGTCGACGGCAGTAAAGAGCTGGCAAGCAACACCATCTCTGACGAACAAATGTGTGACGATTTTGAACGTTACATCGTAGAGACTTACGGTCGATAACACGCAGAAAGCCAGGAGCTCGCCTTCTGGCTTTTTATTCTTTAGCTAATGCAATAGGAAGGAAGATCCATGTACCAAGAAGTCATCAAATTTTGGTTCGAGGAGCTATCGCCCCAAAATTGGTTTGAAAACAACCCAGAACTGGACAAGCGTATTGCATCGCGATTTGCCTCGGTATTAGAACAAGCCGCTCGTTGTGAACTGTTTAATTGGCGTGACAGCGCACAAGGACGATTGGCCGAAATCATCGTCCTCGACCAGTTTTCACGTAATGTGTATCGCAACACCCCAAAAGCGTTTGCACAAGACCCACTCGCATTAGCATTGGCTCAAGAGGCAATTCGGTTAGGTCACGACAAAGAATTAGCGCCTGAGCAGCTAAGTTTTTTGTACATGCCATTTATGCATAGCGAATCTCGCCTCATTCATGTCGAAGCTGAAAAATTGTTTCGCGCATCAGGGCTTGAAAATAACTACGATTTTGAGCTAAAACACAAAGCCATCATCGACCAGTTTGGGCGCTATCCTCATCGCAATGCGATACTGGGAAGAGAGAGCACTCCCGAAGAGTTAGCGTTTTTGCAACAACCTGGGTCAAGTTTCTAAATAACAATGAATAATGAGTTAACCATGAGAGACCACGCAGTATGCTGGCCATGCTTGCTAAAACTAGACGGCGACGATGAGCTGATCTATACGCATTCCCAGTCCGACTTAGACTCTGAATGCGAAGCCCTCATTTTTGGGCAAGATGATTACGTTATTGACTCAAATGGCAACACGTTCGAATTGAAAAACAATGGTTCGAACACCACTCTTTTACACCCAAAAGAACTAACGCTGTCCGTAGAAGAGGTTACGTCATTAATCCAATCGCATGAATTCAGCCTCGCGCAACGGTGCATTATCAAGATTCATTTCACCTCGGTGAGGCAAGCTGTTGAGGCCTTAGCTCACTAACTCAATCCCAACATGCATATCATTAAATAAAATTATCATTTTTATAATTTATGATAATTTCATGTAATCAACATCACGCCATATACTCTCCCACATCGAAACAAGACAACGTTCAAACACACATGTTGGGAGCAAACAAATGAAAATGAATCATGTCGGTATTATGGTCGGAGATATGGACAAAGCGGTTGAGTTTTACACGCAAGCGCTAGGTCTAAAAGTCGTTATGGGCAACACGAAAGTGATTGAAGAACGCGAAACGGCAATTGGCAGAATGTGTATTGCGGTCTTTGGGGAAGGCTTTAAAGGCTTCAACATTGCGCACCTTGTGACAAGTGATGGCATCGGCCTTGAGTTATTCGAAATGAAAGAGCGTCAAGAGCGCCATGAAGTGGATTTTTCTCGCATCGGTATCTTCCATTTCTGTTTGCAGACAGACGATTTTGAAGGTGCTATCAAACGCACCGAAGCACTAGGTGGCAAAGTTCGCATGGACATCATGCGTTACCACCCAGAAGACGATAATAAGCCTGCGAAAATGGTTTACCTAGAAGACCCATTCGGCAACCTATTCGAGCTTTACTCACACACTTACGAAGAAACTTACGCTTCTGATTACGAGTAATAGCCCCATCCATATTCCAAAAGGCTAGCAATACGCTAGCCTTTTTGTTTGCTTTGAGTTGCAGTGTTTCTGCACTCGCTCTAGCAAAAAAACATCTTGAATTTGATCATTTCTCTCACCACTTTTAAGGTCACTTTATACTTACCTCAACACAATGCA
Source organism: Vibrio sp. Vb0888 (assembly GCF_033338835.1). Classification (NCBI taxonomy): domain Bacteria; kingdom Pseudomonadati; phylum Pseudomonadota; class Gammaproteobacteria; order Vibrionales; family Vibrionaceae; genus Vibrio; species Vibrio sp. Vb0888. The sequence goes on from NZ_JAWOTL010000002.1 coordinate 30,648, forward strand.
AAAAGGAGTGAAGCATGCCCACCAAAAATCCAATCGCCATCAAAGCGCTTGATCATGTTGTATTAAGGACCTGTAACCTCGATGCTATGTTGCATTTCTATCGAGACATTTTGGGCTGCCCTGTCGAACGCAAAGTAACGGAACTTGGTTTAACTCAACTTAGGGCAGGTAACGCATTGATTGATGTAGTGACGGTAGACAGCGAATTAGGCCAACTCGGCGGTAAGCCACCAGTTCAAAATGGTCGTAATATTGACCATTTTTGCCTGCAATTGGCGCCTTTTTCCGAGGATGAATTACTGGAATATTTGCGTTCGAACGGCATTGAAACCGAAGAGTTTGCGAAACGCTACGGCGCACAAGGATTCGGTCGCTCACTCTATATTCATGATCCGGAAGGAAATGTAGTCGAGTTAAAGCCTCAAGTGATTGATGAGTAAGCGAGTAAAAAACCTTGTTATATTCTGAAAATAACAAGGTTAATTTCTAAAATAATTATTGAAGTAAGATCATATTATTAAGTCAAAATTCTAGCTGGTTCACCTATTTCTTTTTCTCGCCACCATTGTTTATTTATATGTTCTTGATGAACGTAAAAACTCTCCCCCGGCATTGGCGTCAGCAGCGTTATATGTTCTTTTTGACAATGGGCAAGCAAATCTAAAATCGGTTCGTCCCAACGGTGAGTAAATAGCTCGTATGTAGCCCAATGTACGGGCAACAGTTTTTTCGCATTTAAATCGTGAAACGCTTGCACGGTATGGTGAGCCTGCATGTGTCCCCAGTTTTCGACCGGATAACCTTGGCCTTTCACATCGGCAGCCACTTCCAAACAGGCAATGTCGATTGGTCCACATCGCTTTGCGATCTCGGAAAAGTGCGAATCGTAAGCTGAATCGCCACTAAAATAGAGCGTCTCTTCTTTACCTTTGATGACCCAAGAAGCCCACAAGGTCGAGTTTTTATCGAAATAAGTACGACCAGAATTATGGTTAGCGGGCGTACAAATCAGTTCGATTCCGGCATAGTGCACGCTATCCCACCAATCGAATTCCACGATGTTGTCTGCGCAAACGCCCCACTTTATCAGATGCTTGCCAACCCCTAAGGGCACATAAAACGTCACGGATTTATCAGCGTAGAAACGTATGGTCGATGCTTCTAAGTGGTCGTAATGATCGTGCGAAATCACGATCATTTCAGGAATCGGCAAACAATCTCTGGCATGGGTATTGGGAATATTGCGTTCAAACCACGCTTTTGCGATGAACGGAGAAGCGTAATCAAATACCGGATCAGTCAGAATTCGAATGCCATCGACCTCCACCAGCATGGTGGAATGGCCCAGCCAAGTAACGCGCATCGATTCACTTCTCTGCGCAAACTGCGTAGGTTGAATTGGGAAATGTGGCAGATGTTCGTTAGGACTCAATGGCGTTCTACCACCAAGATAGCTCCAACACACCTGCCAGAATGATTGCGGGCTAGGGATATTTGGCATCTCGTTTTTAACGCGGCCGTTTTCAAATTGAGGCGAGTGGTGAACACGGTGCGCCAACTGCGCATGGTAGGTTTGAGGGGAAATCAGTGAACTTGGCTTTTGTGTCTTTTGTTCACTCGTTAGGTATGTGCGCTTAAGTATCGTTTCAGACATATCGTAGTTTTGTCTCGCTTGCGAACGCTCAACAGTAGGTTTATTAAAACGTGCGTGTATGTCTATTTCGTGACCAAAATGAGGTGTAAGATGAAGATTCAGTTTCAATCAAACGTTTTCTATATTAAGGAAGCGGTTCTCAAACCTTCTGAATACTGCGTCGGTTTGAAAGGAGAAAGCTATGGTGACTTGCAGCCAATACGATTTTATTGAAATCGCCTGTATGTTTAAGCTCCCTATCGAGATCACACTAAAAAATGGTGAAACTCATCAGGGCAACGCGTTCGACACAGGCTACGACATGCAGCGACAAGAGTGCTTGTTTTTAGATATGGATGGTGAGCACACCGCCTTCCCGACTGAACAATTAGTCGCAATGCGCGCGCTCAAAACCAATCCGCATTTTGACGAAGTGACATTTGAGTAAACGTCCTTCTTTCACTGGCACTGTCCAATAAAAAACGCCTCTCAAGCTGACACAACTTGAGAGGCGTTCTCTTACACTATTCACCGGAACTTCATGTTATTCACGCGACCGAATGAAAACCAGCATCGGCATCATGATCACGAACATCACTCCCACAAGCTGGAAGGTGTGCACAAACGCGACCATTTGCGATTGCTGCTGCAACATCTGTTGGTATTGGTCTAACGCAACCGGGTCGGTAATAGAAAGCCCCTGATTGGCCGCCCAGTCATGCAAGTTAGGATTATAAGGATTAATACCCTCTCCCAGCGCATGCCATTGCTGCTGACTATCACGATATTGGAACGTGGTTGCGATAGAGATACCAAACGAACTACCAATGGTACGGAACAGATTGTAAATACTCGCCGCCGCAACAGATTGCTCTTTCGGAATCGTTAAATACGCCAAGGTGGATAGCGTCGAGAAAGTTAAACCAAGCCCCATCCCCTGAATCATACTCGGCATCACAATCCAAAATGTATCGATCTGCAGTGAGTACTGCGTCATCAAATAGCTACCAATCCCGATGCAGCTCAAGCCAAAGACTATTTTGATTCTGGGATCGAATTGCGGATTGAGCTTAATCACCAAAATCAACATCGCCGCTGACGCCAACCCACGAGGTGCCATTAATAAGCCAGTGGTTGAGACCGGATAATCCAGCAAGCTTTCCAACAGCATTGGTTGTTGAGTCGTCAGACCAAACATCGCCATCGACACCACGGCAATCATCAATGACGAGACCATAAGGTTTCGGTCTTTCAGTAGCCACAATGGCGCTATTGGACTTTTGGTTTTCCAACTGCGATATATCCACATCACCAATCCCATGACTGCGAGCAATATCGCCGTCTGAATCATACGTGAGTCGAGCCAGTCGTCTTCATTCCCTTTATCCAACACAAACTGCAACGCGCCCACACCTAACGCCATGTAACCGATGATCCACCAGTCAAAGTTAGGTTTGGATTTGCTGTCGATATGGATATAGCGATAAATCAAAGAGGTACAGATCAAACCGAATGGCAAGTTGATGTAAAAAATCCAGCGCCAGTTAATGTTGTCGGTGATCACACCACCCACAACTGGGCCCAAAATAGGACCAAGCAAAATGCCGATGGAGAAAATCGCCATCGCTTTGCCTTTTTGCTCATACGGATAAATCTGCACTAACGTCGACTGCGCCAATGGAATCACCGACGCGCCGAAAGCGCCTTGGATAATGCGAAATAGCACCATCTCTTCAAGAGACTGTGCTTGCCCACAAAGCGCACTGGCAATCACAAAACCGATCACAGCAACCAACATGACTTTGCGTTCACCAAAACGCGACACCCAGAAACTGGTCATCGGAATGAAGATCGCTTCCGCCATGCTGTAACCCGTCAACACCCACGTAATTTGGTCTGCCGTTGCGCCCAACGCGCCCATCATGTGCGATAGCGACACGTTCGCAACGGTCATATCGATTAACACCATGATGGCAGAAAGCATCACGGCGACGGTGGCAATCCCCCGTTTGTCTGCCGTAATTTGATGGCTCATTGCACGCTACTTTGCAAATCAATGGTGACTTCTGAGCTCGCACCCACGCGAAGTTGCGGCGCATCGGCCGGTACTTCTAATGCCAAACGTACAGGGAAACGCTGTTTGATTTTAACCCAGTTACCCGTTGCGTTTTCTGGTGGCATCAAGGAGAACGATGTACCACTCGCAGGCGATAGTTGTTCTACCGTTGCTTTCCACACCACGTCTGGGTACATATCAATCACCACATCCGCATGCATGCCAGGTTTAATATGAGTAAGATCGGTTTCTTTAAAGTTCGCGCGTACCCAATAGCTGTCTTTTAAAATCACAGGGAACAACGTTTGACCCACGCTAACGACCGAGCCTACGTGCGTATTGATCTCACCGGCAATGCCATCCACTGGTGACGTAATGTCGGTGTAGCTCAAGTTCAGCTCTGCTTGCGCTAACTGTGCTCCCGCTTGTTGAACAACCGCAGCCTCTGCGCCTTCTTCACCACGGTTCGCAATGGCTTTTTCTACCGTCGCGCGCGCTTGCTCCAGGCTCGCTTGGGCATTGGCTAGTTTGTTTTTTGCCGTATCTAAATCTTGGTTCGACGCCAGTTTGCGTTTCACCAAGGAATCCGTACGTTTGTACTCCACTTGCGCTTCTATCAGGTTAGAGCGCGCCGCATCTAAGCCCGCAACAGCTTCAGTTACCTGCTTATCGGCAACGTCATGTTGCTGGACCGCCAATTGGTATGCCGCTTTTGCTTGCTTCACTGCCAACAAATATGGGCGTGAATCTATCTTCAGCAGTAGGTCACCTTTGTTAACAGATTGGAAGTCTTTGACATCCGCGGAAACCACTTGGCCTTTTACCTGAGGCGCTACCGACAAAATTTTTGCCCTAACGTAGGCATCTTCCGTGCTTGGATGACTGTCAGAATACTGCCAAGACCAATACATCGCACTAAATGCAATAACACAGAGAGTGAAGAAAAGAGTTTTTACCAGCTTAGATCTGGCGGAAGAATGCTTCGCGATGTCGTCGCTCATTTATATTGTCCACTTGTTCAATTATGTGATCAGTGTAGGACTTTTCGATCTTCGGACAATAAAATGATCTGCAAGGTAAAGATCCAATTTTGCATGTTGCTAAGTTGAGTAAATGATGTGCAATCAAAACGAGGATAAAAAAGAGGGGCAGTCCCCGTAACCGCCCCCAAAGTCATGCCAATAATAGTAATGTGCGTGTAACTACTGGTTTTTCTTAGAACTTGTAACCGCCGCTGATCATAAATACCCAAGGGTTAATTTTGACGTCGGTTTTTTGCTTCTCTCCACCTGCTTTGTAAGTTGCTTCTGTTTCAATGTTTGCGTACCACGCAGCAGCGTTGAGGAACCATTGATCGTTGATCATGTAGTCCACACCAATATTCGCTGCTAGACCGAATGAATCATCCAACTTAAGATCTGAAAGACCAGCGCCTTTACCCGTGCTATTGAAGCCCTCATCAAAGAACATGGTGTAGTTGAGACCTGCACCCACGTATGGACGGAACTTACTTTGTGGCTCGCCAAAGTAGTACTGCACCATAAGCGTTGGTGGAAGGTGTTTGGTGTCCGCGATATCACCAAGACCTAACAAGTCTGTTGAAATATCGTGGCTGAATGGTGTTGCTGCTAGAAGCTCTAAACTGATGTTGTCTGTAAACATGTAGCCAAACGTCAAACCAAGCTGCGTATTTGAGTCAACTTCTAACTCTTCTTGAGAACCAAGAATCTTATCACTGCTGTCATTTGGAACGACAGACGCCGCACCAACACGAAGAACGAAGTCACCTTGTTTATGAGCGAAAACACTTGGTGACACGAGTGCAGCAACCACTGCTAGACTGCAGATTGTTTTTTTCATTTTTATTTCCTTTCGTAGGGCTTCGTTATGTCGTACCCAAAGGGGTGCCTGCTAACTGATCTGAGATTTCAAGTAAACTCAGCGCCTTGAAGCACACGGGTATCTATATCTTTTTGAGCTGTGCGCAATCTAGCACATAGAAACCCTACTATTTTGATGGAAATCAATTTGTGAAAAATATAGGTTTTTTGTATGGAGAAACGCCATATTGATCAACAAATTATGCAAATAGGATACAATTCTGTAATGCAAACTGTGCGTGTGAGTTGCCATGCATACCCATAAATGCGAATCCTCTCGTTAAGGCTCGTAGCCAGCAAAAACTTTTTTCGTCCTCTACGTCTTCTATTTTCAAAAAACAACCCACTTAAAAAGCTCGTTTGACCCCTTAAAATCGCGATTTGAGGGGTTTGTAAAACACTGAAATACAAGAAGTTATTTTTCTGGAAAATCAGTCACTTGGAGTGCTAGTCTGCTCGCAACTAAGGAGAAGACATGTTAAAAACCGATCTCATTTTTGAACGAGAAAACTTTTCTCATCACGATTTTCAGAATGCTACCTTTAAAAACTGCCACTTTTATATGTGCTGTTTCGACCATGCCGATCTGCGCGATGCTAAGTTCATCGACTGTCGCTTTATCGAATCCAAAGCGCTAGAAGGGTGTAGTTTTCGCTTCGCGAACTTAAAAGACGCTAGCTTTACGAACTGCATGTTGGCGATGAGCCTGTTTAACGGCGCAAATTGTATGGGCTTGGAGCTACGTAAGTGCGATCTCAAAGGGGCAAACTTCCAAGGTGCGAACTTTGCTAATCGCGTCAGTAACACCATGTTTTTCTGTTCTGCTTTTATTACTGGCTGCAACCTCACCTACTGTAACTTCGAGCGAGTGTTACTAGAAAAATGTGACCTCTTTGAAAACCGTTGGAACGGTGCGAACCTCGCAGGGGCAACTCTCAAAGGCTCGGATTTATCTCGCTGCGAATTCTCGCCAGAACAATGGGGAACCTTTAACGTTGAGCAGTGTGATCTGACTCATGTCGAACTAGACGGGCTGGATGTTCGCCGCGTTTCTCTGTTTGGTGTTAAAATTTGTGATTGGCAACAAGAGCAATTGCTTGCGCCTTTTGGACTGATCATTCTCTAAGGAAAGGCCATGAACCTGTTTAAAGACTTACCGAATAACCTCGACGAGGAAGTGTTCGAAGACCTGCTGACCCACAAAAACCTGCGTATAGAACGCATTCTCTCAACGGGGCAAACCTCTCCCGAAAGTGGCTGGTACGATCAAGAAGAACATGAATGGGTCTTGGTTCTTAAAGGAGCAGGTGAGCTGACTTTTGAATCAGGTGTCGTGCAACGACTTGAGGCAGGCGATCACGTTACGATTCCAGCTCATACCAAACACAAAGTGAGCTGGACTGACCCAACGCAAGAAACCATCTGGTTGGCGGTGTTTTATCAATAAACACAAAACGATCTTAAACCAAAAAATAGGCGCTGAGTTTGCTCGATACTACTAAGCCGTCACTGGCACTGTTTGATTTTGATGGCACCATCACCCGAGAGGATATGTTTAGCCTTTTCCTCCACTATTCTGCTTATGGCCTGCGCAAACGAGTGGGAAAGGTCGCTATCATGCCATTTTATGCGCTGTACAAACTCGGAGTGTTACCCGCTCGTGTTATGCGTCCTCTCAGCAGTTTTATTGCATTTTCAGGGAAAGAAACGCAGAAAATTGAAGCGATTGGCGCTCAGTTTGCCCACGAAGTGATCCCGCTGTACTTACGGCCAGAAGCGATGGAAAGGTTGGCGTGGCATCAGCACAGAGGCGATACCATTGTGGTGGTGTCGGCATCACTCAATGCGTATCTCAAGCCTTGGTGTGAAGCGAACGGTTACCACTTGCTGTGCAGTGAACTGATCTCAGAACAGCCAAAACTGAGTGGCTTTTACCAGCAAGGTGATTGCAGTTTAGAAAAAAAAGTCTCGCGCGTTAGGGCCACGTTTTCGCTCGACGAATTTGCGTCTGTTTATGCCTACGGTGATACGCACGAAGACATTCCGATGCTCAAACTGGCAGACTACGCGATGCTCAACTGGAACGAGTGGAGAGCAAGCGAATAACGATATGTGCTCTGATTTTCAAGACAACCACTCGACCAAAGTGGTCGTTTTAGACTGAAAAAACAAACCCTTCTCACATGAGAAGGGTTTTATTGTTCAGGGCCCGAATAAATGGCTTAACGCCATACACCCCACTGACCCGTTGTGCCTGGTTCCTCACCAGACGTCCACCACTGGGCAGTCCATTCTTTACCGTTGTGCGTCACCACATCACCTTGGTTGTAAACGGCCGTCTTGTCCCACAAGTTGGTTGGTTCAACTGGTGGCGTGACATCCGCTTTGATCAGTGACAACGCATAACTGAAGTCTGCGCTTGGCGCTAATACTTGGTTCGCATTCACGTTCTTATTATCGAACATGTAGTGGTTCATCTCTTGATGCCAAATGCCCACATACCAATCGCCCGTTTGCTGCGCGTTAAATTGATCCGCAATTTCTGCCGCCCAAGTCGCCGTATTGTTTGCACTGATTGGTAGTGAAATATCGACAATTTCATTGCCTGTCGCATTAAACGTACGAAAACGGATGGTGTCACCCGCTTCTATTGGTCCGAAACCTTGCTGAACAAAGTAGCCCAGAGATGTCAGATTATTGCCCGGTTCGGTTGGATCAACAGGGTCAGTCGGTGGCGTCGTGCCCGTTCCGTTTAACGTAATGTCACTACAGTTGTAGAAACCTTCACCGGCAACATCAATACGCTGCCAACGAGTATAAAGCACCGCATCGCCCGAACGATCAGCAGGGAAAGTCACCTGAATACGGTAGCGTTTTTCCGCATCAACATACACATCACCTGCGGTGTCGATCAGCTCTAAATCACTCCAAGTAAGAGGTTTTGAATCATCATAAGTTGGCTTGGTGAGATAGAATTCCCAGTACGATGGGTTGTGCGGCGCTTTGCCGTAAAACACCAATTCAATCTGGTTATTTGCATCTGGCGTAACATTGGTGCGCTGCCAGTTTGGAGAAGGAATGTTCAAGCCTTTCTTAGCTGCATCGCCAGCAGAACATAGCTCACCGTCGCGAACCACGGCTTTCACATGCTCCATATCTCGGTAATTTGGTACGTTTGCTGCAATTTCGCTGCGTTGCACAAACGGGTACGCACCAGATTCTTCAAAAGCCGCTTTACACGCTTGGTTAGGGATCTCGTTGGTCCAAAAGCCACCGTCTAAATAACACGTATTTTGACGAGCACTTGGAAACTCTACCCAGCCGTGGGCGTTGACGTTAAATGAGCTCAATGCGGCAACAGCGCTTAAGCTCAAAAGAGGAAGTGTTACATGTGATTTCATCGTGCATCCTTAATTTTGCTGACTCGCCGCTCTGAAACACAAGCGGTTTAAGCAAAACTAGCAGGATGGGATTATTTAGAAGGTGAGAATAAATATGGAAATTGTCAGAGTGCCATCTGCTTTCCAGCATTTGTTGTGAACCATTCTCATACTCGACTGACTCTTTCGAGTCACTTCAAATTCATGTGCCACAAAAACTGTCACTCTCGTTTGGCTATCGCTCGTCTTTTGGTGTGTCCATCACCACCATCGTTGTGATCGACTTGACGTGTTCGCACTCACCCAACACATCAGCATGGAACGCTTTATAAGCGGCGAGATCTTGCGTCTCTACGCGTATGAGATATTCGTTAGATCCCGTAATGTTGTGACATTCCACCACCTCGTTTACAAAACGCACATGCTCTTCGAAACCCAGCTGTGCCTGCTTAGAGTGCGAGGCCAAACCAATCGACACATAAGCGACAAAACCCACGCCAAGTTGCTGATTATCCAGTACTGCTCGGTAGCCTTTGATCACGCCTTTACGCTCTAAATCTTGCACTCGGCGTAAGGTGGCAGATGGAGATAAACCAACACGTTCCGACAGCTCTACATTGGAGATTCTTCCGTCGCGTTTAAGCACTTGCAATATTCTTTCGTCAAATCTATCCATGATGATGTTTCATTGCTTATTTAGTTTCTAATCATCAAATAAAAGCACAATATTGACCTCAGTTCTACTTATAGTTGTTCTTTACTTATCGAGAACTGATTCAAGGAACAATCTATGGAATATCATCAACTGGGCGCTTTGGCGTTGTTCGCTTTTGTCTCCACTTTTACGCCGGGTCCCAATAACATTATGTTGATGACCTCAGGGGCAAATGTCGGCTTTAAACGCACTATCCCACATATGTTGGGCATTACCTTCGGCTTTGGTGCCATGCTAATTTTGGTGGGTATTGGCTTGATGAGCCTGTTCCACGCATATCCAATTACACACTCCATTTTGAAAGTGTTGAGCTTGAGTTATTTGCTGTACTTGACGTACAAAATCGCCACCAGCGACAAAACCGAAGCAAAATACGATTTTCGCCCAATGTCTTTTTTAGGGGCAGTGGCATTCCAATGGGTGAACCCAAAAGGTTGGTCGATGGCGTTGACGGCCATTACGGTATACAGCAGTGGCGGTTCTTGGCTCGAACTGACTTTTATCGCCGGTATCTTCTGTTTAGCCAACTTGCCATCGGTGACATTTTGGACGGCGGCAGGTATGCAATTGCAGCGTTGGTTGACCACCGATAAACGCGTTAAGGGGTTCAACTACAGCATGGCTGCGCTGTTGCTTTTGTCTACGATTCCAATGATATAAGTCCATTTATGGTTAAAAATGACTCACTTTACGTGGTTAGAGAAAGGATAGAGGTAATATTTTTCTTGAGGCTTTGGCGTTAATTCACAGTGTAAATTTGTTTAAAGACGCTACCCTCTTGTTAGGGAACTTGATAATCTTTAAATGAGAAAGAGAATAATTATCGAGTAAAGTAACAATGAAAAAGAAGCCTCAACCTAAAACGCTTGTTGTCACAGACACAGAAACCATCACTCCAAACATGCAGCGCATTACCTTGCAAGGTGAGGCGCTGAGCCACTTTCCTCGTGACTGCGAAGGCAGTTACATCAAATTACTGTTTAACGATATGGGTGGCTCGGATCTGAGCATCCTGTCAGAAGACGACCGACCAATCATGCGCACTTACACAATTCGACGCTTTCATCCAGAAACCAGTTCAATCGAAGTGGATTTCGTCCGACACGTAACGCAAGATCTGCAATGCGGATTTGCAGCGCGTTGGGCAATGGCCGCGCAAAAAGGCGACACGATCAGCATTGTTGGGCCAGGTAGCATCTCCAACTTAAATACTGAGGCGGATTGGTTCTTCATGGCTGCCGATATGACGGCACTTCCAGCACTTTCTGCGAAAATTCGTACGCTGCCAGAAGAGGCCAAAGGCTATGCAGTGATCAGCGTGATGTCTCCAGCCGACATTCAACCCCTAAACACGCCAGCCGGTATGGAGTTGATTTGGCTAACTGAACAGCAAAACTTGGCTGATAGCGTTCGCGAACTCGAGTGGTTAGATGGTAACGCTTCGGTATGGTGTGCGTGTGAGTTCGATTCAATGCGTACGCTGCGCCAATATTTCCGCAACGAAAAAGAAGTCGATCGCGAGAATATCTACATCAGCAGCTATTGGAAGCAAGGCGTGTCTGAAGATGGGCACAAAGTGATTAAACGTGAAGACGCGGAATCCAACCAATAGTGATTCATGTCTTTTCGATTCCAGCTCTCATCCTAATAAAAACGCCCGGCATCACCGGGCGTTTTAGCAACTTCAGTTGTATTAAAGTTCATGAAAACTCTAATCCGCTAGTTCCTGCGCTAAAAAGTCGATCAACAACCTCACTTTGGGCGATAAATTTCGGCTTTGTGGATACAGTGCCCAAATGCCTTCACGGTCGTCTCGGTAATCGGTCAGCACCTCGACTAGCTCACCGTTATCTAGGGCTTCTTGAACGTAATAGTCCGGCAACTGCACTAAACCCAAACCACGTTTGGCGGCGCCCATTAGCGCAAAACCACTATTGCATTTAATCCTCCCCGACACGCGCAAAGACTTATCGCGTTTATTTTCCTTAAAATGCCAATAATCGACCGAACCAACCAAGCACTGATGTCGAGCCAGTTCGGATAATGTGTGAGGCTCGCCAAATCGCTCCAAATACATAGGGCTAGCACACACGTAATTTTGACGCGACGAAAGACGCTTTGCGATCATGCTGGAATCTTGCAGGCGGCCAAGACGAATCGCCACGTCTACCCCTTGCTCTATCAAATCCAGTTTTTGATTGGTCAGAACTAAATCGAGATCCACACGCGGGTACTTCTCCAAAAACTGATGCAAGAGCGGTGCGAGGTTCATTTCCCCATAGGTCACAGGCGCTGTCACACGCAGCAAACCTCGCGGTTCGGTTTGCATTTGCGTTACAGCAAGCTCAGCCAGTTCTAGCCCTTCGACCAAGTGTTTGCACTGCTGATAATAAAGCTGTCCAGCTTCAGACAGAGAAACTTTTCGCGTCGTGCGATGCAGTAACTTAACCGCAAGACGCTCTTCAAGTGCCGATACGCGGCGACTGATTTGTGCCACTGACGTTTTCAGTTTAGCCGCGGCAGCTGTAAAGCTGTTAGTTTCCGCTACGGCAACAAACTCGCTGACTCCTTCCCAATTCGCCATGCTGTATTCCTGTCGACCTCTTCTAGACAAATAGTGATTACATTGTTCTCGTCGAGCTACGCTTTGAAAACGGGAAAACTTTACGCGTCAGGTAACGGACGAAGATCGTCGTATTGCGCATCAAGCTCAATACCAAAATATTCTTTCAACGCATCCAGGTAGGCTTGACCTGGCTCTAGCTCTATTTCTGTTAGCGCTTCATGATTTGTGCATCTGAGTGTGTAGTTAAGCAGCGTCACCAACCCACTTTCTGTCGCTCTAGCAGCGACCCTTGCGCTAGTAAAACGCGAATTAGGCGAAGTCGAGGTAAAGAAGTTGCTACATGCAATGTCACCAGCAAACACAAACTCTAGGTCAAAGCTGTATAGATTGTTCCACGTGTCCGTTCCATCGGTTGAAAGCACTTGGAGGAAATAACCAAACTGAGCATCTTTGACAAAACGGAAGGTTTGTAAATCCGTCTGAATCACTTGGTCAAGGATAAATGGCAATGGCGCTCGAGGGGTATTGGAGCCAAAACCCACATCGACAATCCATGTTTGTTCCTCTAACGTCACTAACGTGATTTGATGACTACGACCTGTTGGTGTACCAGACACATGTACACGCCCTAGCAAACTTCGCGCTTCAAACCCAAGAGTGTTGAGCACATCAAGCATTAAACCATTTAATTCAAAGCAGTAACCACCGCGAGAGTGGTACACGGTTTTTTGAATAATATCTTCAATCTCAACAGAGACGCCTCGCTGCAATGCGATGTCAAAATTCTCAAACGGCAGGCAACGATGCTGCGCCACGTGAATTCTGTGCAATGACTCCAAATCGGCGGGCAATTCACTAGGCAAGCCTAGCTTGGTTAAATAGGCACTCAGATCCGTCTTATTCATAATCACTCTTACTTAGCTGATGGTTTGACAGTTTTCTACTTTAGCCCCTCTATCTAACTTCAGGTCAATCACCTTTTCCATTTCCCTTCCGCTTTAAGGAGGCATCGCACTCTTTTTACACGCTCACCTTATCATTATTACGCATATGTAAAAATCATTTTCAAAATGGACGGATTATCATTTTTACTGAAACACCTAAAATGAGCACCAACAAAACGACGAAGCGCGGTAAGCAAACCTTAACTACGCTTATTACGTCACTCCATATACTGAAAATATAAAGGAAACATCCAATGTCGCTTGAAATCAAACCTGGTCAAACTCACATAAAATCAAAAGCAATGGTCGCTTGGGCTGCAAGTGAGCCGCTTAAAATGGAAGAAGTTGATGTACAACTTCCAAAAGCCGGCGAAGTGCTAGTACGCATCGTAGCAACTGGTGTTTGTCACACTGACGCATTCACACTATCAGGTGACGATCCAGAAGGTATCTTCCCTTCAATCCTTGGTCACGAAGGTGGCGGTATCGTTGAAATGGTTGGCGAAGGCGTAACAAGCGTTGAAGTTGGCGACCACGTTATCCCACTTTACACTGCTGAATGTGGTGAGTGTAAGTTCTGTAAATCTGGCAAAACGAACCTATGTCAGGCCGTTCGTGAAACGCAAGGTAAAGGCCTAATGCCAGATGGCACAAGCCGATTCTCTATCAACGGCGAAACTATCTTCCACTACATGGGTTGTTCTACTTTCTCTGAGTACACGGTTCTTCCAGAAATCTCACTAGCGAAAGTAAACAAAGAAGCACCACTTGAAGAAGTTTGTCTTCTAGGTTGTGGCGTAACCACTGGTATGGGTGCGGTATTAAACACAGCTAAAGTTGAAAAAGGCGACACAGTGGCAATCTTTGGTCTCGGCGGTATCGGTCTTTCTGCAATCATCGGTGCTCGCATGGCTGGTGCCAGCCGCATCATCGGTGTAGACATCAACGAAAGCAAATTCGACCTAGCGAAACAACTTGGTGCAACTGACGTAATCAACCCACAAAAATTCGACAAGCCAATTCAAGAAGTGATTGTTGAAATGACAGACGGTGGTGTTGACTACTCATTCGAATGTATCGGTAACGTAAACGTGATGCGCCAAGCACTTGAGTGCTGTCACAAAGGTTGGGGTGAGTCAGTCATCATTGGTGTTGCTGGTGCAGGTCAAGAGATCTCAACTCGTCCATTCCAACTGGTAACTGGTCGTGTATGGCGTGGCAGCGCTTTCGGTGGCGTTAAAGGTCGCTCTGAGCTTCCAGAAATCGTAAACCGTTACATGGCTGGTGAATTCGGCTTACAGGAGTTCATTACCCACACAATGGGATTAGCAGACGTCAACAAAGCGTTTGATCTGATGCATGAAGGTAAGAGCATCCGAACAGTTATCCATATGGATCAATAATGCTGCCTCAGGCTCTCCTTTTGGGGAGCCTGAATTCCTTCTGCTAATTAGAGAGTTTATTCATGACCATTGAAAATGTAAGCCAAGCCAAAGTGTTTGGCGGTTGGCACAAGCAATATACACACGAATCCAATGCCCTAAACTGCACCATGCGCTTCGCGATATTCTTGCCACCTAACGCAACGAAATCAAATCCCGTACCCGCGCTATACTGGCTCTCTGGTTTAACGTGTACCGATGAGAACTTTATGCAGAAAGCGGGCGCATTTCGTATGGCGGCCGAGCTTGGCATTGCGATCATTGCACCAGACACAAGTCCGAGAGGCGAAGGTATCGCTGACGACGAAAGCTATGACCTAGGAAAAGGAGCTGGCTTTTACCTTAATGCGACGCAAGCACCTTGGTCACTGCATTACTGTATGTACGACTATGTGACTGAGGAGTTGCCTGCGATCATCGAAAGTAACTTCCCAGTCTCTGACGTGAAGTCAATTTCCGGTCACAGTATGGGCGGCCACGGAGCGCTCACCATTGGTCTGAAAAATTCAGAACAGTACCGTTCTATTTCAGCGTTCAGTCCAATCAGTAACCCAATGCAATGCCCTTGGGGACAAAAAGCCTTTACTGCTTACTTAGGCAAGGAGCTTGAAAGCTGGAAGCAATACGATGCAAGTGAACTTCTAAAACAACAACAATCACCATTACCAATTTTGGTTGATCAAGGTGATGCTGATGGCTTCTTAAATGAGCAGCTTAGACCGGAAGCGCTGATTGCTGCGGCAAAAATACACGATTCAAACCTAACCTTGAGAATGCAACCAGGCTATGACCATAGCTATTACTTCATCTCAAGCTTTATTGAAGAGCACCTCAACTTCCATGCAAAATATTTGTTTGCATAGTTAATTTAAGTAAGCTCATGAAATAAAAAATAAAGTCACCAAAACTAGGTGACTTTATTTTCTTTACGTACTAACAAATACATATCTGAATATCGATGATTTAAATATGTAAAATAATGTAACTTAAGAACAAATTCGACGTCCATTTCTCGCCTTATTAAATTCTCATTTCCGACACAGTATCTTTATTAAAAATGAAACAAAGTTGCACTAAAAACCAATTAAATACCGCGAAATCATTACGAAACTCTACCATCATCCCAATACTCTGAGCTTTTAATTAAGAAGCAACTTAATAACCTTGACGTGACGTAAACCGACAGTTATTTTTGAAACATAACGTATTATAAAATCTCATCCGGTTGGCTCTATAATTATAAATAAATTACCGCTAGCACCTTTGTCCTAGCTAAGAAAAAAGAATAAAACTCAAAAGGGCATATGATGAAAAAGATAGTCGCGCTAGGTCTGTTTTTTGTTGCGCCATTCTTGTCTGCAAATACGATCGTATTTAGTAGTAGCCAGCAGCCTAGTGTCATACTGGAACTGGAAGAGATCCAAGCTTTACCTACCACTAGCTACACGATGACATTGCCTTGGCTTCCTGCCTCGTCAGAGTTTTTAGGCGTTAAACTCAGCACGCTTCTTACACACGTCTATGGAAAGGTACCAGAGCAGGTTGATATCAGCAGCTTAAACGACTACCACTCGACATTGTCCCGACAAGATATTCTTCGATATCAACCAATACTGGCTTATCAACAAGATCAGAACTACATAAAAGTCAGGAATAAAGGCCCTTTCTGGGTGATATATCCACTCAATCTCTATCCAGAGCTAAACTACAATAAATATCATGCGCAAATGGTATGGCAAGTAAATGAAATAAAAGAAAAATAATAAGAATGAAGTTATCAGAACCCTATTCTAAGAAACAAAGAATATTGCAATATTCTACCACCAGCAAAATGCTGCTGGTGGTGTTTGCCGTTTCTTTGCTTCTCGCGAATGTCGTGCTTTTACAGCAAACACGTTCACTCTCACAAAATTTTAATAACGAACAAAAACAAGCGACTTGGTTTTTATTCCAACTCTCCAAAGAACTATCAGAGCTTGTCGGCGAGGCCAGACGGTTAGATGAAAACGTATTGAATATTGACGGTGCAGAGCTTCAATACGAGTTAGCGTGGAGTCGCTTTGACTTATTGACCAGTAGCACGAAAGCCAATAAGTTCTTTTCTCGGAACAACATGCACCTTTACTTCATTAACCTTTTTGAAGAGTTCAAAGAGCTAGAAAAACAACTAGTAGAAGCTAGAACAGGTGATAGCCAAGCTGCTGCTGCATTTTATCGTTCAACTCAAACACTATATTTAGGCTTAATAGACTTCGTTAATCAAAACTTCCGTCTAAGTAGTAAAGCTTATGAAGCACAAAAAGGTCAAACCCAGCGCTTAATGCAAGCACAATATATGTTGTTTGCGACGTTCGTTTTGTCGATTATCTCTCTAACTTATTTCTTTTATCGTGAATCCCATTTTCATAGAAAATTGGCGCTAAGCGACCCTTTGACGAACCTAGGGAACCGCAATGCACTATTCATTACCCTAAACAAATTTACTCAAGAAAAAAGGCCCTTTTCTCTCTGGATTCTAGATTTAAATGGTTTTAAAGAAGTCAACGACACACACGGACACCAAGTTGGCGACACTGTACTGCGGGAAATCGCTAGGCGGCTTAATTCTATGACACTCAATGATTTTACTGTTTATCGCATGGGAGGAGATGAGTTCGCGGTTATACTTGAAGGTGAACATCTCAATGAAGAGAACGTACGTGAGCAGATAAATACCGTCTTTGATGCACAAATATTAAACTCCGATAAAGTCTCAACACTTTCAACGAGCATGGGCTTAGCGCAATACCCTAAAGACAGTGACAATGTTGACTTTCTTATCAGCATAGCGGATAAGCGCATGTACAAAATGAAATTTCAACGTTAAACGGTATATATGATGAGAAAGTTCATGCAAGTACTGCTTCTACTGGCAGTCATTGCGGCAGGTGTGTTGGCTTGGGTATTTATTCCATCGCACGAAACCATCGGGCAAAAAACGCTTGAGCAGGCACTCAACGACGACTACAGCCTAGTTGGGCATCGAATCTACTCAACCGATCCGGATGCTGGCAACCGATTCGGCTACTTCGTATTGGCAACGGGCCAGAGCATTGAAGAGCAAGAGCCGTTTTTGGTCACTTCGGATCAGTTTATTCGCATGGAACAAACGGGTGATAATACCTTGTCTGTGACCATAAATGGCCGTATTTACCATTATCATAACGACTTGTGGGTGCCAAAATCAGACGGGAAATTGCAACACTTTTTAGTCAGCGCAACCGCCAAGTACGTACGCTAAAACGGGAACCTTACTCCCCCCAAAAAAACAAAGCCCCGCAGTGTATGCGGGGCTTTTTACGTGAAGAAGAAAATAACATCGAAAAAATGAGCGTTACTTCGCTAACACTTTCTCTTTAATCACTTTGAGTACCCCAGCCTCTTGGTTGCTTGGCGCAGAATAACGAGCAATTTTCTTAATCTCTTCGTGCGCGTTGGCAACCGCGTACGAATGCTCACTGACTTGCAGCATTTCGAGGTCATTGAGGTAATCACCAAACGTCATGGTTTCTGCCGGAGTAAAATTCATCGTCTCTTGAAGATGCTGAATGGCCGCACCTTTAGAGGCCTCGGCATTCATCACATCCAGCCAGATTTTTGCACTCACCACGACTTTATGCGTTGCGCCAAACTTCGCGTTCATGGTCGGAAACAGGAGCTCTTCCGAACCGTCAAAGTGACAAATTGCTACCTTAATAAACTCGTCTTCGACCTCAAGCAAATCCGGCACATATTCACAGCGGTGGTAGTACTTTTGAAATTCTTCCAGCGATTGCTGATCATGCGTTTCGATGTACGCCGAGCGCTTGCCACACAATACGATGTTCGCCCCGTCAATCTCACGAGCCGCTTTCACAATCTCCAACACTTCCGCTTTAGGAATGGTACAACTGTAGAGCTCTTTGTCTTGGTACATCACTAAGGTGCCGTTTTCAGCCACATACAACAGTCTGTCTTTGATTGGCGCGAACGTGTCTCGCAGACTGTAATACTGACGACCAGACGCAGCGGAGAACAAAATACCTTGCTCTTCCAGTTGCAAAAACAGATCGAAAAACTCCGGATCCAAACGACCGTATTGGTCAAGCAATGTGCCATCCATATCGGAAGCAATAAATTTGATGCGAACTTGTGACATTAACTAAAACTCTAAATGACGCTGCGAAAATATATCCATGTAAGGTACAGGATCTTGTATGAATCTCAAGTCGGGATGACGACGCCTTTCGCTATTACCAAGGATGCTGTTTAAAGTAATCTTCACTGTGATCGATGAAAGCTCTCACCGCAGGAGACAAGTGTTTACGTGATGAATACAGCGCGTAAATGTTGAGACCATTTGGCTTCCAATCCGGCAACACCGACTCAAGCTGACCCGATTTGAGATAGATATTGCTCAAGTAAGTTGGCAACATCGAAATACCCATGCCTTGTAAAGCGCCATGCAATAACGCCGTGGCCTCATTGCTGGTTAGGCGACACTCAATTCCCACCGATTCGAACTGGTCGCCCTGAGACAAATGCCACACGTGACGCTCAAAGTTTTTGTATCCCAAACAGTCGTGTGAAGATAAATCTCGCGGATGCGCGATCGCGTGGTGAGTTTGTAAATATTGCGGTGATGCTACCAACACCGATTCGCACACCGCAATCGGCTTACCAATCAAAGAAGGATCGGGATCTGACGCAATTCGGATCGCCAGATCGATACGTTGTTCGGTTAGATCACTCACTGAATCTTGCAGATCTATGTCGATATGCACTTTGGGGTGCTTTTGCATAAAACGGTTTACTACGGGGATCAACTGTGAGAATCCAAATGAAGTACTAGACGCAAGACGGATTTTTCCGGACAGCTCACCATCAGCGGCAATGTTCGACGTTAATGTATCGGCCTGTTTTAACCAGCGCTCAATCTGAGGCAAGCTGCGCTCCCCTGCGGTGGTGAGGGACACCTTGCGCGTGGTGCGGTGTAATAAACGAGTTTGCAGCCAGTTCTCCATCGCCTCTACATAACGAGTCACCATTGGTCGAGACATGTCTAACCGTTCTGCGGTCGCGGTAAAACTGCCAGAATACACCACATCTACAAATACTTTTGCTGCCGTTACTCTATCCATACATTTGCTCGAAATAAGAAATAGTGATGCACATTATTGTGTATTTTTCCGAGCGTATCAATTTCCTAATATAGCTCCCGTTCCCAAGCCATCGTCGCTTGGCCCCAAATTCTTTAGGAGCTTATTATGAAAAAATTCACTTTGATTGCTGCATCCATTTTAATGGCAAGCCCTGTTCTAGCGGCAAACCACTCTCCCCTTACTCTTGAGGTTTACAACGCCGACGGTAACAGCTTCCACGTAAACTCAACCTTGGTATACGGTGAGACTGACGCCATGGTTATCGACACTGGCTTCACCAAAGCTGACGCGATGCGCATTGCCGCTAAAGTGCTGGACTCAGGCAAAACGCTTAAAACCATTTTTATCAGCCAAGCGGACCCAGACTACTACTTTGGCGCAGAGGCCTTACACCAACAGTTCCCTGATGCGCAGATCATCACAACGCCTGCGGTTCAAAAAATTATTAAAGAGAAATTGGCTGGAAAGCTGGCGTACTGGGGACCAAAGCTTGGCGCAAACGCACCGGTAAAACCAGTGATCCCTGTCGCGTACGATAAAGCATCATTAGAGCTAGAAGGTCATAAGATTGAAATTCGTGGTAACCATGGCACATCAGCACACCGCCCTTACCTATGGATTCCAGATAACAAAGCGATTCTAGGTAACGTAGCCGTGTACTCAAACGTACATTTGTGGATGGCAGATGCCGCTGACCAGACCGCCATCAATGCTTGGGAGCAGCAACTTAGCGAGATGCTTGCGCTTAAACCTCAAGTGGTCATTCCTGGTCACATGAAAGCAGGCACAAAGCTGAACGCAGACACCATTCGCTACTCGCAACAATACTTGCAGGATTTTCAGCAAGCGAAAAAACACAGCAATAACAGCGTTCAACTCATTGACACCATGTCTGCGAAATACCCAGAAGCTCAATTGCCAATCGCGCTAGAAATCGGTGCGAAAGTGCATACTGGTGAAATGTCATGGTAACCGTGCATTACTTCTTCGATCCCATGTGTGGTTGGTGCTACGGGGCATCACCACTCATCGAAGCCTTGATGGACACCTCTCAATTTAAGGTAGAGCTTCATCCCGGCGGTATGATTGAGAAACGCGCGATTGAACCTGAATTTCGTCAGCACATCATCAACAGTGACGCTCGTATTGCAACCGAAACCGGAGCGACGTTTGGTGAAGCATATCTGCAACGCGTGAAAAGCGAAGATGCGTTTGTTCTTGATTCTTATCTACCAACACAAGCGATCTTGAGTGCGGAAAAAATGGGGCTGAATCCATGGCACATGCTAAAGGCCATCCAATCTGCGCATTATCAGCTCGGGTTAAAAGTGAATGAAGCATCGACGCTCAAAGCCATTGCAGAATCGCTAGGTTTAGCAAGTGATGCGTGGGAGCAAAACATGGCGTTAAGCGAAGCCGAACTAGATGAGAGAATTCGCTCTAGCCGACAATTGATGCGACAGTTACACGTTGGTGGTTATCCAACCCTGATTGCAGAAGTAAATGGCGAGTACTTGACCTTGCCGCACTCGGCCTACTACGACAAACCGGCACAGTGGAAGCTTGCATTACAAAAACTGCGATAAGCTCTTCCCCACTCGCTCTTGTTCTTAATCCAAGAGCGAGTGCCAACACCGACATGGCAATCCTGACTCAAACAGGTACAATCCTCGCTCGATTTTTTACTCTCGCGGATACCCACCATGCACTCGCCTGAACATTGTTTTACTCGTTTTACTGCTGATATTTCTGGCTATGAATTGCCAACGCAGTTTACGTTTCCGTTCTACTACACGCCGCATCCTCTTTGCGTTATGGCCGCAAAGCAATTGCAACAGCACTTATTAGCGCAAACCGACTTCGAACACGATTTTGGTTTGGTTAATGAAGAAACGGGGCGAGGCAAAATGTTTGGCGTATTACTAGTAGAAAGCCCTCAAGGCGATCTCGGCTTTTTAAGTGCGTTTTCTGGCAAAATTGCTGACCAAAACTTGATTCCAGGATTTGTCCCTCCTGTGTACGACATGCTGACCGATGAAGGCTTCTTCCGCGCAGAAACGGATGCCATCAACGCCGCCAATGCGGAGTACAAAACCTGTGCCGCGAATCCGGAATTAGCGGATCTTAAAGCGCAAATCCAAGCCGACCGAGCCGCTTATCAGCAAGAGGAGCAAACACAGCGCCAAGTGATGATTGATGGCCGAGCAGCACGCAAGCGACAGCGCCAACAGGGCGAGCAAACGCTCAATGCCGATGACCTCAAAATCTTGTTGGATGAGTTGGGTAAACAAAGTGTCGCCGAGAAAAACGTTCTCAAATACTTAAAGCAAGCGTGGGATGAAAAGCTTGCAATCAAAGAAGCGCGATTGGCCGAGTTAGAGCAGCAACTTGCTCATCTGAAAGAGCAGCGCAAGACACTCTCCAACGCTTTGCAGCACAAACTGCATAAACAATACCGCTTTCTAAACAACCATGGCGAAGCACGCGACTTGGTGGACATTTTTGCGGACACCACAAACCCAGTCCCACCAGCAGGTGCGGGGGAATGTGCTGCGCCAAAACTGCTTCAATACGCGTTTAAACACGAATTCAAACCGCTGGCGCTGGCAGAATTTTGGTGGGGTGTGTCGCCAAAGTCTGAAGTTCGCCAACACAAAAAATTCTACCCATCGTGCAACAGCAAATGTCAGCCGATTTTAGGCCATATGATGCAAGGGCTGGACGTCGAACCCAACCCATTAGCGGAGAATTGGGCAGAAGACAAAGAGCTGGAGATAATCTACCAAGACGACGCTATGGTCGTCGTCAACAAGCCCTCGGGCTTACTTTCAGTGCCTGGTAAAACTATCAAGGACTCTGCTTATACGCGCCTACAAGCGATGTACCCTGATGTGGAAGGGCCGTTTGTGATTCATCGCCTCGACATGGCGACCTCTGGCATTTTGGTGTTTGCCTTAACCAAGCGCGCGAACAAAAGTCTGCAAAAACAGTTTATGGCTCGCGGCGTAAAAAAACGTTATATGGCAATGCTCGAAGGCGTATTAAACGAGCCTGAAGGGGAAATCTCACTGCCAATGCGTGGTGACCCTGACGACCGCCCACGTCAACTGGTGTGTTTTGAACACGGGAAACATGCAGAAACCTACTGGCAACTGATTGAAGTCAAAGATGGGCGCAGCAAGGTATACATGTATCCGAAAACCGGGCGTACTCACCAACTACGTGTACACAGTGCTCATCACATGGGGTTAAACATGCCGATGGTTGGTGATGGTTTATACGGCGAAAAAGCCAACCGCTTACACCTGCATGCTGAGATGCTAGAGCTGGATCATCCATACAGCAAAGAGCGCATGGTGTTCAAAGCTGAGTGCGAATTCTAACGTCTTCCCGATTTTAAATAACAAAAAGGCACTGACTAACAGTGCCTTTTTTGGTTTCTAACAACAGAATAGGCGTGATGCGCAATACCGAAAACCGTTAGCTCACCTTAAACTTGGTCCACACCTGAGAGCGCCAACGTCTTGCCATGATGATACCACGTACCCATTCATCGAGTGCGATTGCCATCCAAGCCCCTAAAACGCCATAACCCAAGTGGATGCCAAAGATGTAAGAGAAAAGCACGCCTAGTCCCCACATACTCAAAATCCCCATTTGCACTGGGAACTTGATGTCACCCGCGCCTTTGAGCCCCGCGATAAAAATCAGGTTAAACACACGTCCGGCCTCGAGCAAAATTGAGCCCATGACTAACGAACCTGCCAATGCGAGTATCTCTGGTTGATCGGTAAATACGCGCAGAATCTCTTCTCTAAACAGGTAAATCAGTGTGGTTGCCGCCGTTGATGCCACAAATCCCACTAAGAAGTAGATTTGTACGCGTTTTAAAATGCTGCTCACCCAACCTTTACCGATGTAGTAACCAGTCTGAATTTGCGCTGCCTGACCAATTGCCAACGCGAAAGCAAACGAGAAACGGGCAATGTTTTGTGCATAAGTGAAAGCCGCCAACGATGCCGTCCCCATTTGCACCACAAAATACACAATGCAGATTTGCGCCACGTTGTAAGACAGCACTTCACCCGCGTTCATGCCGCCGATTTTTAAGATCTTTTTGTAAATCTCTGCGGGCACTTGTTTCATGGTCGACATCGGTAGTTCAATGCTGCTGCGAGCGAGAATAAACCATAACATTAACGTACCGATGACTTGGCTGACGACGGTTGCTATTGCTACACCTTGCACACCATACACAGGTAAACCGAATGGCTGGTAAAGCGCAATATAGTTACCAATGATGTTGAACACACCCGAGATCAAATTCACCACCATTGGGGAACGTGAATAACCATGACTACGCAGAATAGTTGTAAAAACAACGCCAATCGTAACGTTAAACGTCATCGCACCGCTTATCAGCAAATATTCATGAGCGTACTGCTCAACTTGCGCTTCCAAGCCGTAATACGGGAGTAGGTATATCGCACCAAGCACGGCAATCACACTCAATAGCACACCGACGAGCACAGACAGCGCAATACTCGCAACACCAACGCTCACTGACTCTTGCTCGCGTCCAGCGCCATTGTATTGGGCAATCAAAATCCCCGTACCGCTACTGACAAACGTCGAAACGATGATTAAAAAGAAGGTAATCTGCGTGATCACACCAACAGCGGATACGGCTTTGTCTGAGTAGCCACTCAGCATGAACACGTCACTGGTTCCTAAAGCCGTCCGTAGCAAAATTTCGACAAGAATTGGCCAAGCTAATGCCACGATGGACATTCGTTGGTTGATGTTTTGGCTTTTAGGCATGCTTGTAACCTTTCCTACAACTAAAAACTGCCTCACAATATTTGTGAAGCAGTTTAAAAATAGTGACTCGAACGAAGCTCGATATGAGGTTGTGATTTAGCGCGGATTCTAGTCGCATATTGGTCATAACGACAACAATATTTCGCCCTGTTTCGGAAAAATATTTCTAATGCATTTTCGAAACGACATATGCCTTGACGATACGTAGAGCAGAGATTGGTGAACAATACTCTCAATCAACGAGCACCGAACAGAATCAGGATAATCAATAGAAATATCTCCAACTAGATACATTACTTTGAGTTATCAGTCCAACCATATAGAGCCATGAAGAACCGTCATGAAAACCTGCATGCGCCACCATTCCTCTTTGAACACTCGCACCAAATCACACTGATGGCTTTGCACTAAAAATGACTGATATCACATTTGGAAACTTTGTTGTTCTATTTATCGCGAAAATACCGCCTAGAATAAGCGTACACGTTAATTAAGCAAGGATACGTAATGTCGACATTGGCTGGGGCGCGCTTAGAAGAAATGGCGGACATCCGCTCAACAAGAAAAAAGAAAATTGTCTTTTTATGCTCCAGTATCGCCGCTGCCTGTTTAACTTATGGTTCCATTGCTCAATCACTTGAGAATAACTGGGGTTTAAGCTTTTTCCATGCTTTGTGTGCCTTGGCATGCTTAGCAACCAGTTATGTAATAAAAGTCCAGCGGCACCATCAATACGCCGACTTATGGCTAAGTGCTGTCTTAATGTTCGAAGGGTTATTGTTACTTCTGTATAACGATGCTCCGTCAGGCAAAATGTTATGGCTATATCCTATTGTCGCCACTCTGGTATTAATTAATGAGTTTAAGGTCGGTCTGTTGTTCAGTGGCACCTACATTTTACTGATCTTTTTTGGGGTCGCTTTTTTAGATCGACTGCCAGCAGCCACAGAAATCATAGAGCGGAGATTGATGCTGACCCTGATAGCGACCGCGTTTGTGTGTCACACGTTCTCGTATTACTACACGAAAGTCCTCAATTACATTCAAACACTGTATCGTGAGGGGATTGAGGAGTTAGCATATTTTGACCAGCTCACTGGGCTTGCCAATCGCTGGAGCTTTGAGACTTGGGCGCGCGCAAAGCTCGATAAAATCAAGCACTCATCTGATGACAGCATCACCGCATTGGTCTTTCTCGATATCGATAACTTCAAGCACATCAACGACACCTACGGGCACGATATTGGTGACCAAGTACTTCAAGCCTTCGCAACTCGATTAAAAAATAACATTCGCAACAAAGACAGAAAAACCGATAAACACGACTACTCCATCGCTCGATTTGCGGGCGACGAGTTTGTAATCATGCTTTACGATGTAAAAAGTAAAGATGACCTCGACAGCATCCTAAAACGGATCGTGAATCTGTTTCCGACAGGTTACCGAAGCTACGATATGATTAACGAGTTAACAATGAGTGTAGGTGCTGCTATCTATAAGCAAGATGCAAAGGATTTGTCTGAATTGACTCGATGTGCAGATAAAGCAATGTACGCAGCTAAACATACTGGTAAAAACCAGTACGCCTTTTATGAGCACTGCAATACGGAAGAACAGTCAACATCTGATGCACCAGCGGTACCAGAAGCTTGCTAATGACTAAGCGAACACATGCATCACCCAAAGCCCCACAACGAGGAATACGATTAACCACACTACTTGCAACGTTCTGTTCGGCTTGTCTTGCTGACGAGTGGGGTGATCTTTAAACGCACGGCCCTTCATTTTGCCCATTAAGCTCTTTCCTAGAGCACGTCGATAAAATTCACGTCTCTTATGAGCGGCATTGGCAACTTCGGTAAAGCGCTGTCTTTGCTCATTGGTGAGATCTTTGTCCTCGTAACGAGGAGGGAGATCAGAATGCTTGCGTTGTACTGCCATCACTTCCTCCCTGGTCGATGGGTACATTTTTATTAAGTATATACCCAAATAACCAAAAAGATGCGTTATAAGTGAAGCACATAGACGAAAAAACCACCCGAAGGTGGTTTTATGACGAGCAACAAATGAACGCTAGAAGTACTCACATAAATACGCAGTCGCTTCTTTCACTTGAAGCTCAAATGAAGAATTACCTTCCACTTCAAAAAACTCACCACTTTGATAAGTCGTCCAATCGCTCTCGCCAACACGCTTGACCACAAGCGCACCTTTTACAACCGTCATACGCTCTGGTGCTTGAGTACCAAACGTGTACTCACCAGGAAGCATCACACCAACGCTAACATCCTGATCTTTCTGGTTAAAGCCTAGTGATTTTACACTACCAGCAAAATAGCTATTTTCCTTAATATTCATTATTGGTTTCCTTATCAAAAGTCCGCTCTTTTTTACCTTGTTTCTTTCCGTTACTCAAGCTTTGAAAGCCATTAAACTCAACGTAATAACGCACATCCTTTGCTACTGAGCGAGAACCTCTTTTCGCGAGGATTAATCAGGCGACCTAAACCGAGCAAGAAAACCTGCGAAGTAATGAATGTGAGCAAACAACAAAACCATCAATAAGATGTGTATCTGAATGTAAAAGTGGACATTAGATCATAGTTTCGTCGTCTCAATGGCGGGATTGTTTGTTTTTAAAAAGGAAGGTTTCCACCATGTTAAAAAAGTGGAGAAAATTAGATCTATGACGGACTCGACTCGCCGAAGGCGAAAAGCACGACAAGAACCAAAACTTTCATTTTTGGCTCGCCACCAATCCAAAATCCTCAAGAGTACATTTGTCTGCTTCGGGATGGGTCTGTTGACGTTTTTTGGCTATCAAATCCACCTCTCCTATCAAGACCACATTGATCCGGAAAAGGTGTACGGCGAATGGATTGAGATTGGCGCGCCACCCTACCAAACAGAACGTCTCGTTTTCACTGAAGATGGGGTATACCGAAACCATCGACTTATTACGACGGAATTTGAATTCGATGGCAAGGTCATCACGTTGAATACCGGATTAGGAAAGACAGCGTATCAGATCTCAGGCTCTCATCTTTCACCTCAAATACGCCGTATTGAACCTCTTATTCCAGATCAGCGATTCATTCGTAAAGGATTTGAGCATACCGTTCAGGGCTCAGAAACCGGCGCAGCCTCTAAACGTCGTGCCGCGTTGAGTGAACACTTCAGCCGTGACTAGTACGTCTTCACGGCTATTTTTCCTTTCAATTCTCTTTCTATATCAATGAAACAAAACCTTAATAAACAACAAAATAAGGCCTTCATCGCATTTAACTAACTCGTTACTGAGTAAACAATAATTTTAGTTTCTGCTGAGATTTTATAAATTATTGACTCAGTCTGACACTTTCTGTGTAACAGAGTGCGAGTTTTAGTTAAGTTCTCTCAAGTGCCTCGAAAACCGTCTTAATTTTTTTTGACGAAAAAAAACTCTCTGAAATGCTGAGTGTGATGCTTTTGCACGTGGAGTAAATCCAATCATCTTATCTGGTGCAAGAGCAGCCTATGTTCTAGGTAGAACATGAATCCAAGGATTGAGAGAGAAGTTATGATTCGATTTAACCTATGTGCAGCTGGAGTTGCTTTAGCGCTATCAGGTGCTGCAGTTGCGGCTCCAACCGCACCAAGTATCGATATGTACGGTTCCAACAACCTTCAGTTTTCTAAAATTGAACTCGCGATGGAAACCACGTCAGGCTACTACGACATGGTGAAATACCATGAGCAAGCGAAGATCACTGTTAAATTTAACCAGTGGAGTGGCACACCTGGTGACACTTACAACGTCTATTTTGATGGTGTAAAAGTAGCAAGCGGCCCTATCACTGGTAGCCAAACGACAGCTTCGTTTGAATACGGCCAAGGTGGCTTATACCAAATGGAAATCGAAGCATGTGATGCGACAGGTTGTGCGAAAAGCGCACCAGCTGAAATCACGATTGCAGATACCGATGGTTCTCACCTGAAGCCATTAACGATGAATGTCGATCCAAACAACAAAACCTACAATACCGATCCAAGCGTCGTGATGGGTACGTATTTTGTTGAATGGGGCATCTATGGCCGTGACTACACAGTCGATAATATGCCGGTCGACAACTTGACTCACATCCTTTACGGTTTTATCCCAATTTGTGGCCCAAATGAGTCTGTGAAGTCTGTTGGCGGCAACAGTTTCAACGCGCTACAAACTGCTTGTACAGGTGTGCCTGATTATGAAGTCGTTATCCATGACCCTTGGGCTGCTTATCAGAAGAGCTTCCCACAAGCTGGTCATGAATACAGCACGCCTATCAAGGGTAACTACGCAATGCTAATGGCATTGAAACAACGTAACCCTGATCTAAAAATCATCCCATCGATCGGTGGTTGGACACTGTCTGACCCATTCTTCGATTTCGTGGACAAGAAAAACCGAGACACATTCGTCGCATCAGTTAAGAAGTTCCTGAAAACTTGGAAATTCTACGACGGTGTTGATATCGACTGGGAATTCCCTGGCGGCGGCGGTGCAGCAGCCGATAAGGGCGACCCTGTAAACGATGGCCCAGCATACATCGCACTGATGCGTGAACTGCGCGTAATGCTTGATGAATTAGAAGCTGAGACAGGCCGTACTTACGAGCTAACGTCCGCTATCGGTGTCGGTTACGACAAGATTGAAGACGTAGACTACGCAGATGCGGTTCAGTACATGGATTACATCTTCGCAATGACTTACGACTTCTACGGCGGTTGGAACAACGTTCCTGGTCACCAGACTGCGCTTTACTGTGGTTCATTCATGCGTCCTGGTCAGTGTGACGGTAGTGGCGTTGATGAGAACGGCGAACCGTACAAAGGTCCTGCTTACACAGCAGATAACGGCATCCAACTTCTTCTTGCTCAAGGCGTTCCTGCGAACAAGCTAGTACTTGGTACAGCAATGTACGGTCGTGGCTGGGAAGGCGTAACTCCAGATACGCTAACCGATCCAAACGACCCAATGACAGGTACTGCTACAGGTAAACTGAAGGGCAGCACAGCGCAAGGTGTTTGGGAAGATGGCGTAATTGACTACAAAGGCATTAAGTCATTCATGCTAGGTGCAAACAACACTGGTATTAACGGCTTCGAGTACGGCTACGATGCACAAGCAGAAGCACCATGGGTATGGAACCGTACTACGGGCGAGTTGATCACATTTGATGACCACCGTTCAGTGCTAGCAAAAGGTAGCTACGCGAAGTCTCTTGGTCTTGCTGGTCTATTCTCTTGGGAAATTGACGCGGATAACGGTGACATTCTAAACGCGATGCACGAAGGTATGGCTGGTGGTGTGGTTCCTCAACCAAACCGTAAACCAACCGCAGCCGCTGGCGCAGATCAATCGGTAACAGGTCCTGCAAATGTGGTTCTAGATGGCAGCCTGTCAAAAGACTCTGACGGCACCATCGCAAGCTACGCTTGGGAACAAGTATCTGGCACAGCAGTGGTACTAACAGGTGCAAACACAGCGAAAGCAAGCTTTGATGCAGCAGAAGTTAGTGTTGAAGAGCAATTAACTTTCAAGCTGACGGTGACTGATAACGAGGGTGCAGCGGCATCTGACCTCGTTGTAGTAACAGTGAAACCAGCAGGTGTTGTTGACCCAGTGAACAGCGCACCAGTAGCACAAGTTGTTGCTCCAGCAACAGCAAACGCTGGTGACGTTGTGGTTGTAGATGCATCTGCGTCTAGCGATGCAGACAACGATACCCTGACATTCAACTGGACTCTACCTCAAGGTCTGAATGCAACGGTTGAAGGCTCTAAAGTCACGCTCACTGCTGCGGAATACCCGCAAGACACAAGCTTAAGCTTCACTGTAAGTGTGAGCGACGGTAAAGCGTCTTCATCGGCAAGCGCGACAGTGGTTGTTGCACAGCACGCAACCGATCCGAACCCTGGTACTTGTGACAACGCATGGGATGCGAGCGCAGTGTACACAGGTGGTAACCAAGTGACTCACGCAGGTAAAACGTGGGAAGCGAAATGGTGGACTCAGGGTGACGATCCTAGCCAATCTGGCGAATGGGGCGTTTGGAAAGAAGTTGGCGTAGCTAACTGTAACTAATTTCAGCCTTGCAGACGTTCTGCTAAATAAACAAAGGACAGCTTCGGCTGTCCTTTTTGGATTTAACCTCTTAACGAGGAGAGCAACACCAGAGACGAAAAAATCTGAGGTGTTACTTTCAAATCGAATTAGCGCAAAACGGAGCGAATCAATCAGTAAAAGTAAGGGTTACCAAGCACTATCGAGCAAACGGTCAAAACTACTGAAGACTTGCTCACACTTCATCACTCGACCATGCCCCTGACCTTGTGTTGTCACTAACTCAACGTTTTTAATCTCTTCAGCCGCTTTTGCCGAGACACTGTATTTGGTGAACTTGTCTTGCTCATCATGAATAATAATGGTGTGAGACGGACGCTCAGACAAACGCTTCATCGGATCAATGGACTGTAACGGATAACCAAATTGGTCTTCAACTTCTGAAACCACAGCATTAAAAAGCTTCATCGAGTAACCGGAACGTGCAATGCTACCGAATAAGTTCTCTACGTAATTTAATACCGGAGCAATAAGCAGCAAAGGCTTGTTTTCTAACTTACTGTGCCTACACTCAAGAGCAGAAGCGGTGCCCATGCTGTGCCCAACTAGGCCAACAATATCCTCGACCGTATCCAACACATCTTCTAATCCTCTGACAAACCCCGGAATGTGCCCATACTGCCCCTCACTCTCACCATGTGCCGGATGATCGTACGCCAAAGCAGTAAACCCTTTCGACGCAATATGTTCCATCAGTGGATAAAACTGACTTGCCGTTCCAGACCAACCATGAGTTAGCACCCAAATAGGTCCAGATCCCAAAGTATAGGTTTTGATGATGCCTGCATGCCCTTTAATTTCACCTTTGATAAGCCCTTGAGGTTCAATATTTTTAGGTTGCGTACGAGCAGGTGTCAGAAGAAGCTTGCGCGCGGTCTTCTTTGCATGTGACGGGGCCAGTGTATGGTGTAACCGAGTACTAATGTTCACCAAACTGCGCTTAATACTGAAACGTTGCGATGTATTAAAGTAAATTTTTTCACTCATAATCATGTCCTTAACTATCAGCTTTGCACAAAATAGAACGGTCGTGCTTTTTACGCTAATAAGAAAGAGCGAACTCAGCCGCTCTTTGTGATTTTATGTCTACGAATCTGGGAAGCGAATAACCGATATTAGCCTTTCCAGCGAGAAAATAAGTTGTCGATCCCTTGCCAAAACAGACGCAAGCTTTCTTGCTCACCTTTAATTGAGTAAAAAACATGCGCACTCAAATAGAGACCGTACAAATCAAACGTTGCTTGGCGTGTATCTAAGTCTGCTGCAAATTCTTGCTTCTCTTTGCCTTTCGCTATTTGGATCTCCAAATAACTCAGCCAAGTGTCTATGGATTTACGCAGTCCGGCCTGAAGCGGGCAATCTTTATCTGCCGTATCATTCCAAGCGTCAAGAAACATACAACTTCCTTGGAATGCGTGATTCCAAGTCATCCAAGAGTCGAGCAACCCTCGAATTTTACGCTCGATATTGCCATCCCCGAGTTCTCGAGCAGGCTCAATAACCCGATCAGCGAACACTTTATTGGCGTGATCAAGCACCGATAGCTGTAAATTCAACTTCGAATTAAAGTGGGCAAACAGACCACTTTTCGACATACCGCATTGCTTGGCTAACTCTCCAATCGTAAGACTTTCTAATCCGTCTTCGCTGGCGATCTCAAAAGCCCGCTGCAGAATAAACTCTTTTGTCACTTTTCCTTTTTGCATAATCTTATTTTTAGCACGATCGTTCTTTTTTGCAATCTCGAGTTAACTGGTCTAACCATTATTCAGTGCTATTTTCGACTCACGAATCAGGTATTGATTGCGTTAATAGGTTAATAATTAAGAAGTTTGAAGTAAGTCTTAATTTTCAAAACAGCTTCAGTGTAAGCGCAAGTCTGTTGACTTTTTCACGTATTACTTCAGTAACAACCTGCTATTTTCACCTAAGTTTTTTATTTAGGTAAACAATGTAATGGCAAAGAAACAAAAAATAGCCAGCTTAGAGTTTGCACGTATCATTGCGATGCTTGCGATTGTGGGTTTGCATTGCCAGATGGCACTGACGTACTGGCAGTGGAATGGGATACCATGGGTTGGCTATATGCTCAACCAACTGGCTCGTTTTGCTGTTCCGCTGTTCTTTCTCATCTCGGGTTATCTAATCCAGCCGAAGTTGAGTCATTCACCTATCGATACTCTTAAGAACTACGCCAAACCGTTAATGAAGGTTTGGCTCATTTGGAGCATGATCAGTTTACTGATGCCATTCCAATGGCAGACGGTCGCTGAGGCTGGGTATCTCGCCGAAAGGCAAGGTTATTGGGGGTACCTAATGTCAACCCCGATCAATTCACTCATCGAAGGCGGACTCGTTCATCTGTGGTTTATTCCGGCTCTGGTCATTGCCGTAGCGTTAATTGCCTTTCTCGTGCATATCAATATGGCGCAACTGATACTGCCAACCGCAGTATTGCTATACATATACGGTGCCTTTGCTGGCAGTTACGCGACCATTACCGACCTGCCAGCGCCTTTCTTTACTCGTAACGGGCCTTTTTTCAGCACGTTGCTAGTTGCTCTAGGTTATTTCGCACGAGAAGTGCAGTGGCGGTGGTCGCGAAACAATACGGTTCGATGCATTATTCTTGGCATGGCACTGCATTTTGGTGAAGCTTACTGGCTGATGCAACATGACATCGCTTTCAACTCGCACGACTTCCTATTCGGTACCGTTATCTGGGCTGTAGGTGTCTTTATGTGGCTTTTGGCTCACCCTCATTTTGGCGACATGCCTTGGGTCTTCAAACTATCTCCTAGCGTGTTAGGAATATATGTTAGCCATCTGCTTATCATAATTGTCATGATGAATGTCGCTGAATTTATCGGGCTGCAACACCTCGCGAAAGATGTGTTTATTTATCCTGCAACGATTGTTGCAACCATACTGCTTGTGAAAGCAATTGACGCTTCACCGTTGAAAAAATGGCTCCTACGCTAAATGCATTCAGCTCTAGATATAGCTAGCTTTAACTCAAAAGGGTTAGAGCTAGCCAGTTAAAAATGAGATTTCTCTCTCACTGACCAATTTTTGACTTTCTAATCCTTCAGAATTTGCTTTCACTCACAAAAAACATTGTTCATTTCCTTTAAATTGGCTCGACTATTACAACATTGCTCATTAAACGGAGGCTGTATGTGGGCAGGTCAAGGACTCGTTCCTTTTTTAGAGATTAGTCACTGGTTAACTTACGGTTTATATGCCGCTGCGGTTTTATTCGGCGCAGCAAGCATTGCGTCACTCAGAAAATAGTGGCGCACACTATCATTTCCTAACTCCTACTGTTAATTCGAGCTCTCTCACAACTAACTCATTCATTTGTGGCTAATATTTCTCCAACCAGACAAAGGAGAAATGTCTATGCCAATCTATCCAATTGTGGCTTTCTGCTGTTTGTTGTTCTCTAGCGCCACCTTTGCTGCATCAACCAATGAACTGAACCTTGTTAATTCTGGTGTCGGTTACGCGGCTCTGATTATCTTTTCGATCGCTTACATACTGGTTATGTTGGAAGAGTATCTGAAAATGAGAAAATCCAAGCCAGTGCTGCTCGCTGCAGGATTAATTTGGATTCTGATTGGCTACACCTTTGCTCAACACAATCAGCCTGAAATCGCCAAATCCGCACTAGAACACAACTTGTTGGAATATGCCGAGTTGCTGCTGTTTTTGCTCGTGGCGATGACTTACATCAACGCAATGGAAGAACGCAAACTCTTCGATGCCTTACAGGCGTGGATGGTTGGTAAAGGTTTTGGATTCAAAAAGTTGTTCTGGCTGACGGGGTTTCTCGCTTTTGTCATTTCACCGATTGCCGATAACTTAACTACGGCCCTTTTGATGTGCGCTGTAGTGATGAAAGTCTCTGGTGATAATCCTAAGTTCGTCAATCTTGCTTGTATCAACATTGTTATCGCAGCCAACGCTGGCGGTGCATTCAGCCCATTTGGTGATATTACAACCCTGATGGTGTGGCAGGCCGGTCATGTCAGCTTTGCTGAGTTCATTCCGTTGTTTGTACCGT
The DNA here is from genome assembly GCF_033338835.1 of Vibrio sp. Vb0888. Lineage (NCBI taxonomy): Bacteria > Pseudomonadati > Pseudomonadota > Gammaproteobacteria > Vibrionales > Vibrionaceae > Vibrio > Vibrio sp. Vb0888. Next base: position 65,476 of record NZ_JAWOTL010000002.1, read on the forward strand.
CATTGGTGAACTACTTGGTTCCCGCATTTTTGATGTCACTTTTTGTTCCAAACACAAAACCGAATACGATTCACCAACACGTTGAGCTAAAACGCGGGGCAAGGCGTATTGTCGCGTTGTTCATTTTGACGATTGCCACCGCAGTCTCTTTCCATGCTGTGCTGCACTTCCCACCCGTTATGGGCATGATGATGGGCTTGGCGTACTTACAGTTTTTCGGATATTTTTTGCGCCAAACTCTCAAACACTCACTCGCAAAAAAAGCAGCTATGGCAATTGCCAATGGCGATGATCAGGCATTGAAGCGCTTAGGCTCAGTGGTTCCGTTTGATGTGTTTCATCGTGTGTCTCGAGCCGAATGGGACACCTTGTTGTTCTTCTACGGTGTTGTAATGTGTGTTGGCGGTTTAAGTTTACTTGGCTACCTCGAACTGGTTTCAAACGTCATGTACACGCAATGGAACCCAGTCTGGGCAAACGTAATGGTTGGTGTCCTATCTGCAATCGTCGATAACATTCCGGTTATGTTTGCTGTACTGACCATGGAACCAAGCATGTCGATGGGCAACTGGCTACTGGTCACATTAACCGCAGGTGTCGGTGGCAGTTTGTTTTCCATTGGCTCCGCGGCAGGCGTCGCTTTAATGGGAGCCGCGCGTGGACAATACACCTTCTTTGGCCACCTAAAGTGGGCTCCCGTCATCGCCTTGGGTTATGCCGCCAGTATTGCGGTACACTTGTGGATGAATAGCGGTTTATTTACTTAAAAGCACCGACAATCAGGTGCTTAACTTACAACACAACCTAGCGGTCGGATGGATGGTTAACGCCATCCATCACTTCAATCGCTCCCAACTCATATGGGTTGACGCCCTCTAAGCAGCCGACATTATAGCCATACTCACTCGGGTCAGAACGACGCTGATGGTGCGTATAAATACCGCACTCGCCACAGAAAAAGTGCTTCGCAGTGTGTGTATTAAATTGATACTGCTTCAAGACGTCTTCGCCTTGCATAATACGAATACCGTTCAAAGGTACAGATGCTACAATCGCGCCACGACGTCGACACATAGAACAGTCACACCGTCTCGGCTTCTCAATACCATTGGGTAACGCCAGTTCCAGCTCAACTTTTCCACAGTGACAACTCAGTCGATGTAATGTGCTGATTTGGGTGTTGCCAACTTTCTTAATCATAACTTTTCCTTGGTGTTTTTCTATCTGTGTACATTATGTTAAACAGGTTAATATCATCATAATCTCGTCCAAAAACTCGACATCCATCACTTTTCGCGACATTTTATTGGCCGATTTGTTAGTTGCTATTTTGGCGACTGTCTATCGCGTCCGTGAGACGTGTTATCTCCGGCGCGGTTTTTAAACCAAGGAAATTAATTTATGGACAAAGATCATAGCCTAAGAGAGAACCTCTTGGCTCTGACGCTCGGCAGTGCGTTGGTGTCACTTGGGGTGATATTTTTTAGCAAAGTAGGATTGCTCACTGGCGGTACGGCTGGTTTGGCGATCTTCCTAACCAAAGTGAGTGACTTCAGTTTTGGTCAGATATTTTTCGCTCTTAACCTCCCTTTTTATATTTTATCTGTGATGCGCATGGGTTGGCGCTTCACTATCAATACCTTTATTGCGGTTTCGATTGTCTCTTTTGCGGTCGATCATCTGCATCATGTGATTGAGATTTCACGAATCGAACCTTTCTATGCGGCACTTTTGGGTGGTGGGCTGATTGGAATCGGTATGTTGGTAATTTTCCGTCACAAAATGAGTTTGGGTGGCTTTAACATTCTAGCGTTGTACCTTCAGGAACGTTTTGGAGTTCGAGCGGGTAAAGTTCAAATGGCGTTAGATTGTGCCATCGTGGTGATGTCACTGTTCATTGTAGATGTGCACCTTATCGCTCTATCTGTTCTAGGTGCCATCGCAACGAACTTGATTTTGGCGATGAACCATAAACCAGGACGATACCAAGCAAAAGCGCAAGCAGCATAATCATCGCTGCATAGTCAACAACCCTAAAGCCCCCAGCCAGTCGCTCGGGGCTTTTTTCATTCAACGCTAAGATCACGTCAACGAGCTCGTTTTGCAGTGCTGCTGCATCTCTTCATCCAATTTAGCTTTATATTTCTGGCTAAGATGGAAGTGTACTTGCATCAACAAGTCATGTGCGTGGAACAGCTCAAACGCGTCGCTACCATTTTGCTGACAAATAGCCTCACAGCGCTCAGCATGCACTTTGGCTTCTTGCGGTTTATCCGCTTTAAGCAAGCTCATCGCTAAGCGATACTCTGCGCGCTCTTCTTGCATCCACCCCCCTGCCACTTTCCAATAGTCTAGCGCGAGTGTCGCTGCTTCTAACATCTTCGATTTTTCCATGCACGTGCGCTCAGCCAGCGCTTCGTACTGACATGCTAAGTTGTTCGCAGTGATCGCGATAGTGCGCGCTAATGGCCCTTCTGCATCGTTCGGCGTCATTCCTAACGCTGCCTTCACCAACCATTGACTCGCCAGTTCAAGCTGAACAAGTGCAGAAAGTTCATTCGAAATCAAAGCGTAAACTCGGCGTTGTTCTTGCTCTTCCAATAATTCCATATTGTCAGTGCCATCTACGAAGTAGCGCGCAACGGCAATACTGCGTTGAAATGCCAAACTCTCGGCAACCTTGCGTTCATCAAAGTGATCTAAACAAGTAAGAAACTGTTCTGGGCACTGGAGGTGCCCAATAGCGGTATGCAGCATCAATGCGAATATTCGCTCGATTTGGGTAACGTCTTCCACCTCGCTCAGAGCCGTTTCTAGCTGAGTATAAATTTGTTCGGGATTTTCCTCGTGATGCTGCCAACACTCACTCATGAAGGCATCAAAATCCGTTTTGAAAGGCATGTCCTTATTGTCCTTTTTCTATTCGTATAACGAATATGAAACTCTACACTATCGTTACCCCTGTGTAGCACGCTTAATCCCAATATGAGAATCGCCTCACTTAAAGCGGTGTACCTTGCTCCAGCGCGAGCAAACGTTGTTTGCGCTCCACTCCACCTGCATACCCAGTCAGTTTTCCGCTTTTGCCAATAACACGATGACAAGGTACCACGATAGAAATCGGATTCTTCCCGTTTGCTAACCCAACAGCACGCACAGCTTTAGGGTTACCTATCGCATTCGCGAGATCTTGATAGCTCCACGTTTCCCCATATGGAATGGTCGTTAGTGCCTGCCAAACTTGATTTTGAAAATCAGTGCCTGTCGCTGCAAGGGGCAAGTCGAATTCGTTGCGCAGACCAGCAAAGTATTCATCCAGTTGGGTGACAGCTTGGCGCAAAACCGGATGCTGCTCGTCTCGCACTCCCAGCTCACTAGGCTTAGTGGTGCATGTTTCAAACCAAATGCCAAGCAAGCCCTCAGCGTTCGATTGGATAGTCACCGTTCCTAGTGGACTCGGCATTTCGGTATAAAATGTTTTCATGATTGATTCCATAAGTGAAACGTCGCGTAGCTTCCCCAAGGGGCCGCAGTGTGCGTATTCAGTGATGGGTAACGCTGCATCGCCTTTTTCACCACTAAGTCTTTATCTAGAAAGCAATCGGGTTGAGATTGCCCTCGCAGTTGAGCATAACTGACGGTCCAAGGTCCAATGCCTTTCAAAGCTAGCCACTGCTGGGGGTCAGCTTCTGAGTTGTCCTGCATAAACTGAGCGAAGCGCACTAGCGTCTCTTTACGACTTTGCGGCATGCGCAAAAAGCTCACGTCGGCGTTTGCAATATCACTGGGAGTCGGGAAAAAACGTTTTTCTGACTCACCACTAAGTGTGGCCACCAATAAGTTAAGTTGACCAATCGCAGCTTTAACCGACACTTGCTGGCCTAAAATCGCTCTAGCCCCTGCTTCCCATGCATTCCATACACCAGGAATACGAATACCTTTACTCGACACGAGCCCAGGCGCGACATACTCCAAATGCTGCTCAACAGTACAAATATCAGCGTCAAGATCGAACATACGACGAATGTCAGACACCAAGTTTTGCAGCTTCGTTACGTCTTCAATTTCAAACGCCAGTTCTAAGTATCCTTCACCTTTTGTCGCTTTAAACCAGGCTTTGCTGTCATCCAAAAAAACGTTGCGCTGATAACTCTCATCACTCACCAGCTCAACCCCCTCAACCGCTCGCAAACGATAGAAGTCCAACATGTGCGACCAATTCAACTCACCTCGATAAGGTAAGGCAATTCGATTGCAACCCGCACCATCAAACTCTTTACGGCGTACTTGAGAAGGCGTTAGTTTGAGAAACTTTTGAAAAGCATCGTTAAAGCGGCGCGTACTGTTAAAACCTGACGCAAACCCCACGTCGGTGACCGACATAGAGCTGGAGTGAAGCAACTGTTTGGCGAACATTAGTTGCTGATATTGCGCATACTGCTTGGGTGACATACCTAGATACTGCTCAAACAACATACGTAAGTAACGGTCAGAAATCCCAACACGCTCAGCCAACTCAGACACCGAATGGTGATGCAACTCCCCTCTATCAATTAACGAAATCGCTCGTTGAAAGGTCGTCTCGACACCTTTCCATGCCCAAGATCCAGGCGCGCTATCAGGTCGACAGCGTAAACACGGACGGTACCCTGCTTGAAGGGCTTGCGTCTTATCAGCGAAATACTCAACATTTTCTTCTTTAGGCAAATTTGCCGGGCAAATCGGACGACAAAAGATTCCCGTTGTTTTTACCGCCACATAAAATCGCCCATCAAAACGACTGTCTCGCGCGACTCGCGCCTTGTGACACTGCTCGAAGGTCAGTGAGGTATGGGGGTGAATAAACATAGTGCTTTCCTTGCTCATGCCTTTTGTCATTTATTGTTCATAGGCATCGTTCAATATAGTGTTATTGTAGCTTGCTTAAGCGCCCACAATTAGCCATTTTCGGAACTCAATATTGAGATTTATTGGCATTAGCGCTTTTGTACACTAAAGTTAGATCTAGAACATCACAACAACGTCGGCTAAAGGGAATTGGCATGGACTTACATACTTGCGTAATTGTATTAAGAAACCAAAAGGTTATTACCAGTAAATCCGTAGATCATTCTATTGGAATTATCGAACGAGACTCAGATAACGAGATCTCAGAAATTCAGATTAATGCGACGGATGGACGTAATATTCGAACTTATCACTACAACAATGTAGAGGAGTCATTAGAGAGCTTAATGAACCTCTGACGGTTTTCTTTAACACACCTTTCTCCCTTGTTAAAAGCGAAAGCAATAGAGCACAGTACATGTGCTCTTTTTTTTTTGTTTAACAGCAAAAATGTTTATCGAAAATAATGACAGACCTTGATTTAAAACAGACAATAATCGGCAAATAAACACCCAAATATAAAAATCAAGACATTGATTTAAATAAATAAAAACCAATCATTCAATTTTTTAGAACGAGTTTATCAAAATCCTCCCGTTATTTTTATGTTCGCCTCTACCTAAACTGTTCTCAACAGCACGGGAGCACACGCTTCCCACTCATTGAAAAGAGTCAGAGGACAGAATCATGAAAGCACTATTACAGAAAATTACCACATCAAACGCAGGTTACAGCGCACTATCACTTCGCGTTCCAATCGGCATTATCTTTATGGCGCACGGCGCACAAAAACTATTTGGCTGGTTTGGTGGCTACGGCCTAGAAGGCACAGGTCAGTGGATGGCATCTATCGGTTTAGGTCCTGGCGTACTCATGGCGTTACTTGCGGGCAGCGCAGAGTTCTTTGGCGGCTTGTTCATTTTACTTGGTCTGCTAACTCGACCAGCAGCGGTTGCTTTGGCGTTCACGATGGTGGTAGCGATATTCTCTGTCCACTTTGAAAATGGCCTATTCATGGCAAACAACGGTTACGAGTTTGGCTTAGCATTACTGGCAGCAAGCGTTTCTCTGGCGTTCTCTGGCGCAGGTAAAGCAGCGTTAGATAACTTTTTAAACAAAAAGCTCTCTTAAGGAGGCCTTATGATTACGGTAAGACATGCAGCAGACCGAGGTCGAGCAAACTTTGGCTGGCTTGATAGCAAACATACATTTTCTTTTGGTAGCTACTACGATCCTCAACATATGGGCTTTTCTGAGCTGAGAGTCATTAATGACGATGTAGTCAAGCCTGGCGCGGGTTTTGATACACATGGCCACCGTGATATGGAGATCATCAGCTATGTGTTGGAAGGTGTTATCGCACACAAAGACAGTGAAGGTAACGTCAAAACACTACCTGCAGGTGAATTCCAACTCATGTCGGCAGGGAAAGGGATTTACCACAGTGAGTACAATGCATCGAACCAAGATACGCTGCGGTTTCTACAGATTTGGATTCAACCGAACACATTTGGAACCAAACCAGGTTATCAGCAAAAAGATTTTGGTCGCAATCCTGGGTTAACGACTATCGCAACTCCAACTGGAGAAAACGGCACGCTACTTATTAAGCAAGATGCGACTTTGCATCAGTTAATTCTTGAGCCAAGTATCGAACTAAACTTTGAGATTGAGTCAGGCCGAAATCTATTCATCCATCAAGTGACTGGGAGCCTTAGTGTCGACAATACCACTTTGACGGCTGGCGACGGCGCGAAGATTGAACACCAGAGTAAGGTTGTTTTGCGCAATACATCAAACGAAAGCACAACAGCCCTGTTGTTTGACTTACCATAACTATCGATTCATCGAGATAAAAACAAAGCCGCCTTGATTTCTCAAGGCGGCTTTTTCGTTTTTCTGACTTTTCATTCAACGCTATTCGTCGGAAGTGCCAGAACCAATTTGCTGAAAACTGTAAGCGGTCAGTGGATCGATCTCTTTGACAATTTCTTCCACTTGCTTAATTGCGTCTACAGACGAGCTAGCTTTACGATAGCTCAAATAGATAGGGCGACACCAATCTTCTACTCCAGACACCTTGTGAAGCTGCCCATTAGCGATAAATGGCTCCACGAGAGAGATTGGTAAGTACGCGGCTCCACCCTTCTCTAAAATAAAGTCCAATGCGATACGCGCTGTTGAAGTGCGTAAATATGGAGCCGGAATCTTAGGGTGACGTTCAGAATGCTCCGAGGAGAAACGCGTCCCCCAGTCAACGTACACATATTTGTTTTCGAAAACGGTGTCTAAAGAATCTTTCTCAGTTGATACCAGAACGAGAACAACATCTGCCACTTTTTTACAGTTAAGCTCATCAGCTTTGATCTGATCGAACGCAAATGCCATATCTAACGTGCGCTCTAGCAAGCTACGACTGAGCATCTCACGTCCCATCACTTCTGCCATGAAGCCATAACCACCAAACGAATCTGTGACGACACTTAAACAATTCTGTAAATAAGCGTCCCAAATGTTTGGCGTGCCACCTAACGTTAGTTGCAGCGCTTTGCCATCTTCAAGCGATAATTCTAGCTTCGCTTGTTGCAATGTAGTGACCATTACCTCGGCATAGCTGATTAAGCGCTCACCTGCAGAGGTCAACTTTATGTTATTTCGATCACGAATAAACAATTGCGTATCGAAGTAACTTTCCAATTGTTTGATACGTGCGCTCACAGCGGCTTGGGTAATATAAAGGTTCTCAGCAGCACGTCCGAAGTGACGAACTCTTGCCAGCTCTAAAAATGTTCGAAAGACTTTTACATCCATAAACCATCTCCTGGTTAATATAAAACCAGATTAACAACTAATTAAAATCATGACGACAAAAAAGTTTTGTTTTTCTTTTGTTAGATTTAAGCCTAATTTTCGCCGTAAGTTCACTACATTCATCAATAACGGTTACAGAGGCTGTTGACATGTCTGACACTGAATTCCGTCATGGCAAAAAACGTTTTTACGATAACGTAAAATTCCCACGCGGCTTTGCAAAGTCTGGCGATTTTACTCTTTCAGAAGAGGAAATCCTAACAATTTATGGGGATACAATGCTTGGCTTAGAGTCAGGCGAATTAACACCTGAAAACAGCGAAGAGAAACACTTCATCAAGGTGTTAGAAAACCCGGGCAAAGCAAAAACAAAACTTGAGCGTACGTGGCTAAAGTACACCCAACTTGCTCGTGGTCGCAAGCGCTTCCATACGCTAAATGGTCGTAACAAGCCTGACGCCACAGAAGAATACATTGAAGAGAGTTTGGTTGAAGACGATTAATAACCAATAACCTAGTTCTCGCCTTTTTCTAGCAGTAGGCGAAAGCTCGTTTGACTTTACTGAGCGAGCAAGACAAGCTCATTTCTTCTCCTAAAGCCCAAGGGGGCATTCTCCCAAGGGCTTTTTTAATATTTGGGTGATGACCGTTTACTTGGCGAGCGTCGCAATCTTTTTCAGAAAGCTCTCTTTCAAATGCTCTTGGTCATATTCCAAGTGATAGGTGTTGTGGAAGCCAATTTTTAGCTCAACACCATTCCCTCTTAAGAAAACGTTGTACCCATCGTAGTCAGAAAACGCTTCTACACCTTCATACATTTTACCAAATTCGGTTGGCGTACCGTTGTTCATCACACATTCGTAAGCCTGTAGTACTTTGCTCGGATCTAACTCATTTTTCATACCGAATTCCTCACTGGTTTACACATTTCAATTATGGTTAAAGAATGAGCGCCATGCCATATCTAACCCATAATATTTGAAGTTCGTGTGCGATTTCGCACTCTGTAGGTTGTTAAAAAACAAGGTTAAGTGCGAAGGCAGAACTTAATTTAGATCATAAATTTTATCTATTGATTCGTCAGTTTCATAATGCAATTTCTTTGTAAAAAATCGTCTTATAAAAGCATTTAGATATAAAAATCGTCGACAAAACCAACATTGGTTAAAGAAAAAGCAAAATTTTGACCTAAAACAATAGCAGTTCGCCATTACTTATTTTATAATGCGAATTAATGTTTCAGTACATCGTCAATTCCAATAACTAGGGGCACAAAATGAGACTTATCCCGTTAACTCGAGCAGCACAAGTAGGTAAGTGGGCAGCTGCGCATATCGCTAAGCGTATCAACGACTTTAAACCTACTGCTGAGCGTCCATTCGTTCTGGGTCTACCAACTGGTGGCACTCCTCTAGCAACCTACAAAGCCCTAATCGAGCTTTACCAAGCCGGCGAAGTCAGCTTCAAAAACGTCGTGACTTTTAACATGGATGAGTACATTGGCATCCCTGCGGATCACCCAGAATCTTACCGCTCGTTCATGTACAACAACTTCTTTAATCACATTGATATTCAAGAAGAAAATATCAACCTACTGAACGGTAACACAGACGATCACGACGCAGAATGTAAGCGTTACGAAGACAAAATTAAGTCTTACGGCAAGATCAACCTGTTCATGGGCGGCGTGGGTAACGACGGTCACATCGCGTTCAACGAGCCAGCGTCATCTCTTTCTTCTCGTACTCGCATCAAGACCCTCACTGAAGACACTCGCATTGCGAACTCTCGCTTCTTTGACGGCGATATCAACCAAGTGCCTAAATACGCGCTGACTATCGGTGTTGGTACGCTTCTAGACTCAGAAGAAGTGATGATCTTGGTCACTGGCCATAACAAAGCTCAGGCACTTGAAGCAGCCGTGGAAGGTTGTGTAAACCACCTATGGACAGTTTCTGCTCTTCAACTTCACCCTAAAGCAGTGATCGTATGCGACGAACCAGCTCAACAAGAACTGAAAGTGAAGACAGTGAAGTACTTCTCTGAGCTAGAAGCAGAAAACATCAAAGGCTTTTAACCCATAGGATGGCAGCCTAGAAACACACTAAAAATACAAAACCCGTGTTGAACACGGGTTTTTTCTTATCTGAACAGCGGGCTTAAGTCGTCAATAAGCTTTAATACCAAACTGACGAAGACGCTTAGGAAGCACTTCATCCAACTTGTCTAGTTCACTTGGTTCGACTTCGATAAGGTTGAAATGATGCTGCTCATAAACAGTACGAATGGTCTCACGGTCGGCCTGAGCCATCTCCCCATCGTCACTTCCCCAAAATTGCAAATAGACTTTACCGCCTGGTAAGTAAAAATCGCTAGTGACATCTTGGTCAATCGGCAGCTGACGCTCATAAGCGTGCACTACACCAGCCAAGTACAGCCAGTTGTCAATGAGCAACTCACCCTTAGAGCGTACGTAATGCCCATCTAATGTTCGGTGCTTGGCTTCAAATTTTTGGCGAAAGCTTGAGTACGATTTATCCGTAGAATGTGACTCCGCGTCTTGCCCTAAAAACTCAATGACAGACTGCTTAAGACGCTTGTTACGCAGCACCACATCGTGCCATACGACAAAGGTATTTTGTGTTTCTTTATCGGTTCTTTGCTGTCCACCAGCGCGCACACCAGCTTCAGTGACACTCCATCCCTCTTCGGATTTGGTCAACCAACCCAGTTCACTCAAAAGCTGGTTCATGCGCTTCGCATTCAATTTCAGCTTTTCACCCAGTTGTGTCGCGCTCAATGTTTTCCCTGAGCTGGGAGTCAGCTCAATATGTAAGTTGGTCGGCCAGACGATGAACTGGCCAAATTTAGGGTGATCCACATACTCACCGCCAAACTTTGCCCCTTCTTCGGTCAAAATCCACTTTTCATCTTGGCGAACGATGTAGCCTGCACGTTTGAGATCGGCAAACAGCAGCTTAGCTTCTACCTTGCGCATTTTCGCTAATGCCGACGTCGATATTTTTTCAGACATGTGGGTACCTCATGCTGCTGCAAAATTGAACACTATGTCGTCATAGTAACGTATTGATTTCACGGCTTGAAGTCAGGCAAACAAGATTTCGTGTTACAAATAGCAAAGCCAGCGTATAGGTGCTGGCTTTGTTATTTCGGTAAAAAAGCGAATGTTATTTAATAAAAGCGATGCATCCTTGCAAAATCACTAAATTCACAATGTCGATGAAGAATGCACCGACAATTGGAACCACCATAAATGCTTGTGGTGATGGACCATATCGACTCACGATGGAGCCCATATTCATGACCGCAGTCGGTGTAGCACCTAACCCAAAACCGCAGTGTCCGCTAGCGATCACCGCCGCATCGTAGTTGCCTCCCATCATGCGGAATGTTACGTAGTAAGTGAACATCGCCAACACTGCCGACTGAATAGCAAGAATAATAATGAATGGGATCGCAAGATCGAAAATATTCCACAATTTCAAACTCATCAAGGCCATGGCAAGAAATAGAGATAGTGCAACTGTGCCAAGAATATCAACGGTTTCTAAATCAACCTTGCGCGCCTTCGTCACTTCCATGATGTTAGTGATAACAACACCAATAAACAGCGCATACACAAAATCGGGAATCATTAGCCACTTGATGTCAAAACTGCTTACCCAACTCTCCAGATACTTCGCGCCTGTCACGCAAAGTAAAATGATGGACAAGCTTTCAACGACTCTTTTCGCTGTGACACGATCTTCCTCATGTTCGTTGTACGTCACCAGTTCAGGGAAACTCTGATGACTTTGATTGGTGCGTCCGTATTCCGATTCCAAGTTGTGTTTGTTTAGTAGCTTTTGTGCAACAGGGCTGCCAATAATCCCGCCCATCACCAAGCCAAATGTAGCAGAAGCCATTGCCACCTCTAGAACATTATGCAAACCATACATTTCTTGAAAAGTTTGCGACCACGCAGCTCCAGTTCCATGTCCGCCAGAAAGCGTAATGGATCCGGCGATCAACCCCATGAGTGGATCTAACCCCAACGCTGTTGCTAAGGACACGCCGACCGCATTTTGGATAAGAATGTAGACCGATGCCACAACTAGGAAGATGAAAACCTTCGCACCGCCTTTAATCAGTTGGGTGTAATTTGCCGCTAAGCCAACGGTTGCAAAAAACATCAGCATAAAGACGTTTTGCAGTGGTAAATCAAAGGAGACATCCACACCGTTTAAGTGCATCGTCGTGATGACGCAAGCGACCACTAGACCACCAACAATTGGCTCTGGAATATTAAATTTTTTTAAGGTTGGTAACTTGGTATTGATGAACTGCCCTAAAAACAACACGCAAATTGCGACGAGGAACGACTCCTGTGGGCCGATAGATATTACCTGATTCATGAGACCTCTTTACTCTACTCTTTCTCATTCATTGAGCACGCGCTCAACGTGAGATAGGTGCCTAAGCCAGTCAGATTGCCTCTCGAAACTTTTGTTTTCTAGGCCTCTTTGACCATTGATTCTCATCAAGTAAGAAATAGGCAGACCTAAAATTATGCTAATTATCATTCAGTGAGAATATTGATTTAGAACAGGCGATAAGTGTATTGATGGGAAGAGAAAAACAACACTTCTCAACTTATGAGAAGCAATTAATTTCCATATAAAACAAAACCTCAAAACAACGACCACATAGGTGGATATTTAGAGCGAATGAGACAGGCGGATACACTAGGTTTTAAATTATTACTTTCTCTCTAACGCATTAGGTGTTATACATATATATAACACCATCTCAACCAAGAGATTCACTCATGACTAATTGGCATGATCGCCAACCGATATTTCGACAGTTGGCAGACCAGATCACGCAGCAAATACTGCAAGGTGTCTGGCAAGAAGGCGATGCTCTGCCCTCCGTCCGTAGCATCTCTGCAGATATGAAAATTAACCACCTCACCGTTATGAAAGGCTATCAATTGCTTGTTGATGACGGGCTAGTGGAGAAAAAACGCGGTCAAGGTATGTTTGTCGCTTCAGGAGCAAAGCTCAAATTACTCGCAGACGAGAAGGCACGTTTTCTTCAGCAACAAATTCCGCAGATAGCCGACACAATACAGCGTCTGGATATGTCACTCGACGAATTCATTCAACAACTAAAACCACACTTGAAAGGTGACCAATGAGCGCATTAGTCAGTGTAAACAACGTCTCCAAGCAATATCAGCAACAAGGAGAAGCACTGCATGAAGTGAGTTTCGACCTACATGCAGGACAAGTACTTGGCTTACTCGGCCATAATGGCGCAGGTAAATCAACGCTTATTAATGCCCTACTCGGTGCACATGAATATCAGGGCACTATTCGTATCAACGGATTTGAACCCATTATGCAACGCGACAAGATAATGCAGAGCTTATCCTACATCTCGGATGTCAACGTTCTGCCAGATTGGATGACCGTTGCTCAACTGCTTCACTATACCGAGGGTGTGCACCCAGGGTTCAATCGCGCCCAAGCAGATACACTGCTTCGTCAAACGGACATCAAACCTCGTGCGCGTATCAAATCTTTATCCAAAGGGATGAAGGTGCAATTACACCTCGCGATTGTGATCGCGACCAACACCCAAATCCTCATATTGGATGAACCGACACTCGGGTTAGATCTCGTGTATCGCGAGACGTTTTATCGTCACTTATTGGAATGGTTTCACGACGGCGAGCGCGTGTTGATCATCGCCAGTCATGAAGTATCAGAGATTGAGCACTTGCTGACAGATGTTCTGATTCTCAAGCATGGTCGCCCCGTTCTGCAAACCTCGATGGACAGTATCAGTGAAGACTATTTCATTCTTGAAGCCAACGACGAGCACCGCACACAAATTGAAGCGATGAACCCACTCTCGTCACAAAAAGGCCTCGGTTCAACGAAATGGTTACTCAAAGCCCAGTATGCCCAACAAGCAGAAACAATGGGGTCCATCCATGGGGTGAAGTTAGCGGATCTATTTTTAGCATTGCAGAAGGAGGCAGCGTAATGCGTTCAGTTGTCGCGATGTTGCAAAAAGAGTGGTTAGAGAACCCTCTTGTTTTACGTATTCCACTGTTTGTGTTGGCGTGTGGAGTTATTCTCTTTGTGAGTTTAATGAGTAACGACACTCTACAACACAATATGTTTTTCCAAATGAGCTTTGGTGGCGATGTCAGTGACATTCACAAAGAGCTTGGTGATGATGTCAATATGTTGATTACCGGAGGAGCAGGGCTGCTGTCTATCTTGTTAGCCGTTCAGTACTTCCCAAGAACGCTACGCAAAGAACGGGCGGAAGGCAGCATTATGTTTTGGCGCAGTATGCCTGTCAGTGACATAAAAACCCATTTAGTGAAGCTAGGATTTGGCTTATTGGTGATTCCGCTCGTCTGCTCGGTGCTCGTACTCGCTGCAAATTTAATGTTGTGGTTGCTGAACATCTCTACTGATCACCAATTGGCTTTATTGTACCGCCAAGCCTCGTTAGGTTACGTGCTGCTGCATTGGGGAGAGTTTTTAATCAGAATGTTGTTCGCCGGTATTCTGCTGTTACCGCTGGCATTAACTGTGATGGCTATTTCACAAAAAGTGAACTCACCACTGGTCATTTTGTTTATCGCCATTTATGCGCTGCGTTGGATGCCTATCGCACTTTTTGGTTTCTACGGGCTAGATCAGTTTTTCTCCGAAGTGCTTTACCTTCCGCTGCACGCCATTATTACACCAAACCCATTCAATGCCATTCCTCAAGCGGGTTGGTTAAACGTTGGCATTTACGCCTTCATTGGTATTCTTGGTTGGACAGCTAGCCTCAAGTTCAGCCGAACTATCCAATAATGCTTCGTTCAATAAACGACCAAACCAAGTCATAAAAAAACGGTCACAACCAGTGTTGTGACCGTTTTATTTCGCCTCTAGGAGCTCATCCACTTAACTTTAACCAAGGAATGAAATGTAGCCTTGCAAGATAATTAAGTTGACGATGTCGATAAAGAAAGCGCCCACAATTGGCACCACCATAAATGCTTGTGGCGACGGGCCAAATCGGTTAACGATTGAACCCATGTTCATTACGGCTGTTGGGGTTGCACCCAAGCCAAAACCGCAGTGCCCCCCTGCAATAACCGCAGCATCGTAGTTGCTTCCCATCACTTTGAACGTAACATAGTACGTAAAGATAGCTAAGACGACAGACTGCACAGCTAAAATAACCAAGAATGGAATCGCTAGATCAAAGATATTCCATAACTTCAAGCTCATCAGAGCCATCGCTAGGAATAGAGATAGCGATACCGTACCTAACATATCGACCGTTTCGGCATCTAACTTACGAATTTTGGTCACTTCCAAGAAATTCGTAATGATCACACCAATGAATAGCGCATATACGAAGTCTGGAATCATCAGCCATGAGATTTCATACGTGCTTACCCATTGCTCGACATACTTGGCCCCAGTAACACAAATCAGTAAGAAGAAGAGTTTCTCCACCACTTTTTTCGCCGTTACTTTATCTTCTTCGTATTCATTGTAAGTCACCAACTCCGGGAATTTCTCGTGAGTTTTGGCATCTCGACCACCACGACCATACTCAGACTCTATGCTGTTCTTTTCCACCAGACGCTGCGCTACAGGGCTACCAATGATACCGCCGATGATCAAACCAAAAGTCGCTGATGCCATTGCAATTTCTAAGACGTTATCCAATCCATACACGTCTTGAAAGGTTTGTGACCACGCAGCACCTGTACCATGACCACCAGACAGAGTAATCGAGCCAGCAATTAACCCCATCAAAGGATCTAAACCGAGCGCCGCCGCAAGTGAAACGCCAACGCCGTTTTGTATGATGATGTAAAACGATGCGACAGCTAAGAAGATAAAAACCTTCGCACCTCCTTTCATCAACTGAGTGTAATTTGCGGCCAAACCAACTGTCGCAAAAAACATTAACATAAACGTATTTTGTAATGGCAAGTCGAACTCTAAATCGATGCCGTTGAAATGAAGAGCAGTAATCATGCAGGCTACAATAAGACCACCTACAATCGGCTCAGGTATGTTGAATTTCTTTAAAATCGGTAGCTTAGCATTAATAAAATGCCCCAGGAAAAGCACACTAATTGCGACCAAGAAGGACTCCAGTGCACCTACAGATATTAAATGATTCATATCGCCTCTTATTATTGTTCTCTTCATTCTCCGTAATGAATGAGTGTTAGTTTAACCTTCGTTCAATAGCAAATTTTCTCGCTTTATTGTTTCGAAAATACTCAAAAAGTTGGTGTAGATGCGCCTTAGGCTAGTTTAAGGGGCGCTCCTTAAGCGATGTGTCAGTTTTTACGCTGTTAGCAAGCCCTTAAATGTGAAAGGAGCTGATACAGCTCCTTCAAATGGCCCCTCGCAATACCTGTGCGTTATCGCTTGGGGTGTTGTGTTGTGAGTAAATTCTGGGTGACACTTTCTGAACCACTTCGGGCTCCCTTACTTAAACAGAATGTGTCAATTACTATCAAACAAAGTTCCTTCCCGTTGTAACCGTTAAACGCCGAGAGCGCGTTCAAAACAATTGGGTTTGCCTGTTCCTGTCGTAGCTTTTCAACTCTGGCTCATGGTGTATAAACGAGCCGAATCCAAGGAAACTCTCAGGCTGCAACAAACGTTTTCGTCACAACGGAGCAGGATTATAACATATCGCTGATAATTTTCTTCAATTCAGTGACATTCACCAACCCCATGGTTAAACCTTGCAATGATTAACTGCCTATTATCATTTTCACAGATAAAGATCGAAGCACAGTTACTCAGTAAGCTTCTTAGAAAACGATGCATAGCCAATAACTTCACCGCCGTTCTTATCCAAGAGGTCTTGATAAACGCCCTAGAGAACCAAGCCGCCGAAATATGCGATGTTATCATGATTGCTTTTCGAGACCGATGCCCCGACTTTGGCTAATGAGTACAACCCCAACTATGCATCAGACAAAAACATGTATAATTTTTTATACAAGTTATTCAATAACAAGAGTCCCACATGAACATTCATTCGCTTTGCCCTGCGCTATTACTCAGCGTCGTCTCATCAGCTACAGCAGCTGAAAGCATTCGTATTCAATATTCTCCCGTAGAGACAACTCATGAAAAAATCGCCCAACAATCGATTCAAAGCAGCGATGTAAACACCATCTTTGTTGAGCTATCTCAGGTCTACTTTCCATTTGATAAAGCTCTCACGCTGGTTTACGGCGGAGAAGATGGTCCAATGTATGACCCTGATACACACACAATATACGTTCCTTACACTTTTTATTTGGAGTCGCTCAATTACTTCTCCAATAATCAGTATGAAGAACGCTTCGGAAAATCCCCAAAAACAGGGGCGCTAGATACGTTATTGCACACTTTACTTCATGAAGCTGGGCATGCTTACATCGAAGATCAAAGCATCCCTGTTCTCGGAAAAGAAGAAGATGCGGTCGATAATTTTGCCACCATTTTAATGATTGACTTCCTAGAAGATGGCGCAGATATGGCCATTAGCGCCGCCGACATGTTCGCATTCGAATCCGACGACAGACCGGACTACTACGATTTTGGCGAGTACATTGACGAACACAGCTTTGATTTGCAGCGTTACTTTTCAACGTTATGTCTGGTGTACGGTAGTGATCCTGAGCAATACAAAGCCTTACTCGATGAAGTAGAAAAAGACTACCTGCGTGATCGCAAAGAGTTCTGCCAATTCAATTACGGCAACATTCGCGACAATTGGCTGCATTACTTGCAAAACAATGAACCAAAAGAAAATTCGCCACGTAAAAGCGATTAGAAAATCTCAAACAAGAAGACCGCAATGACAAAACTCACCATATTTTATGACGGAACCTGCCCGCTTTGTGCCAAAGAGATGAAGGCGCTAAAACAACGCGATTCCAAGCAGCACATCAAAACCGTCGATATCTATAGTGATGCATTCACAGATTATCCTCAGATCGCTCCTGAACAAGCCAACACCATTTTGCACGCCCTCAACGAAAAGGGGGAGCTTCTGCTTGGGTTGGACGTGACTCATCGTGCGTGGCAATTAGTTGGTCGCGGTTGGCTCTACGCTCCACTGCGTTGGCGCCTCGTTAAACCTGTTGCTGACTGGCTTTACCTCAAATTCGCAAAGAATAGGTATCGCGTCTCATATTGGTTAACAGGGACTTCTCGTTGCAATAGTGGGTCGTGTTCACGTTAATTGTGATCCCGCTTAAAAATGCTACGACCTTCGTCTAGATTTACAAATTTCCAGTACTTCTGATTGAGTAACTCGGTTAATCTCTAAGCATTACAACAATAAGTATTAACACTTTTATCAGGCAAGCTTATTCAGCTTGTCACTTGTAACGCTGCGCCGAGAGAAGGACGTCTCTATGAATCTGACGATCAGAAAACGACTATATATCCTTTCAATAATTCCAATTCTAACTATGGCAATAGGCATGATGTGGTTCACCTACGTACAAACCACAGCCTACAACGAGCACGAGATTGAGCAAACTCGAAGTCGAATGATGGAGATGAAAAAAGCCGAACTCAAAAGCTACGTACAAATGGCGCGTTCCGCTGTCGAGCCGCTACTCGCACAAAATGCCCCACTGGAAGAGGCTCTGCCTATCTTGAAACAACTAGAGTTTGGTCAATCCGGCTACATCTTTGGTTATGATTCAAAAGGCGTTCGCGTCGTGGTGGGTAAAAACACCAAAGGCATCGGGGAAAACTTCTATAACTTGCAGGACAAGAAAGGCAATTACCTGATTCAGGATTTGTTAAAAAATGCCAAAACTGGCGAGTTCACGACTTATTACTTCCCGAAACTCGGTCAGAGTGAAGCACTACCGAAACTGAGCTACTCAGTCTTTATTCCTGAATGGGACTTGATGTTGGGAACGGGTTTCTACACGGACGATATCGACGCCATTGTGGCAGACATGGAAAAAGCCGCACACGAAGATCTCAACACCACACTGACGGCAATAGCCCTGTTTTGTGCCTCGATAACAGCGATAGTTGCAGTCTTTGCCGTATTTGTTAACCGCAGCATCATGAAACCTATTGAGCAGTTTGATGCTTCAATTCACTCTTTCGCACAAGGCGATGCAGATTTAACCGCGCGCATGGAAGAATCGAGCGTGCCGGAGTTCACGCAGCTGAGCCGCAACTTCAATATCTTCGTTGAAAGCCTGCAAGGCATCATCAAGAGTGTTAGCCATGTCGGACAAGAAGTGGTTTCAGAGACCAACGAGATGTCACAGCGTGCATCGCAAGTGGACGAGTTAGCTTCAGGTCAACGTGAAGAAACCGAACAGGTCGCTGCGGCAATGACCGAGATGACAGCAACGGCGCACGAGATTTCAAACAACGCTAACCAAGCAGCGCAATCAGCCAGAGACGCCGATGAAAACTCACAACAAGCAAAACACATTGTTGATTCAGCAGCGAACTCTGTCGAAGCGCTCGCGCTAGAAGTGTCAGAAGCCAGCACGGTGATTTCTCGTTTAGAGAGCGACGTAAAAAACATTTCTTCTTCGCTAGAGGTTATTCAAGACATCGCCGAACAAACTAACCTATTGGCACTGAACGCAGCCATTGAAGCAGCCCGTGCTGGTGAACAAGGTCGCGGCTTCGCAGTCGTTGCCGATGAAGTCCGTAAACTGGCAAGTCGCACTCAAGACAGCACAGGCGAAATTCACCAAATGATCGAGCAGTTGAAGTCTGGCTCGGATGCGGCAGTGAAAGCCATGGGTTCAAGCCAAGCGCGTGGTGAAGCAACGGTAGAAGAAGCACGAGCAGCCTCTGCCGCACTGCAAGAAATCCAAGCCGCAATTGCTAACATCATGGACATGAACACGCTTATCGCAACGGCAACTGAAGAGCAAAGCCAAGTTGGCCAAGAGATTTCACAACGTATCGAAGTCATCTCTCAACAAAGCAGCCAATCGGCACACCTTGCCAACCAAAACCGAGCAGGCAGTGGCAACCTTAACCACAAAGCCAACGAACTGTACGACTTGGTCGGTCGCTTTACGGTCTAGAGCTTTCCTCAAACACTCAACATGCAAACAGCGACGCCAAAACGTCGCTGTTTTTATTTCTGCTATCATAATGCGACTTAGCTATAATGCCGCCAACTTAGCACCCACAAGGGCAAACAAGATGATTATTATGACCACCAATTTCGGTGACATCGAAATTGAATTGAACCTAGAACGAGCGCCAGTTAGCTCAAAGAACTTCAAAAAATACTGTGAAGATGGCTTCTACGACGGCACCATTTTCCACCGCGTTATCGACGGCTTTATGATCCAAGGTGGCGGTCATACCGAAGACATGGCAGAAAAGCCAACACGCGCACCGATCGCGAACGAAGCAAACCGTGGTCTAAAGAATCTTGTTGGCACTATCGCAATGGCACGTACCGATGCACCGCACTCTGCAACGGCACAGTTCTTCATTAACTTGGAAGACAATGATTTCCTAGACCACACCGCAACGACCAACCTAGGCTGGGGCTACGCCGTGTTTGGTAAAGTGACCGCGGGTATGGATGTCGTAAACCGCATCGCGAAAGTAAAAACGACCTCTAAGCTTGGTCACGATGATGTGCCATGCGATCCAATCATTATCGAGAAAGTGACGATCAGCGAATAAACCCATTCGCCTCTGCAGAGAAATCGTCGCTATAAAACGAAGAAAGCGCCTAACGTCTGATGACTTAGGCGCTTTTTGTTTTTATGACTCAGCCGATTAGTTGGGCTTATAACGAAGTTATTGATAGAAAAGCTCAGCTTTGGCTCCAACCAAATCCAGTTCAGAGCCTTGAAAATCAGCCATATATTCAGCAACAAGGTTGTACCCAACCCAATACCCCATGTATTTCGGCCAGCGGCTTTCATCGCTGCCAAGAAAGTAAGCGTCGAAGTTGTAATCTAAGCTGGTCAACTTGCCTTTCATCTCAGCGTAGAAAGGGCGCCAATCTTGATCTTTGATTTGCTCAAACAAGCTCGGAGTGACGCCGCCATTCACCTTACGTTCGAAGTGACAAGCTAACCCTTCCATAATTAGTACATCACCAAGTGCAACGCCACTTTCTCCCGCTCGCATACGGAACAGGTGATGCAACTCATGCGCTAACACCGCAGCTAGTTCTTTCTCAATAACGTTTTTAATATCAGTACGTTGAGTATCAAGCAGAATCTCTACACGATAGGCACTTAAGCAATAGCCACCAATCCCCGTCTGCGGTACGTCATTGCGATCAAACGGGCTAATGGTGAGGTCAATGTTACTCAAATCAAAGTAACTAGAAAGTTGTGAGCTCAGATCATCAAGTTTCTGATGCAAATACTCAGAGATTGGAGACAGTTCTCCCGTCGCATTTAACAGGGTTACGCGATAACTCATTTATCTTCCTTGATAATGTGGGTTAAGAGCAGCGAGTTTACAGTGTAAAGAGTGAGCAGTTCTAGCAATTACATCCCTTTGAACAAACTTTGAGATGCACGGCTCACAGCGAGCTTAGTTTCTCCAACGTGAACAAACATTCTGCCAGCAAAGTCTTTGTTTACTTTGCTAATTTTGCACACTTGCACCACGCTTGAACGGTGCACTTGCCAGAACTGTTCTGGGTTAAGCTGCCCTATCAACTCTTTCAACGATGTGCGAATCAAATACTCCTGCACTTTGCCTTGTCCTTGTTGGGCATATACAGAAACGTATTTTTCTTCCGCTTTGAAATACAGCACATCAGACGTGGCGATCAGATGAATATCTTCCCTCTGCGTCGCTTTGATCCACTGAAGATATTGCGGCGTTTGTGGCGCGGATAATTGCTGCAACTGCTCTAATAGGCTGCTCATCTGCACATTACTGCTTTCTTGCTCTTGCTTAGCAAGGCGTGCTCTCACTCTTTCACACGTCGTCAGCAAGCGCTCATCCGAGATAGGCTTGAGCAAATAATCGGCGGCATTTTGCTCAAAAGCTTTGATGGCGTAATCATCGTACGCGGTGACAAATACAATCAAAGGTGGATTGGCGAGTTGATTGAGTTTTTGCGCTAATGTCATGCCATCCAAAACTGGCATACGAATATCAAGAAACGCAATGTCAGGTTGGCATTGCTCAATGGCTTGCAACGCTTGTTCACCATCGGCGACTTTAGCTATTACCTCTAACTCTGGCCACACTTCAGCTAGGCTTTTATCAAGATGACGCCTCAATAGCGGTTCATCATCAGCAATAATGGCAGTAAACCCTGTATTCATTCCTTTCTTCCTTGATTACGATTCCATCGGCCAGCTCAGGCGAACACAAACGCCACCCTGAGCAGACTCACTGATAGAGACCTCTCCTTGCCCTGCGAACAAAGCTTCAACTCGCTGCTTGAGATTACTTAGACCCACTCCAGAGCCCATGTGCCCACTAACGTGATTCAAGCCAACACCCGTGTCTCTGACTTCAATCAGCAAGTTCTGTTGTTTGCGCTTAATCAGCAAACAGACTTCACCGCCTTCTCGCTTCGGTTCAATACCATGGATGATGGCGTTTTCGATTAAAGGCTGGAGCATCATCGGCGGTAACTCGGTTCTGCCTAACCCCTCTTCCACCTCAATCTTGTAACTGAGTCGATCACCCAAACGAGTTTGTTGGATGCCTAAGTAAGCCTCAATTAACGCCGTTTCATTGTCTATGGTGGTGTGCTCTTCGCGTGAGCTTTTGAGCGTTGCACGCAGCAGCGCGGTTAACTGTTCTAGCATCAGCTTGGCTTTATCGACATCTTGCGACATGAGTGCACTGATATTCGCCAAGGTATTGAATAGGAAATGCGGTTCAATCTGGCTTTGCATCTGCTTAAGCTGACTCAGCAATAGCGCACGATCTTGCTCTGCTTTCTCGCGTTTGATGGCCTCTAACTCTCTTTGAGCGATTGCATGTTGCTCGCGTGAATAGAAATAGAAAAAGCACATGGCACTGAATAACAACCCCATGAGACCAACCGACAGCATACTTGAGATACCGAAGTATTCCCCAAGCCAAAGCTGAGCGTTCACCACACCAAACAATAGGCAAGCCGTCAGCGAAATAGCCACTTCCGCCAAACGAGGAATGGTAGGAAACAGGCGGTCGACAAGCCATGAGAAGAAGATAGCCGAATAGCCAAATCCAAAGCTAACCACCACATGAATGTAGAATGGACCGCCCCAAACCGAGAGCGTCATTGCTGCGATAAAGAGACAAAATGCCGTAGTCACTAATAAGCTACGCGGCCATCCACTTTTCACCACTGATTTTGCTGAACACATTTAGAATTTCCCTTTGATGTTAAATACAATCATATGCTTATCATTGATTTGTGCGTAAGCAGATTGGTCGTCTCCGGTTAAAAAGCGTGCGGCAACTTCCACTTCTACACTTTGATCGCCGGTATCAATCCATTGGTAGTTAAGCCACTGCGTGACGATCACACCACCATCTTGTGGCGACAGCATCACATCCAACGTAGGGGTTACATCACTTAGCCAGCCCATATCCGCTTCGCCGTTCCATGCAGCCCATGCTTCTACATCCCAACTCCAGTGCAGCATTACGTTATGCTGAACGATATTGGCATGCTGAAACCCTTGGGCGTAGCTTGTCGCAAGTAGAGCGCTGCTAGCCAACAGAGAGTTGTTAGGTTCAGGGAGCTGAGAGAGTAATTCGCCACGCTCCATTGCTTGTTGCCATTCGTTTTTCGACCATGCTCGGCTGTCGTACCAATATTCAGCAATCACGTTGTGTCCGGCTTGGTTTGCCCAGTTCAATCCAATCAAGGCTTGGAATGCGCTGCCCTGCTTCTCAACCGAAACAGGTTGGTAAAGATCGTCTTGCTGAAACTGATAGCCGACACTTTGCTTTTGCCACAGCATGGAACCGTGCATGGCGATGGATTCATCCCACACGGCAATGGCACTGGCTCCGAGCAAACCTCGGCGCACATCATCGTAATAACCAATAAGTTGATACTCGGTGTCACCCACCAGCGCATAACGACGAATACCAACACCTTGCTGCTCTGCGGCTTGATCAAGAGCACTCTGGTCTTGTTGCCCCCAGCTTGAATCGGTCGCAATGACGGTCCATTCGCCGGCCATATCGTAGTGTGAAAGTGAAAACACACCCGCACCTTCTTCTGCTACTAAGCCAACAGGATTTTGTCGATAAGGCTTAAACAGATCCAAAGGTCGGTAGCCATAACCCACGCCCCAATCCACGCGTAACTTACCCAAACTCACATCAAGAGTGGTATCACCGACTTGCCACTCCCCTAGCCAAGCCAGCTCTCTAATCAACAGTTGATTATCTGCTTCACTCCACCAGTCACTCTCTCCTTGTTGATTGAGGTACAAACCTTGGCTGTACAGAGCGAACAAGCCACTGAAGTTTTGATAGTTCACTTGCACATCCAACAGTGCATTAAGTGAATCACGAGAACTGCCCTGCGCCTGCATAAATGCGCTGTCACGCTGCTTGGCAGTCTCGTAACTGACAGCCCAATCCCACTCAAAACTCAGCTCATCATTGGCAAAAACTGGGGCTGCTGCGCCCACACACAACGACGCAGCAATCAACAAACTGGTGCTTTTGTTAACGTTAGGCTGGCGCGATTTCATGTGTCTTCCTTGCTCGTTTTCATGCTTCTATTTGCAAAGCTCAGACTAAAGCTGAGTCGTGTTGGCTTTCGGCAAATAACTTGGGTTGTAGAACTTGTTATCCAGTTGCCAAGGCACGATCTCTTGATACTCGATAACGGTCTTTTTGCTCGGCTGAATGCTATCAAGCAAGGTCATCTCACTGACGTAGTCTTCACCGTTGTCAGTTGCACGCCCATATTGCGCTTGCTTGGCGAGTTTGCCAGAGCGCAAGTAGAGATCGGCTTTGATAGGAAACGCATCTTGCTCAGACAACCACAAGTCGATCTTCTGATAGCTCGCCCCTTTGGTCTTCGCGGTTAGAGCAAGATGATAAGCCGCGACACTTTCTCCGTTCACCGAAACGGTTTCTGTCGCTTTCCATTCACCTTGATAATCTTGGCTCCACGTCAGGGTTGAGATGTCGCCGATAGACGCTTCACCAAGCAGCTTTTGCATTGGCGTAATGCGAATCGGACGGCGGCTCTTTGGCATTTGCAGCCAGTAGTTGTCGCCCATCATCAGCATCTTTTGCCCGGCTTCAACCGCCGATTTGAATACCACCAGCGATTCACGATTTGGACGCGTGTACACATGGTAAAGGCGGGTTTTATCTAACTCTTGGTCTTGATATAAGCGCACCAGTGACACCACTTTGGAGGAATCATCTTGCAAGCGGTAGCTGTCGGCTTTTTCAATCAATTGCGCAACTTGCTGTGCATCTAGCGCTGTTTCATTCGCACTGACATTCATGCTTGCAACGCCGATTGCCGTCAGCAATACAATTGGTAATAGTGATTTGAAATTAAACATAAATCAGTGCCTCCGTAATTGGCTTGTTCACCCCTTTGCGCGCCGAGAAAAACGCCGCAACCAAACAAATCATCAATACCGCGAATCCTGCTATAGCTACCAGCTCCCAAGAGAAGTAAATCGTTAATGGGTAACCTTCTGTGCGTCCTGGCGGTGGCGGCATTTGCACATCCACAACCATCAGTAAGACGGTGACTAGCGCCGTAAACAAAGCACCGATTAAGCTGCCAATCACTGCGAGTAAGCCTGCTTCGCGCAAGAACCCAGCAATGATTTCACGAGGGTAGCTACCAAGTGCTGACAAGGTGCCAATTTCACGGGTGCGTTCCGTTACCGACATGGTCATGGTGTTGAACAGGGCGACAAAGACCACCAGCGCCATTACTGCTCCCATGATGCCGAAGATACGGTCGTACAAATCTTTCACTTTGAGATAGAAGAACGCACGTTCTTGCCAAGGCGTAATTTCAATATCTTGATCACCAAAGTTCTGTTTTTGCTTACTCAGAACCGAAGCCACTTGTTGCTCGACTTGGCTCGTTAAACTGGTGTCGAACAGAAAGACAGATAAGGCACTGACTTTGTCTGAACCGAGCAGCGATTGCGCGCTGTTGATGTGTACGTAAAGCTGGCGTTTATCAAGCTCAGGCACGCCTGTTGAGTAGATGCCTCGTACTTTGAAGTCATACGCATTCAATGCGCCATCGGTAGTGGTCGCCAGCAAGGTAATCCAATCGCCAACGTGCACGCTTAGGTTGTTCGCTAAATCAACGCCAAGCATCACTTCTGGCTCTGCAGGGTCATAACGCGATGCATGAATGTTGGACAGCGTCTGCCCTTCACGCACGTCTAAAAACGGTCCTTTCATATCGAATTCGCGCTCGTTAACACCAATGCCGATAAAGATCGATGACTTGTTGCCGTTGGAAATCAAACCGCTGAACTCAACTCGTGGCTGCACGCCTCGCACTTCATTCAACCCAATCAATTGCTTGGTGATGTCGTCGGCGTGAGTTAAACCGTTACTCAGCGGCATCTCTTCTTCTTTGGCGAAGTAACCCGGCGTGGTTAACGTCAGATGCCCCGTGTCACGTGCTGTTGACTCTTTCAAACTGTCGTAGGTGTACAGACCAAAACCACCCGCACTGGTTAAGGCAAACACGGCAATGGCGATGATCAGCATCGACAACAAACTGCGGCGGCGATTACGTTGCAGGTTCAACCAAGCAAGGCGAACCGAAACGGGAATTAGCTTGCCCATGAAACCTCCTCCACACTCGCGTGCGTTTGGGTAATTTTGCCATCCACTAACTCAATGGTTCGATCGCAGCGAGATGCCATACGAGGGTCGTGTGTGGCGACGATAAAAGTGGTACCAAGCTCGTGTCCGAGCCCTTTCATAATGTCGATGACCTTGTTAGCAGTTTGACTATCAAGACTTGCGGTTGGCTCATCGGCAATCACCAATGCCGGTTTGTGCACTAAGGCGCGTGCAATTGCCACACGCTGCTGCTGGCCGCCTGATAGGTTGTCTGGCATGTGATGAATAAACTCGCCTAAGCCAACGTGCTCTAACATTTGTGTGGCGAGCTCGGTTTGTTCTACTTTTGAAAAGCCATTGAGATGTAGCGGATACGCCACGTTCTCTAGTGCCGTCATCACGGGAACAAGGTTGAATTTTTGGAACACAAAGCCAAGCTTTTCACGGCGCATTTTCGCAGCCTGCATTTGTCCGGTTGGGTATGGGCTGCCTGCAAATGTCACCTGACCTTGGTATAGAGTATCCAGCATGCCAAGCACGTTAAGTAGGGTGCTTTTGCCTGAACCAGACGGTCCGCATAATGCCACCATTTCGCCCGCAAACACTTCACCAGACACATCTCGCAATGCATGCACCGTTTGGCTGCCAAGGGCGTAATCGCGGCTAAGTTGATTAAAAACGATCATGACGCCTCCCTAATATTTCGCTAACAGCGCTTTCGCGGTTTGCGTTTCTAGATTGCTGTCGCCCAATTGCTCCATTTGCGCTAACCATGTTTTGGCTTGTTGAACATCTTCAGCACGCAGTGCTGCTTCAATGGCGTAGCGATAAATCCAAGACGTTGCCGCAAAAGGTTGCTGGCTAAAACTCGGCTCATCGAGCAGAGAAAGGTACAGCTCGTAGCCACGCTCAAAGTGATTGAACATGTCAGGTAGAGAAGTAAAAGTGGTGGCTGCCATGGCAGTGGCTAATTGATATTCCGGCAAGCCTTGTAAGCGTTGTTGCTCTTGTAGCGGCACTGGTTGATTCGCCATTAAATCCAAACCTTTTTGGATTGTGGCAAGACCGCGCTCGGTGAACTTCATCTTGTTCCAAGGCATAAACGCCTCACGACCTTGCAACGTTTCAGCACTACCTAAATACACCAAGGTCACCGGCGTTGCGCCCTGCTCTTCAAGTTGTTTGGATAATTCGCCGTAAACGGTATCAACTAAACCAGAGTCACCCTGCGCCGCTTGGTTGAATTGACTGAGTGTGCGCTCGCTTGGGTTAGCCAGAGTCAGATTGCTGCTGAGTGCAAATGCGGCGATAAAGGTACTTGCCAGTTTAAGAGCTTTGATTGAGCGAAATTGAGAAACCATCATGTACTGTCCTTAGTTGAACGTGATTTGATGGTTTCAGATTAAGGGAGAAGATCGCACGCTGCTTTTGCATGCGACCAATGGCAGTTATGCGGAGTGAATGGTATTGAGAGAGGATGAATGACATTCACTTAAACAGAAAATACAATTCCGTTCATTCGTAACGCTACATTTTTACGGCAGTCACAATAAAAACACTGGCTTAAAATCTGAGGCTAGTGTATTTATCCATCCCACAGCTACCCATAACAGACAGTGCGCACTCTCCTTTCTTACACACCTTTGCATGGTGTCTGTTGTTTCGAAATCGAGATTCTTAGCATCGGAATAGTTTGAACTCTTCGAGTTTTAGTTGTTTTCGCACTCAAAATAGGTGCGTTATTAGGTCGTTGAAAATGAATAAGCGTTATTTCCCAAGAGTTGATTTGCCACTACTCATGGCGATCATTCCGATCATGCTGTTAAGTTCGCTCACTCTCTGGAGTGCCAGTAGCTTTAATGAGGCGATGCTCTTCAAACATTTGGCGCGCTGCGGACTGACATTAGTTTGCATCTTGGTCATGTCCTCGATTCCAGCGTCCAGCTATCAGCGCTCAGCTCCATATCTCTACATTATTGCGGTTGCTCTGCTACTTGCTGTCGCTTTATTTGGTGATAGCACCAATGGCTCTCAACGTTGGCTCGATATCGGCTTCTTCCGCTTTCAACCGTCTGAGCTAATCAAGCTTTCCATTCCAATCATGATCGCCTGGATGCTTCATATTGAAGGAGGTCGACCAGACAGTCGGAAAATTGCGTTTTGCTTACTTATTACAATGATTCCTGCCGGGTTAATCGCGCTACAACCGGATTTAGACGGTGCAGTTTTTACCATCATTTATGCATTGTTCGTTTTGTTTTTGGCTGGCATGAGCTGGAAAATAATCTGCGGGTTTATTGCGAGCATTTTAACGTTAGCACCTATTTTATGGTTCTTCGTTATGGAAACCTATCAAAAGAGCCGTGTAACACAGTTCTTGCACCCTGAGTCCGATCCACTGGGTTCGGGCTACCAAATCATCCAATCTTTGATTGCGATTGGCTCAGGCGGTATGAAAGGCAAAGGCTGGATGAATGCAACGCAGGGAACACTTGGCTTTATTCCAGAAAGTCATACGGACTTTATTTTTTCGACATATGCAGAAGAATGGGGCTTTGTTGGCAGTTTAGTCTTACTCGCATTGTACTTGTTTATTACTGCACGCGTTATGTTGCTTGCATGTCAGTCTGACCACTTTTTTAGTCGGCTGGTAAGTGGCGCATTAGCGATGAGCTTTTTTCTGTATGCTTTTATCAATACGGGCATGGTGAGTGGCTTGTTGCCAGTAATGGGTAGCCCACTTCCCTTCTTTAGCTATGGCGGCACGGCGATGCTAACTCAAGGTATCTGTTTTGGTGTAATCATGTCGCTGTGTTATTCCAAATATCGTAACGCATAGCGTTGCTTGAGAAAAAGCGATCAAAAAAGGCTTCCCTAAAGAAGCCTTTTTACAACGATATGAGCGAATTAATTACAGCTCTGCGTTGTGGTAAACCTGCTGAACATCATCACAGTCATCTAGAAGATCTAGGAATTTCTGGAACTTCTCAGCATCTTCACCCGATACAGGCGTATGAGTTTGCGGAACGAATGTGATTTCTTCAACATCGATCGTTAGATCTGGGAATGCACCGTTAAGCGCAGTTTTTGTTTTGAAGAATTCTGTGTGAGGTGCGAATACAGTGATAACACCGTCTTCTAGCTCAACGTCAGTAACGTCTACGTCTTCCATCATTAGCGTTTCTAGGATGATTTCATCATCGTCGCCTTTGAACTGGAATACCGCTTGGTGATCGAACATGTGAGAAACCGAGCCCTCAACACCAATTTTCGCACCGACTTTCACAAAGCATTGGCGTACATCTTGGAAAGTACGGTTGCCGTTGTCTGTTAGACAGTCAACGATAACGCTAGTACCGCCAGGGCCGAAGCCTTCGTAACGTGCTGGAGTGTAGTCTTCACCACCGCCACCGTTCGCTTTGTCGATCGCTTTATCGATAACGTGCGCAGGAACTTGGTCTTTTTTCGCTTTTGCGATCAGGTGTTTCAAAGACAAGTTCATGTCTGGATCACCACCACCGTTTTTCGCGCACATGTAAATTTCTTTACCGTATTTGGAATAAACTTTAATTTTCGCGCCTGCAGTTTTCGCCATAGAGGCTTTGCGCACTTCAAAACTTCTTCCCATCGGGATGTCTCTCTAAATTCAAATTTAATGCGAAGGATTTTAGCAAAAAGCGAAACCTTTTCAATTTCGCTTAGCAAAGGAATAGGGAGGTTACCTCATTCGTCGCATTGGATTGAACCATTGCCACGGTTCGCGTTAAGCGACACCCATTACTCGTTTGTACTTTTCGACCGATTGCTGGAAAAACGCCTTTTCATCAGCATCGTTAATCTTGGACAACTGTTCTTCTATTGCTTCAGGACCAGATTTGGCCTCTCTGAGCTTCCAAACCAAAAACGACGCCTGCTTATCCAGTTCGATTTTGTTTTTTTCGTCAGGCGGCAATAGGGATAGATTAAACGACATTCACAGCCTCAAGGTACTTTAAATACTAGCCGGGCACTATATCACACAGAGTTACAATTACAGAATAGAAACGCACTTAACTTGATCGATTTCAAGTTAACTATTTAGGCACAGCGCTGATTTTCAGTGCTTTTGGTAAATGCTGTTCGAATATTTGTTGTAATCGAGTCTTGGTAACGGGTTTAGCCACGAACTCGTTCATCCCGACATCGAAGCAATGTTGCTGATCCTCTTTAATGACATTGGCACTTAGCGCAATAATTGGAACGTGTTTCCCCCACTCTCCCATTTTTCGAATTCGCTCCGTAGCAATAAACCCATCCATCACAGGCATTTGGCAGTCCATAAAAATCAAATCGAAAGGCTGCTGATCACACAGCTGCAATGCTTCTTCGCCATGGTTGGCGACACTCACTCGCACACCCAGTTTTTCTAACATGATGCGAACTACCTTCTGATTGACGATGGTATCTTCAACAACCAATACCCAAGGTTTATCATTATCTTGAGGGCTGATTTCGTTGTCTTCCGCTTTCCGGAAATCTAATACATTAAGTTGGTCGGTATAGGTCGATTGTGCATTTATTACAGCAACAGGAATCGAAAATTCAAAACAGCTTCCCAGCCCAAGCTCACTTGTTAGTTGTATTTCCCCTCCCATCAAGTTAACCAACTGTGCAGCTATCGCCAAACCAAGCCCTGTCCCACCATACTTTCTGGTGGTACTACCATCAGCTTGTTGGAAGCGTTCGAAGATTGCTTGTTGGTGCTCTTTCGCAATACCAATACCAGAATCCACAACTCGAAACCGGATATGAGCGGTCTCTCCATCAAGTCGAGATAACGCTACAAGAAGCTTCACATGGCCGCGCTCGGTAAATTTAATCGCGTTGCTCAACAAATTGTTCAGAACTTGTTTCAATCGTGTGGCATCACCTTGCACTTCCGTTGGCAAGTGAGGATCAATATCGCTGAGCAGCTGTAAGTTTTTCTGCTTGGCTTTGACACTATGTAAACTGATGACATCGTCAAGTAGCTCGCGAAGATCATAGCTCGTGTATTCTAGCTCTACTTTGCCAGCTTCAACTTTAGAGAAGTCCAAAATGTCGTCGATGATCGTCATTAGTGAGTGAGAAGAACTGTCAATGATCTCTACAAACTCTTTTTGCTGGGGATCGAGGTCGGTGTCATTGAGCAACGACGACACACCAATAATGCCATTCATCGGTGTGCGGATCTCATGACTCATAGTGGCAAGAAACTCACTTTTCTTACGATTAGCGACTTCTGCCCTATCGCGTTCAGCCTCTAACTCAGTCTGGTGCTCTTTCACTTTCTCAACACTTCGGTTGTATTTCTCTGCCAAAACACTCACTTCATCAAAGCACCATCGTTTAGGGAGAGTCACTTTACTCGGCACTGTACCGCCACGAAAATCGCTCACCGCACCAGACAGCAATTGTAACGGATTGACCAACAAGCGAAACGCCACCCAAAGAACACCAATGATGAGGACAAGAATTTTGATCGCTTCTGTCGTAAGTAGAAAAAAGAACTGCTGCCAAAGATCTTCATATATCGCGCTAAGATCCGATTGAACCGTTAATATCGCGAGATCATACGTTTTATCGCCGACCCGATACTGCATCGGCCAGCTTCTCTCGACAACATCCTCAGAAAGCGCCGAACCTAATTCAATGATAACTTCGTCTTCACTAGCAATACGTAAGTAGTCCACCGAGGGCATACGCATTGCACCTTGAGCTTGTGTCAGCAACAGCTCCCTATCCTCTACCCATAAACTCGCAGAAAAGCTCGATAAATAGCTAGACTCAACCTGCTTTAATTCAACATCTAAATGGGCTAAATCTTCGTGAAAAACTCGATATAAGCTCACTGTAGAAATGATGACCGTAAAGATTAAACTCAACGTTAATACCGCCAACATAAGTTGGTTGCCGATACTAAAACGACGTTGAGATCGCTCTTTTTCATCCATATGAAACCGCTCCGATAAACTTGCGCTACTCTAAATATAGCTACGCACAAATAATAATCGAGGATACGATGAAAAGACTTCTACTTAGATTGGCTTTTAGCTTAATTGTTGTAAGTTCTCATGTGACCGCAAATCAAGTGAACTATTACGTCATTGCTGAACAAGCTCGACCATTTCAAATTGAACAACAGGGACAAATGCACTCCGGAATTGTGACCGATATCGTCAGCGCTATCTTCGCGGAGTCGGATTACCAAGTGAATTATCATACTTATCCATTTAAACGTATGATTTCCATATTGGAAGAAGGCGCTGAGCCAAACTGGTTAACTTATGGCAGCCCGAACTGGGGCAAGGTGCAATCGGAAAATTTATCTAAGGAGCCCATTTACACTGTAAAACATGTACTGGTGTCGAGTAGCGAGAAGCCTTTAGAATTCAAAAATATGGATACCATGCATGGTCGTTCTATTGTGTTACTGCTGGGGTTTGATTATCCAAATTTAACACCGTTCTTTGAAAATGGCAGTGTCAATGAAATGCGAGTAAAAGACTACAACGCCGCATACCGAGTGATAAGCCGAACCCCTGGAGACACGGCTTTTGTCGAGATGGAATCCCGAGTCCTATACAACTTAAAGCGACTCAATTTGCCGTTAGAGAATTTTCAGATACAGCCTTTCAGCTCGGTTATTCCTGACTACTCAATCTACCTGGCTTTTTCTCCTCAAATGCAACCAGAAACTCAAAATTACATCAATACACGACTCGTTGAATTAAAAGCCTCAGGAGAAATTGATGAAATCATTCAAAAGTATCAATGAATCACCTCATTAACAAAAACGCCAACGATGATACGTTGGCGTTTTTGTTTCTGGGAAATCTGTAGCACTTACTTAGTGTGGTTAACAAACTTAGGATCAAACATGTGCCCCAATTTACTCGCCTTGGTTTGCAGGTAATGTTGATTACTTGGGTTATTCCCTTCTTGTAATGGCACTCGTTCAATGACGTTAATATCAACCGCTTTTAAGGCGGCGAGCTTGCGTGGGTTATTCGTCATTAGACGCACAGCGTCAATCCCCAAATGCTCTAGCATTCCTTTACAGAACGCGTAATCACGCATATCAGCGGCAAAACCTAAACGCTCATTTGCTTCCACGGTATCTGCGCCATCATCTTGTAAGTGATAGGCACGAATTTTATTAATCAAGCCGATTCCACGCCCTTCTTGACGTAAATAAAGCAGCACGCCACATCCCTCTTTGACGATGTTTTGTAGCGCTCTATTAAGCTGAAAACCACAGTCACAACGCGTGCTAAATAGAGCATCTCCGGTAAGACACTCCGAATGCAACCGAATAAGTGGTGCTGCACTTTTTGTTGGCTCGCCATAGACCAGAGCAAGATGCTCTTTATTTGTCGCGGCTTCAATAAAGCCGTACATCATAAATGTGCCCCACTGGGTGGGCAATTTGGCTTTATCGATAAACTTCACGAGATTGTAAGGCTCAACATGTCTCAGCTCTGCTCGAACATTCATCAGAATCTCTCCTAGATGATTTTCTCCTTTACCATCTCCCCCGTCTCCCCAAAAGGCATCTTTATGAGAATGCTCTGTTAGGCAAGCGTTACCCGTTCTCATTAATTGCTGCGCTAATGGTGGATTTTGTAGAAACTTTTCCCTAACGATGAAAGCCATAACAGCCAACTTTATATCGTCCCAATCGCTTCTGACAAAGTGTTCGTATTTACGGCTTAAAGCAAACGCTTCATCAGGGGTGCTTGCGTGCTGAATTTTACTTTGCAACTGAGCATCGAGAAACTTTTGGGCTTGGTAATAATGTTCGCTGGTGGGCCAAGTTTGGGAGGAGATATTGACTGGGGCATGGCAAAAATTTGAGAGAAAACCGTGGGGCTCATCGGGCTCATAAAAAAGGATTTGATCAACCATACTTGCGCTCCTTGCTTTGTGGTTGCGATAATCAACAAAAAGCATATCGCTACTGATATATCTAGTAACACAAGGTCAGATTGTCAAACTTCTTCGGGACGGGACGTGAGTGTGAAACTCGTGCTTTTGAGGCGCAAGACAGATAAATGGAGAGTTTGAATAAGAGAGTAATAGAGTGAAAAAATAAAAAGGGCAGTCCGTCGACTACCCTATGGGTTGCTAAACCAACCTGAGGCGATCAGTGTATCAAGCCAAGCTCCCTTGCTTCTTCAATGGTCAACCCACTTTCACGGATCTCACGTAACGCTTCAATGCGTCTTCTGGCTTCTGCTGATTTCACTGTTTTCTCTGGCTTCACAACGGTTTCCTCATCAGGTAATTCCCATTTGTGAGCGATGTTGGTCATCTCGTCATGGTCGATAGAATTAATGGACATATTTCCTCCGAACACACCATGTTTTCGATGCGTAATCTATAGCAAAACCGGAACAAGGTGGTAAGAAAAACTGTAGGGAAATGTGACCCCTCCCGCCCTTTCGTTAACTCCTTAATAGATTCATCATTTAAGTTTTGCCAAGGGACAAATTTACGATTAAATTTGAGTAATTCCCCCTACGAAAAGTGTGCTGATCTAGCTCTCAATTCTGCTCTTCTTTAGTTTTATCAACGACGCATTACACCACTTCCTGTTTCACCTAACTTTCGAGTCACTTCACTGATTCATGGTTTGATACTTTCTAAAAACCGCCACACCTGATAATGATAATAATTATCTTTTATATTGGTTAGGTGTTTATATGGATGGTATTAACTTAAGTCATGCATACCACAATGACCCGGTCATCCAGATCCGAGATTTGTGCGTCGATTACATCACTGATAATGGTGATTTTAATGCGGTAAAGTCCGTCAGCTTTGATATCGGCAAAGGCGAAGTATTTGGTCTTGCCGGTGAATCTGGATGTGGTAAAAGCACAATCGCATTCTCAATAAATCGTCTTCATAAGCCGCCAGCGTTCATTTCTGGCGGTAAAATATGGTTTGATGGCAAGGATATCCTTAGTATCTCAGACTCTGAACTGACCGCTCTAAGGTGGAGTGAAATCGCCATGGTGTTCCAGAGCGCGATGAACTCACTCAACCCTGTCTTAACGATACAAGAGCAATTTGCAGATGTGTTACGACACCATCAAGGCCTCACTAACGCTCAAGCAAAAGATAGAGCAGAAAAGTTGTTGGACTTGGTCAATATTCCTCGAGAACGCTTAGCAGAATATCCTCACCAATTTTCAGGAGGAATGCGTCAGCGGTTGGTGATAGCCATTGCTTTGTCTCTAAATCCAAAACTGATCATTATGGATGAACCCACAACAGCATTAGATGTAGTGGTACAGAGAGAAATTTTACAGCAAATTTATCAGCTTAGAGATGAGTTCGGTTTTTCAGTCCTCTTTATCACTCATGACCTGGCACTCATGAGCCAACTATGTGATCGAATTGCAATCATGCGTCACGGAGAAATCGTCGAAGTCAATCGAGCATACGATATACGCAATCATCCTCAACACCCCTACACGCAAAAGCTATGGGCTTCTTTCCCAAACATCCATGACGTCCACAAACAACCAGAGTTACAAGGAGCGTAACCATGAGCCAGCCTATCATCCAAATGAAAAATGTGATTAAAGAATTCAAAGTGGGCGGTGGTTTAGCGAAAGAGGAAACCTTTCGTGCGCTTCAAGGAGTGACTTTTGATCTGTACGCAGGAAAAACCTTGGCTTTGGTTGGAGAGTCAGGCTGCGGTAAGAGTACTTGCGCTCGCTTAATAACCAAAGTCTATCCTGCAACGGAAGGCGAGATCCTTTTCAATGGCACTGACATAAATGAGATCAAATCACGATCGGCTCTACAAGAATATCGCAGTAAAGTACAAATGGTGTTTCAAGATCCGTTTGGCTCTCTCAATCCAACTCATACCATTCGCCATCACCTAACACGTCCTTTAAAAATTCATAAACAAATCAAAAACGAGCGCGACATCCCAGCCCGCTTGGAAGAGCTTCTAAAGCTGGTGGAACTACCTGAAGAGACATTGAATAAGTTCCCTCACGAACTCAGTGGTGGGCAACGTCAGCGAGTAAACTTAGCAAGGGCTTTAGCGGTAGGTTCGCAAATCATTCTTGCGGATGAGCCTACGTCTATGCTGGATGTTTCTATTCGCTTGGGAGTGTTGAATTTAATGCAACGAATGAAGCAAGAGCTGGGAATTGGTTTTTTATACATCACTCATGATCTGGCGACTGCGCACTACATCGCGGAAGAAACCGCAGTAATGTACAAAGGGCAAATCGTTGAATGGGGCGACACTCATTCAATACTTAAGAATCCGCAGCATCCTTATACTAAGCTGTTGATTTCTGCCGTTCCTGATCCTGACCTACCTTTTGGTAACTTAGTGAAAAATGAGCCAAACTATTCGATAGATGCCGATGAAATTCGTCAACGTAGCAGCATAATTGTCGACGAATTTGATCAAATAGGGCCAAATCACTATGTAAAACAATGGACTGAGGCAGCGTAATGGATTTGAGTACTTGGCAAGATCAAATCGCCATGTGGTACGAACAGCGGAAACATGATCAAGTAGAAAAATTGGAAACGATCTTATATCAGGTGCCTGATGACGTGTTTGGACCCGAATTGAGCGATCTTCAAAGTAAAGCGATTGCTTGCTGGTTGGATGGATGTTTACGCGTGTTTCAACATGCAAGCTACCAAGACCCTCAGAAAGCATATCAAACCTTGCTTTATACGAGTGCAAAGCTTGAACAAGCAGCATGCCAAGTCTCGACTGATATTCTGATCAAAGATTGGTGTTTGAGACGACTTCAGCATCTCACCGTTGTGGCGTTAGAGTTTTGTAATCAGCAGTGTGATCAAAACAAGTGGCAGGAACAAGCCCATAGCTTAATCGAATCACATGTTGCGTTGATGCGTTCATTACATTGGAATGAACCCAAGAAGCATGATCAAGGTTTACCTCATTAGTCCGGAAAAATGATCAAGGCTTAATTAGCGGAATTTTAGGCAAAAAAAAAGCGAGTTTCCTGAGGAGAAACTCGCGAAGTCTATTCAGAATGAATGTAACAATATGAGCCAATCTATTAATCATCAGAAAGGACAAAAGGTTGTCTATTCGGGATAAATATTAGTATTAGGCTTGGCTTCTAATGTCAGTGGTTTGTAAGAGTTAAGTCTGTTTTTTATCATCGAAAGACATTGTTACATTTCAAACCGATACATCACACCTATAGCTTGATACACATCAAGCGACACTTTTAAATCGCCATTTCATCCAAGGCACGAAATACCATTTCATCCATGTGACCATCGAAGATTTGACGACAAACTTTCCGACGCACCGCTAACCCCGCAATCAGGCGCTCGATGGTAAGATGCTTAACATCGTTCTGGGTGTTAAACAGCTCGACGGTTTTACTTAATGTCTCATAAGGAATCGGCTCATCCCCTACCCTTAGCCAATCGAGCTTCTCTATGTAATCTGAGCACTCTTCTTTGATTGAGGCATACGAGTGCCCTGTCATCGCAGACAAAGCCGTTATACTGCGTTCTAGAGCCTCTGGTGAGGTATATTTAGATAGAGTAATGGTGATCTCATCAGCATTGATCTCTACCAAATGTTTTCTTTGCTTCACGCGTCGCCCTAAATTTCCTCTTGGAGACGGTGCTTTGCGTTGAATGGGCTCAAATTCGCCGTCTATGATGCCTGAGAGCTCCTCAAGCTGTTGTCGGGTTACCATCTCATTACGAAGTGGGTTTGGCAGCGTAGGCGCCATGTTACGCTTTCCTGCGTTGGTCGTTCGCGCTCGCGAGTAACGTAAGACCTCTTCGACATCACATTTGATGTCGATCTGGTAGTCCATCACTTTGTCATTTTCGATCATGGTTTCGATCGTCAGGTGATAACCCCACAAATTAACGACGAATAGATCATCATTCCCTTTTCCATCAGACAAACGCTTTAGTTCTCGGATCAGATCCATGGAGAAACGTCGCCATTCAATGTTACGTGCAAGTTTCTGGTTTAACTCACTCAGTAGCATGCAATCCGTGTGACGACGAACCATGCGACTACGGAAGAAAGAGTACAGTTGAAACACCAAAGTATGTTGTTTCAAGATCTCTGGCGGAAACAAGAAGAAATAATCGCGTGTTAACAACTCTTCATAAAACGAAGGTTCCCAAACTAAAATATATAAGTTTGGCTTGATACGAATTTCACCATCGCTTCCCTCCACAGGTGCCTCTTCAGAGGCCGTGATGGTTCGAGCAAGAAAACGAAAACGATCACTTTTGAAGCCCTCTGGCATGTTTTCACTTAGCCAACGTCCAGTAAGTTCATGGAGCTGAAAATCAGTGAATTCAATGCGATCAATGCTATCGCGAATGGAATCACGAGCTGGGCCACTGTCTTTTTTGCCTCTGAGCGACAAAATATCAGTGATGTATAGCGGCGTTTTGTTTGGTACGTGAGCCGCATCAAGCTGATACTGATCTTTGTGATGATCATGATATTGAACCGTTAACGTGAAGAGAGCGAACAGGGTCATGAGATCATCCACAGTCATGATATTTTTGGATGATCGCGTCTCGATAACGGCTTTTGTGCCAGAGATCGACACCATGGATTTCTGATAACTTTTTCGAGTTCTTGGTGGCGCAAGTGCTTGGTCAATGATCCCAGCCCAATTTGTTGGAGATACAACAAATTGATCGGCTTCATCTTTCATCGTGGGAGGTGTGTTTAACCCGTGCTCATTCAACAAACGTTTGTTTACTTGAGTCTGAGCCAATGCTTTCGAACGTTTTTGTTTCTCGTTCTGGCGAACTTTGTCGGTAACAAGACTTGTTGCTCCCAACACAGATATAAGCTGATTTGGATTCACAAATTTATGTAGCATCGTTTTACCAGCAAGTCCCTCTTCAAAACGCACTGGTGTTTGAGTAAATAAACCAATATTTACTGCTGCGCGCAAACGTTGTTGCAGAGCTGCACGTGTAAGTTGCCCATCTGTTGCTTCAACAATCTCTGTGGTTGAAACCAAACCATCCTTGCTGCTGAAGCCTCGTAATGAGATCAGATTAAGCAACTCTAAGATGCTTTTGGTCACCCCTTTGAAATGTTGGTACTGCTCTACCCAATCCGCAGAGGATTCATGTACCTCAAAAAGATGGCCATCTTTGTGGCTTCTCGGTGCTTTAATCAGAATTTTTTCATCAGCCGTCATTTTAGATCCAGATCACACTAGCCGTAGTTGTGCTATGGTTCCGAAGAATAAAGAAAAACAGATCATAAATAAAGAAAAAAGATTGTTTTTTAAATAACTGATCTTTTTGATTAATCTGATCTTAATTGATTATATGATCTAATGATCTGGCTTGAAATTTCTCGCTAAGCTTTTGTTCTATAAGACTATTATTTCCATGTGTTTCGGAACTATGATCATAAGAAGTCTGAAAGTATGATCAACAATAACCTGAAAGCATGATCATATTTATTCGTAAGCATGATCATTAAGGTTATGAAAAGATGATCAAAAGAGTCTTGAAACGCTGATCATGATGTTTTTACAGGTTATCCACAGATGCAGTATTTAATAATGATCTTCACGATGATTATATTGTGCATTGGTGATGTTATTTATACTCGGATCGATGATCAAGAGCCAATATATCTATCGTTCTGGCGCCCATATTGATGAGATATCACTCATCTGATTAAAATACATTCAAGTCGCTCATATTTAGAAGTAAATCCTAGTCTCTGCTTATTTACAGGAAGCATGATCATGAGAGCGTGATTTATCATAGCAACTTGAGCAATTTCATTGTTCCGGCTTCTATAACGTCAATTTCTGCTCAATCCCCCATTCTGTCTGCACTCAACCGTAAATCAGAGAAGAAAACTCATGCTTCCGAGAGATTCTAAGGCTTGATCATATTTCCGATTAATGGATCTTATTTTATTTGCGTGTTTACACCGTACTCTGCTCTATTTTTCCATGATCATGCTTTCGGATTTGCTTATTAACACGGAAGCATGATCATAAGCATACCTTGATCATACTTCCATAGATGTTTCGCTGGAACTGCCCTATTTTGCTCGGAGACATGATCAAGGTGTTCAGGTCTTTATTGTTCCGATATTACTTACTATTTATCGTTTAAATTAGGTTGGTCTAACATAACCCGTAATTTAGCTTAAGATTATAATCGTTCCGGTAGAAAATTGATTTACATTGTAAATGAGTGACGCTGTAACACTTTTTATTTTTAAGTTTAGGTGTCCACTTATGAGAAGATTATTTGATTAAAAATAGTTATCTTTTTGACCATAAATCATAAAAGCGTCGATTTGGGTGTTTTTTTATGTGATGGTAATTCAAAATGTTCGTGCACCTTTTTGTTGTTTTTGGTCTTTACTGCTGTACAATTGCAATTGTAAATCCTTCCAACGGAATTTGGCATGAAAAGAGAAAAAACGATTGAAAACCTTCTTGAGTTAGCGGAGCTGACTCAGCAGGTTCAAGCTGACCGTATTGAAATTGTTTTAGAAGAGCGAAGCGATAACTACTTCCCACCAATGTCGAAAGCGATGATGGAAACCCGTTCTGGTCTAACTCGCCGTAAGCTCGACGACGCGATTGGTAAAATGGAAGCCGCTGGGCATCAATTTACTAAAAACAACGCGAATCATTATTCAATTACGTTAGAAGAAGCACACATGCTCATGGATGCGGCTGAAGTGCCTAAATTTCATGAGCGTAAAAAGAATTCAGGTAACAAACCTTGGATTATTAATGTGCAGAACCAAAAGGGCGGTACAGGTAAATCAATGACCGCGGTTCAT
Source organism: Vibrio sp. Vb0888 (assembly GCF_033338835.1). NCBI lineage: Bacteria > Pseudomonadati > Pseudomonadota > Gammaproteobacteria > Vibrionales > Vibrionaceae > Vibrio > Vibrio sp. Vb0888. Next base: position 106,861 of record NZ_JAWOTL010000002.1, read on the forward strand.
TTAGCGGCATGTTTAGCGCTAAATTTGGATAAACGATACCGTATTTGTTTAATCGACTTAGACCCACAAGGCTCGCTACGTTTATTCCTTAACCCGCAAATCAGCATGGCAGAGCATGATAATATCTATTCTGCGGTAGACATTATGTTGGGTAACGTGCCTGATGGTGTGGAAATTGACAGTGAATTTTTACGTAAAAACGTATTGCTGCCAACGCAATATCCGAACTTAAAGTCGATTTCAGCGTTTCCAGAAGACGCGATGTTTAATGCGGAAGCATGGCAAACGCTATCTGAAGACCCATCACTCGATATCGTCCGTCTGCTGAAAGAGCAACTGATTGATAAAATTGCTGATGACTTCGATATCATTATGATTGATACCGGTCCACACGTTGACCCATTAGTATGGAATGCTATGTATGCATCAAATGCCTTGCTAATTCCTTGTGCGGCTAAGCGTCTGGACTGGGCTTCAACAGTAAACTTCTTCCAGCATTTGCCTACGGTATATGAAATGTTCCCGGAGGACTGGAATGGTCTTGAGTTTGTTCGCTTGATGCCAACCATGTTTGAGGACGACAATAAGAAGCAAGTTTCTGTTTTAACTGAAATGAACTATCTTCTAGGTGACCAAGTTATGATGGCTACTATTCCTCGTAGCCGTGCGTTTGAAACCTGTGCCGATACCTACAGCACAGTATTTGATCTGACAGTAAGCGATTTTGAAGGCGGTAAGAAGACACTAGCTACCGCGCAAGACGCTGTTCATAAGAGCGCACTGGAATTAGAGCGTGTGCTGCACTCTAATTGGCCGTCATTGAATCAGGGGTAATAAGTAAATGGCTTTGAAAACGTCTGAATTAAACGCGAAATTATTTGGCAAAACGAATAAGCGTCGTGTTGTGACTCCGCAAGAGGCGCAAACTGCGGCAAAAGAGAAAGCTCAAACGATTGAACTAGCAGTTGCAGGTGAAAATATTGTTCAGTTTGAACTTGTGCGTATTCCTGCAAATAAAGTTGCGACAGAAACAACAGTATTTGTTGATAACGCTCGTGAGCAATCGTTCTTAAACGAACATGCGTTATCTGATGTTTTAGTCACACTCAAAGAGCGTGGCCAACAATATCCAGCAGTGGGTCGTAGAACTGAAGATGGCAAGATTGAAGTTTTAGATGGTAGCCGTCGTCGCATGTCTTGTATCCTCGCTGAACAAGACTTTTTGGTTTATGTTGCTGACAACATTAATACTGACCATGCTAAGTTTTTGTCTGATGTGGCAAATGCTCACAAGCCGCTCTCTTTATATGAAAAAGGGAAAGAGATGCAGGCTAAGCTTGATAGTGGTGAAGCTGAAGATCAGAAAGCATTGGCAAAAATGTTCCAGTGCAGTGAAGCGTTGGTAAGTGGCGCTTTAAAAGCCGCAGCATTACCGTTAGAACTGCTTCAAGCGTATCCGAATGTTGGCGATCTCGGTCGTCCAACTATCGTGAAACTGCACAAACAGTTTTCAACGCTGACGCCAGAGCAGCAGCAAGAGCTGTTAGATAAATGTCGCTCTAGCGAAGGGTTTTTATGGCAGCGAAGCACAGCTCAAGGCGTTGCTCGTCTGACAAAAGAAGTCACGGAAAGCATCGAAAATTGGATTACTGAACTTGCACCAGCAAAACCTGGCAAGAAGACGGAAAAAGTCGACTTAGTTAAAGGTCGAGCAAGCTATAGCCGAAAAGGTAGCAGCCTGGCGTTGAACTTGAAGAAAGTTGACGACAGCTTAATGGAAGAGATTCTTGCGTTTGTACAAACCAAACTGCAATAACAAATGATGATTGAATCAACCGCCTCCGGGCGGTTTTTTTATATCTGAGAAGCGTCAAATTAAAGATGTGATACCATTACGTCAGTTCAACGTTGGATAGACAAAATGCAGACACAATCTGATTTCCTTTCATCACTTCAACATCAAGCTCACCAATCTTTCCAAAGGATTGGTGTTGTCATTCAAGGCGAGGCTTCTTGGCAAAATGCGTTGATGTCAGAGTTCCATAAAACGCAGCGCCATCAACGTTGGTTTTCTGTTGGTGATTTTGGTTTGAAAAACGTATCCAGCGTTTCGTCTAAACAAGGGCACATGTTGCTAGGCAGAGAGTGTGACGTTCTATTGTTTGATACTCGAAATGGCTTTGATGCAAATAGTTTTACCGCCGCGCTTGGCTCATTGGTTGGCGGCGGTTTTCTTATTGTCATTACTGAGCTGCGACAAAATGCGAATTTTGCTCAGCAATGGATGCACAAACAATGGGAGAAGCTCGTTGTTATTGAGCAAGACAAACCATTGCCAACGGCTCCAGACATCAAGCAAGCAGAAAAAGAAAGCCACTACACGGAACAAGAACATGCCATTTCTCTAATTGAAAAGGTGGTAACTGGACATAGAAAGCGACCGTTAGTTTTGACCGCTGATCGTGGGCGCGGAAAAACAAGTGCCCTCGGCATTGCGTGTGCGAGCTTATTACAGCAGAAGCCACTTAGAATCTTAATTACGGCACCATCTATAAAAGCCGTTGAGCCTGTTTACCTGCATGCTTTGCGGCTACTTCCTAATGCGCAGCGTATTAGGAAGGACAGATTAGAATCAGGGCAGGGATCCATTCAATTCATTGCTCCAGATGAACTATTATTGAGTCGACCTGAATGTGATTTGTTACTTGTCGATGAAGCGGCTGCAATTCCAGTTCCTATGCTCAAAAGCATTACCGAACATTATCATCGACTCGTTTTTTCTACGACTATTCACGGTTATGAAGGTTGTGGCCGGGGCTTTACGATTAAATTTGTTGATTGGCTTCAGAAACAGCGTTCGGGAATGAAAACATGGCACATGACACAGCCCATCCGCTGGAGCATGAATGATGCGCTTGAATCATGGCTCTATGACGCGTTTTTGTTGGATGCGGAGTTAACGCACCATCAACTTAAACAGGTCGACTCAATTTCCCTTTCTAAAGCCGATAAGAACTATTTGATATCGCAGCCTAGTTTGCTGCGTGAGTGCTTCGCTCTTTTGGTGAATGCTCATTATCAGACCTCGCCGAATGATTTGATTCACCTTTTGCAAGACGACAACATTCAGCTCTATTTTGCTAAGCAAGATAATGCGGTTGTGGGGGTGATATTAGCGGTCGAAGAGGGGGGCCTTGACGATGAATTGATTGAAGAAATCCAGCTTGGTAAGCGTCGTCCTAAAGGACACTTAGCCCCCATTACGATTGCAAACCACCTAGGATTTCCGAATGTCGCGAATCTATCGACGCTACGAGTCATGAGAATTGCGGTTCATCCAGCATTGCAAGGAAAAGGCATTGGTCAAAAAATTCTGCAGCAACTTGAGCAAATGGCTGCTAAACACATTGCCTACTTATCCACGAGTTTTGGTGCGACGGAAGAGTTGCTCTATTTCTGGCGACAATCGAACTTCCGTACAATTCGCTTAGGGTCAATGCGCGATGCTGCTAGCGGTTGTTATTCAGTCTTGATGGTCAAACCTTGTGATTCCCAACAGACGGTTTGGGTCGACCAATCTCAGGCGCTATTTGAAGAAATGTTGTCTAACAATGTGGCTGACGTCTATCCAAAATTAGAAGCCTCTATTTTTCGAGCTCTATTACCGCAACCTTTGGGAATGAGTCCACTTCATCCCGCTAAGTTATTACTAATTGAATGCTATGCTGATGGTGGTAACAGTTATGAGTCCGTGTCTGCTTGGCTTCAGCAGTGGTTACTTAACTTAGGTTTGAACTCCGCTTCCGACTTGATGATCAGTAAGCTTTTTCTTAACCGTAGTTGGACTGAATGTGCTCAGCAATTTGGTTTACCTGGAAGAAGGCAAGTTGAGCAGCAGTTAAGGGACGAAGTAAGACACATTTGGAACGATTTACACTGTAAACACTAAAGGGAAATTTACACTGTAAATGAAATTATTAGGAGCTGATTTTACACTGTAAATCCAGCTCCTTTTTATTTCGGCGTGTATTTTGATTGAGCTTTAGGTTAAATCGAAATGCTCTCTTAATATCTGTTTAAGCGTTATTGATGGATTACTTTCTTTAGTGACGTGAGCCCTATAATAAGAAATGCGAGGTTTGTTCAGAAAACGGATTTGGGTAGACTGAAAGTGTTGATGGGAAGCAAAGTGGTAAGGGTATGTGGAAGCTGTGTCTTGAGTTATCTGAAGATAAGACCAAGGTGATAGCCCGTCTTCCGGGGGAAGTGGATCTCGGTGGTGAGCTAAATCAAAATGAATTAAACGAGCAGCTCGTCGTAATGAACGCTGAAAAGATGTTTATTGTAGAGGGGGAAGTCGTGAGATTCATTAACTGCGCCAAAGAACGTAAAGCTGAAGCTTACGAAGGCATCGTCATTGCAGAAAAACGCAACGCGCAAGTTGAGGTTGAATTATCGAATAATGACATGCTCGCCAGTATGAACGTTGTCGGTGCGTACGGAGGCCGAGGTTTACGTGGCCCCGAGATTGTTCAAGCTCTTGCTCAAGCGCGAGTTTCGAAAGGCATCAACAAACTGGCTTTGAAGAAAGTGTTGGTTGTCAGCACTCAGCTCAAACCTGGCGAAACTTTTTCTCAACCTGTAGCGGTTGGTAAGCAACCTATCAAAGGCAAAGACGCTCTTTTTACTCCTCTTGTTAAAGACATCACCAAACGCATCCTCAAACCCAAAGACGGCCAATCTGCTAGCGACAAAATTGATTTACGTAATCTCGGTGAAACTATCGCGGTTGACGTAGGCGATGAGGTGATGCGCCGCACGCCTGCGACCAAAGGTACGCCTGGTTTTACTGTTCAAGGGCGAGTGATTCCTCCACAAGCCGGAAAAGACAGCCCAATGAAGCCAGGCAAGGGCACCGAGATAAGCAAGCAAGACCCAAACCTATTGATTGCATCGGTATCCGGTACGCCTCTGATTAAAGACAAAACCATCGAAGTTGATAACGCACTCTGCCTCAATAGCGTTGGCGTGAATACAGGCCACGTGAAATTCAAAGGGAATGTGATTATCGGTGGCAACATTGAATCTGGCATGATTGTTAAAGCGACGGGTTCTATTACTGTAGGCGGCTTCATTGAATCGGCTGACGTACAAGCGCAAGACGACATCCAAGTTGGTAAAGGGATCATTGGCCACACCGTGAGTGATGGCCAGCCAAAGAGTTGTCACGTCAAAGCCAAAGGTTCGATTCGTGCCAGCTACGCCCAATATTGTGATTTGCAAGCCGGCGAAGATATTGAGTTGGCGGTGCACAGCATGAATAACGATATTGTTTGTGGGCGCAATCTGACGGTGCTAGACGCGAACGGTAGGAACGGCACGCTCAGCGGCGGAGATGCAAAAGTCGGTGGCAAAGTGGTGTGCTTACAATTGGGCGTAGAAGGCGACACCGCCACTAAGGTAGAAGCGTTCGCACGCTATTCTGCATTTAAGGAGCGATTAGCTGAGCTTAAAGAACAATACAAACGCGCTCAAGAAGGCACGATGGATGTGATTCGTAAAGAGCTCGAATTTAAGAAACGTCCTAAAGCCGAACGTACCGACGAAGAACAAGCTCAGATTGACGTGATGAAAACACAAAACAACGAGCAGCTTGAAGCGATAAAGCAAAAGCTAGAACAAACGGAACATGACTTTGAAGTCGCGTTAGAAGAAAATATTGTCGAAGCCAAAGAGCGTGTATTCACTCGCGTGACGGTGCAGTTTGGCGACGAACAAGTAACGACAAAGCGCACTCATGGCGGTTGTTCGTTCCGTTTCAATCAATACGAAATTAAAGTCTCGGCGAACTTGGAAGAAGAGGACGTCGCTGCGGTTTAAGCTTTCTTACTCACTGAGCCCACACGTCGCAACAAGATGTGTGGGCTTTTTTTATCTACAAATCGACAATGTGCTCTTGATAGTAGTCCGCAAGCGCACCCACTTGGCTGCTACACATTACTTTCATTGCTTGTTTAATGTGTTCTATTGGCCAGTTCCACCATTGGATATTGAGTAGAGTTTCAATCTCTTTATCGCTGAATCGTTGACGTACGACTTGGTTGTTTCCAACCACCACAGAATAAGGTTGCACGTCTTTCGTCACTACGGCGCGTGCTCCGACGACGGCTCCATCGCCGATGTTTACTCCGGGCATGATCATCGCCTCACTGCCAATCCAAACATCATTTCCCACCACTGTGTTTCCGGCACGCTCGAAACCGTCTTGTACGCCTTCTCCAAATTCTTCAGGAGAGAAGGGGAAGGTCGAAATCCAGTCAATGCGATGACCTTGGTTTCCTGCCATCATGAAGGTGGCTCCAGAAGCGATGGAACAAAACTTGCCAATGATTAATTTGTCGATGCTATCGGGTTCTCTACTTTGCCATTCTTGAAGTGTGACGGGGTCACCCAACAAGTAGCGTACCGCTTGCTCTTCGAAGCTTTTTTGATGATAGAAGCCCGAGTAATAGCTGTAATCGCCAACGATGATATTGGTATTAGTGATGTGATCTTTAATGACTTGACCTTTTAACCACGTGTCGAAAACACTCATAACTCATCCTTTCAAATTTAGGTTGTACAGAGTTTAGAGGCTTTCTATTATTTCCAGTAGTTTGATTTTAGAGATTCAGAATTACTGTATGGAAATAAAATGGCTCAGCTACGTACCACTTTACGTCGCTTTGTGCGAGGAGCGAAGTATTGCTGGCGCAGCAAAGCGCCTGAATTGTTCGAATGCGCATGTAAGTCGGCAACTTAAACAGCTTGAAGACATATTGTCGGTGCAGCTTATTCAGCGAACTACGCGCCAGTTTAATTTGACCTACGATGGTTTGCGGTTTTATCAGCAGGTAAAGCAACTGCTCGAAGGCGCTGAGCAGATCAATGAGCAAGTCATGGCAAACGAGATCGTATCGGGAAAATTGAGAATAGCGGCGTCTGCTTCTTTCGGAGCCGCGTTACTCAGCCAAACATTGATCGAGTTTCGATTGCAACATCCACAAGTGAGCGTCGAAGTGATCTTCACAGAGACACCTCTCGACTTGATTGAGGCTGGGTTTGATATCGCATTCTACTTTACCGATACTCCTCCAGAGGGATACGTCGGCCATCAGCTACGCACTTTACACTGTAAACCGATCGCTCATCGCTCGTATTTAGCTGATAAACCAAATGTAAGTACGCCAGAGGAGCTTGGTGACTTAGAGCACATCCTTTATAAAAGTCGCGACTTGGTGTTAGATAAGTGGACGTTTACGCATAAGCAAACTCAACAGCAGTGCAGCATTGAGTTAGAAAGTACGCTGAGTTTTAATCTTGTCCAGTCCATGTTGGATGCTACTTTGGCTGGCTGTGGTGTAGCCATGTTAGATGAATTTGCACTGGCTAAACTCGACCCTGCACAAAAAGAAAAACTCGTGAGTTTGCTGCCAGAATGGCAAACGGATGCGATTTTGCCGCTTTATCTGCTTTACCCAAAACGTGAGCACTTACCAAGAAGAACGCGAGCGTTCATTGATCACTTTAGGAACATATATTCTGTCGGCGAATAGCGACAACAAACTTAGCAACAATTGAGGAAGCAAAGGAATGCGAAAACACTGTATTGCGATTGGCGGTGGGGGCTGGATGATGGGAGAGAATCCGAGCCCGCTCGATCAATACATTTTGTCTTTGTCTGGTAAGGAGAATCCAAACATTTGTTTTCTACCGACAGCCACGGGAGACGCCGATGAAGTGATTGAACGTTTTTACGATGCGAAGCTTAGTGAAAACGTGACCCATTTTCCGCTGTTTAAGTTTGAAGCTGGTTGGAAAGAAACGCTATTTGAACAAGACATCATTTACGTCGGTGGCGGTAATACGCGTTCGATGTTGGCCATTTGGCGCGAATGGGGTATCGATAGAATACTCAAGCAGTGTTATGAACAAGGCATCATCATTTGTGGCATGAGCGCAGGTGCAATTTGTTGGTTTGAGTTTGCGGTGACAGACAGTGATCCCGAAGCATACCAAGTTATGCGTTGTCTTGGATTTATTGACGGTTTGGCTGCGGCGCATTTTTCTCATGTAGGTGAGAAGTTCGAGGTTTTCCAAGCCTTTGCTCGTTCTCAACCGAGCATCACTTGTTATGGCATTCACGATTATGCGGCATTGCACTTTGTCGATGGAAAATTGTTAGCTACTGTCACCAGCTTTCCTGATGCCGGTGTGTTGGTTAAAACAGGTAACGAAGAAAACATATTGCGAGGGTGAGCTTCTTCAAATCAGCATTAAAGGCAATAACTACTGACCGGACATAGAAGAAGCTCATGGATTCAGCTAACTTACATTAAGTATCGTGCTTACAGCTCGTAACGCAGACCTAAGTGGTAGTAGCTTTCGTCTGCGTGTGCACCGCCAAACGAGACTTCTTGTCCATTGCTGTAGCCACGCGAGCCGTTACGATCAACGTAGTTTGTGTAGATAGAAGAACGAGGCGTCAGTTTGTATTGCACTTCTAGCGTTGTATCTTTCAGCTCTAGCTCGTCACCATCACTGTTTTTTAAAGAACGATAACCAGCACGCAGTACCCATTTGTCATTTACACTGTAAACCGCCGTTAGTTCCATCACTTTGTCGGTACTGGTTTGTGAGTAATAGCCCTCTAGTTCATCTTCCGAGTACAACGCACCCAACATCAAATCACCTAGGTAGTAACGCGTACCTGCGCCCCAGAATGTGTAATCGGTGTCGTTGCTTTCACGTGCATCACCTTTATTCTTCTGCATCGCTATCACTGGTGCCAAGGTACCCAAATTCCCCATGTCTAGCGTATAACGCAGTGCAGCGTTGTAACCGTAGTCGAGCTCAGAAGTGTTGTTTCCTAAAATGTACGCGACAGAAAAATCGACATTACCTAGGCTGTTTTGGTATTGCAGCGTGCCATCTTGACGGAAAACTTGCGTTGCGGTTTTGTCGACTTTATTCGCTTGGCGCGCCATAGAAACATCGGAAGAGGCGAACACATCACCAATGTCGGTAAACATAATCAACCCAGATGCCACGCGACCACCAGTAATGCGACCATAATCTTTCGCATCAATACCCGCCCATACATAACGTGCGGTCAGAGACGGTTTGTCGTTTACTTGGTTTGCGTATTCAGCGGCACCCACTTGGTATTGCGCTTGGCCGATGATCGACGCGTACTCGTTGATGGTTTGTGAACCGTTTAAACCAATACGGCCATCAAACTCGCCATTTGCATCGCCGTGCTCATCATTTTTACTGGTGACATTGAAACCAAGACGAGAGTAAATATTTAAAACTGACCCATCTTCCGCTTGATACAGCTGCGCTGCCATTGCGTTTGATGCCATCAATGTTGGGAGAAGTAGAGTCAAAATGTGCTTTTTCATGATTAACGACCTTTCATTTCTATTGTTTTAGGTACGACAAAGCCCCTTCCGAGTAACGGAATAAGAAAAATTGTCGTGAAGTAGAGAGAGGGTGCGCCCTTGTTTGCCAAGGGCGCGAGCTAGTCCATTCCTATAGGGGAAGAATGATTTAGCTTAAATCGACGTCTTTGCAGCCAAAGAAGTAAGTCGCGAGGAAGCCGACGATGTAAGAGATAAGCAGGCCAGCAACAAACACCATCATGCCCGGGAAGATGCCATTTTCAGATGTCATGAGAGGAATCGCCACGATACCGGATGGGCCAAACACCGTATTAAGACCAACTGGTAAGCCAAGGTAAGAAACTAAACCGATAAAGAAGCCGCCCGCAGCACCACCAATACAAGCGGTAACGAATGGTTTTACACGTGGTAATGTCACGCCGTAAATCAATGGTTCGCCAATGCCTAGAAGACCCGGAATAATAGCGCCTTTAACTTGAGTGCGCAGTAGAGCGTCTTTTTTGGCTTTGAAATACAGCGCCATTGACGCGCCAACCTGACCGCCACCTGCCATCGCCAGGATAGGGAATAGCGAGTTAAAGCCCTGTGCTTCCATCAATGCGAAGTACACTGGAACAAAACCCTGGTGGATGCCAAATACCACAGAAATTAAGAACAAACCTGCCAAGATTGCAGCGCCTAATGGGTTATCGTTCAAGTTGAGGAACAACCAAGACATCCCTTTAAACAGCTCGCCGCCGATCGGCATGATGATCAAGAAGGTTACCGCACCCATGATCAATAGAGTGATAACGGACGTTAAGATCATGTCCAGATCATCTGGCATGTATTGACGAACCTTACGCTCGACTTGTGCACCGATGATCGCTGCTAAAAGTACGCCGATAATGTTGCCGCGCGGATCAATCGCAAAGCCGAAAAACTCGTTCATGCCAGAGTAAATGCCGGATGTCGCCTCTGGGTTGTAACCCAGCACAAACAAAGAGGCGAGAATGGCACCATTAACACCAGAGCCGCCAAATGCTTGCTGCGCGTTGTAACCAATCAGAATACTTAGGAAAGCAAACAGACCCTTACCAAAGACTTTCATGTAGGCGATCAGATCCAACATAAACTGGCTTGGTGTCTGGTCGAGAACAAACATTTGTTCCAATAACGTCGCAAAACCTAGCAACAAACCAGCGGCAATAAAACCAGGGATCAACGGCGTAAAGATGGTGGCAAACTTGCTTAAAAAACGCTGAACCGCACTGGTTTGCTTACTCTTCATCTGTTTTTTCTGCTCGGCTGCGACGGCAGAAAGATCTTGTTGCGGCATATCTGCTTCTTCACTGTCACCAGAGGTTAAGCTGTCGATCAATTGATTCATCATCTCAGCCGCTTGTTGAGCTTTTCCGGGACCGAGAATGATCTGAAACTGCTCATCGCTTTCCACCACACCCATTACGCCGGGAATTTGCTTGATAACTGATTGATCAGCCAAGCCATTGTTGGCGAGCGATAAACGCAAACGCGTCATACAGTTACCACATTTGCTTACGTTGCTACTGCCACCCACTGCGGACAGCAACTGCGATACTGTGTTTGAAGTTATTTTTGCCATAGGGTCTATCCTTCAGAACTCGGATTATTTAGTTATTATTTAGTGCTGCGCGAATAAAGCCGTTGTGCGCGGCGAGGCGTGATTTGGCTTGTTCGGCATCCAAATCGGCCAAAATCATTAAGATGGCGGTTTTGCAGTGGCGACCGCAGGCATTTAATGCTCGCTCTGCTTCTTCTTTTGATGCGTCGGTTGCTTCCACAACAATGTTGGTTTGGCGTTGTATGAGCTTGGCGTTAGTGGCTTCTACATCCACCATTAAGTTGCCAAATACCTTACCGCTACGAATCATTGCGCCTGTCGTGAGCATGTTTAGCACCAGTTTTTGTGCGGTGCCGGCTTTCATGCGAGAAGATCCAGTGACAACCTCTGCGCCAACTATCGGCAGAATCGCGATGTCGGCCGCTTCTGCCATGGCACATTCTGGATTACAGGCGATAGATGCGGTCGTGGCTCCGATGGATTTAGCGTAGTCCAAACCACCTAGTACATAAGGTGTACGGCCACTCGCTGCAATGCCTACAACCACGTCATGCTTGGTGAGGTGAAGTGCTTTTAAGTCGTCTTGACCCATTTTCGCGTTGTCTTCTGCGTTTTCTACCGCTTTTAAAATCGCTTGATGTCCACCAGCAATTAAGCCAATCACCATATCTGGATGCGTGCCGTAGGTAGGAGGACACTCGCTTGCATCAAGAATGCCTAAGCGACCTGATGTACCAGCTCCCATGTAAATTAAACGGCCACCATTTGCAAAAGCTTGGGTAATTGCGTCAACTGTCTCTGCAATTTGTGGTAGCACCGCTTTTACCGCGAGCGGGACTTTTTGATCCTCTTCATTAATGACTTGCAGCATCTCGATGGTCGAAAGCGTATCGATCTCGGCACTGGCTGGGTTACGGCTTTCTGTCACCAATCTGCTTAAATCAATTTTCATGTTTTGCACTCTTCGTAATGTTCAATCTGAGGGCGATTTTATGGAATAAAATATTCAGGTTTGGTGATAAAAATCACACTTGAGGTTATTCTTTATGCAGGAGAAATTTGGAATAATGAGAGAAAATATACGTCTATTACGTCCGGGATTAACTGTCTTGGTTAGAATAATCAGGGGGTTAAATCAAACGCCTATTATTTCTGATTTGGAATAATTTATTTAAAGTTTTTGAGGTTTTTGTTGTGTCAGTTATCAATAAGATAGTCGCGAGGCGTACTCAGCTTTCGCAAAGTGGTCGTTTGGTTGGCGATTGGATTGTTGAAAACGCAGAAAAGGCGGCGCTGCTCACCAGCCAAGAACTTGCGGCGCAAGTAAAAGTGAGTCAATCGAGCATTGTGAAATTTACTCAGCGTATCGGCTTTAAAGGTTACAGCGAGTTTAAGTTAGCTCTGAATGAAGAGATTGGCCGTAAGCATGCGATGCAGTCGACACCGCTGCACAGTGATATTTTGGCTGACGACCCCATTGCGGTAATTTCACAGAAACTGGTGAAAGCGAAAACCGACGCTATGTTTCAAACCACCAATACGCTGTCTTACGAAGCGTGTCACCAAGCGGTGAAATGGTTGAGTGAAGCGCGTCGAGTGCAAGTGGTCGGGATTGGGGGCTCTGCACTGACCGCCAAGGATTTAAGCTTTAAACTGCTTAAACTTGGTATTACGGCGCTTTCTGAACAAGACAGCCACGTGCAGATTGCTGTTGCCCGCACGCTCTCTCCAGAAGATGTTCAGATCGCAATCTCGTTTTCGGGTGAGCGCAAAGAAATTCTCGTCGCGGCAGAAGCGGCAAAAGAGCAGGGCGCGAAGGTGATTGCGTTATCTGCGCCTGGAAGAAGTCGCTTGCGCGGTATTGCCGATATTACGTTTGATACGATTGCCAATGAAACGGAACATCGCAGCTCATCCATTGCTTCGCGTACCGCGCAAAACGTGATCACCGATTTGCTGTTTATCATCTTGGTTCAGCAAAGAGACGACAGTGCCCGTCAGTTGATCAGCGATATTAGTACCGACATCAAACAGATCCTCACATGATCGCTTGTTTAACAGCGGACTAGAGATCCGGATCGTGCCTCAGCAAAGCAATAAAAGCGGAGAGATGTTTTTCAATGGTGAGATCGGCAGAAATCGCGGGTAATTCCAACGTGATGCAAGGTAAATCACGTTCACTACACCAAGTGCCGAATGAGCCGGGTGTTTCGTAGTCGACATCGTCTACAATTGGCAGTTGGAACTGCTCGCGGAGCCATTTGGCAAGGTCGGAATGTTTGGGATCATCCACAAACGCAAGCGGTTCATGAAACGACACCACAAACTTTGGCTTGCGCAGTTCAATCAAGTTAATTAAAGCGCTAACTTCAGGCTCTAGTTGATTTTTAGTGCCAGTTTTCACCTGTACGTCTCGAACGGGGGTGTGAGAACTCCATCGATACACTGTGCCATGCTCAGTCCAATTTTGGGTTGGAAACGCGCGATTGAGGTCCACTTGGTTTGCATTTGCGCGTGTGCCTAGCTGGTTGCCGTCAGGATTCATTGACAGAATCACATCATGTCGTAAGTTTTCAGCAGGCAAGCTTCTTAGCGCGCAGGACAAACCTGCAATCGAGGCTGTCTCATCCCCGTGAGTGCCTGCCAAAATCAAACCTCGTGAAGCACTTTCGACTTGAGCCGGAAAATACAGTAATGGCGCACCAAGCACGGATTGACCGTATGATGTTGGCCGAATTAAAAATGCCGCTCTTTCCGTTCTTGGAATTAGACTCACCGTAATCTCCTGATTGATGAAGTAGTATCAATATCTAAGCTAATTACACCTAGCTAAACTGAACCGTTTAAACTCGTCAACGGTTGAAATGTTAATTGTGGCACTTGCTTCACAAGACGCGTTAGGAGAACGAAAAACGATATGGATTTTAAAAAACATTCAACGGCGTTGCTGATTTCCTCTTTATTCACCCCTTTTCTTGCTACATCAGTTGCTGCGGAGACCTTACCTAAAGGCATTCAACTTGCCGCAGAACAGCATTTAGTACGTGCGAATGACGCAGAGGCGGCGACACTTGACCCAGCGAAAGCCGAAGGTCTGCCAGAAATGCATGTGATTCGTGACTTATTTGAAGGGCTTGTGATTCAAGATCGTGACGGAAACATTATTCCCGGTGTGGCAGAATCATGGGAAACCAAGGATAACCAAACCTTTACTTTTCACTTGCGCAAAGACGCGAAATGGTCGAATGGCGAGCCTGTGACAGCGGATGATTTTGTCTATTCACTGCGCCGAGCGGTGGACCCGAAGACCGCTTCTCCAAATGTTTGGTATCTCAAACTCACCAAGATCAAAAACATCGCCGATGTAGCAGAGGGCAAAAAGCCTTTGGACGATCTCGGTATCAAGGCAGTGGATAAATACACCCTACGTTTTGAGTTGGACAGTCAAGTGCCGTACTTTGTTGCTATGACTGGGCACACGTCCATGATGCCAGTGCATCAAGCGACAGTGGAAAACCGCGACAAGCCGTGGAGCGATCCAGACCAATTTGTTAGCAACGGTGCATTCACATTGGATAAGTGGGTCGTGAATGAACGCATTGAACTGGTTAAGAGTCCAAGTTACTGGGACAGCGCAGATACGCATCTAAACAGAGTGACTTACATTCCGTTTGAAAACCAAAACGCGTCTATCAATCGCTTTGCGGCAGGAGAGCTGGATATCACGTCAGATGTGCCGACTCATATGGCGCAGAAGCTTAAACAAGATTACAAGCAGGCTTACACGGTGGTGCCATTATTGTGTACGTATTACTACGCGTTCAATACCACTCGTCCGCCATTTGATGATGTGCGAGTGCGTCAAGCGGTGTCGTACTCCATCATGCGCGATGTGATTACGAATGGTGTCACGCAAGTGGGCAACCTTCCTGCTTATACTTTTGCGCATCAGTACACCGCAGGGTTTGATGCGACGCCGCCTGAATACAGTAAGTGGAGTCAGCAACAACGTGACGAGAAAGCGCGTCAGTTGTTAAAAGAAGCGGGTTACAGCCAAGACAAGCCGCTCGATTTTAAATTGCTGTACAACACCAGTGAGGCAAACAAATCGATCGCGGTTGCGATAGCGTCGATGCTACAAAAAAATCTCGGTGCAAACGTGGAGTTAGAAAACCAAGAGTGGAAGTCGTACTTAGTGGCGCGTAAACAAGGCAATTTCGATGTGATGCGCGCTTCCTGGTGTGGTGATTACAATGAAGCGTCTACTTTCCTGAGCTTACTTCGCTCAGGTTCTTCGGGTAACTTTGCACGTTACAGCAGTGAAGCGTACGACAACGCGATGAACAGTGCATTGGCTGCAACCGATGAGAAAGCGCGCCAAGGTTTCTATGATCAAGCCGAGCAATTGTTGGCGGCGGATATGCCAATCGCACCGATTTACTACTACATGCAAGCGCGTTTGGTTCGTCCTACGGTTGGCGGTTTTGCCAAGAACAACGTAGAAGGTCGTATCTACTCGAAAGACCTCTACATCAAGAAGTAGCGCTCAAAACAAGCGATAACTATGAAGCCCCGAAGATGTATCTTACGGGGCTTCTTTTTATTGTTAGCGAGTGGAGAGTTTATTCACGAGCATAGCGACTCGTTTGCCAAGATACTCCGCCGTTGCAACATCAGAGGCATGCAACTGACCATCTTCATCACCTTGTGCAACAATACCGCCTTGTACACCATAACGATTCAGGTTTTGCTCGCCAGAATTGCTGATCTTATCCAACCCGACCCACATCATGCCGTGTTGGTTAGCGAGCGTTTGTAGATATTGTAATGTGCAAGATTGGTCGCCATTCATTGCCCCACCACTGGTAAAGCCAGCCGCGATTTTGCTCGCCCATTTTTGGTAATACCAAGATTCACTGCTTGCATCTGCAAATGCTTTAAACTGCGCTGCTACACCGCCCATATAGGTCGGTGAGCCAAAGATAATCGCATCACACTCAGCAAGTTCATCCATTAGTTTAGGGTTCACAAAACGTCCCTCAATAATCTCACTGCCTTCAATTCGGTGAGAGAGGATTTCACATTCATCTTGCTGCTTAATGCCTTGTTGTTCAACGCCTGCGGCAATCGCGCGAGCAAGCTGACCAGTAACGTCGGTTTTAGAGAAATAAATAATCGCAATTTTGGACACAATGGTTCCTTTTTTCATTGTTGATTTTTAATCGTGCGACTAAGGCTAAAACCTCAATCTAAGTTGAGGTCAAGAAGAGATTTGAGATAGATAAAGTACGAATTGGCATCTAAAGAGCTTTCTTATAGGGTAAGTCGACGGCATAACTACAGTGAATGCAACGACGATGAATGTCGTGTATAAAAGCGTTAAAGGAAGATCTTAAAGATGTAGAAAACTCTCTTGGAAACAATGATAAAGGTACCGATGCTAGTGATGATTAATAGGCGGAAAAATAGATTAAAATATGTAAACTCAGACCTGATCCAAGGCGGGAAAAGTACATTTCATCGTTTCTTAAGGCGAGGGATTATTATCATTATGGTAGGAGGCCTTTCTACAGCCTCTTCCACGGTATTTGCACACTTTATAGCGGGTGTGTTTGATGTGGATATGAATGTTCATCCAGAGAGCTTAGAAGAAAAAGTGCATGCACTACTTTTTGTTTCGGTCAGTCTTGTTTTTACCTCTTTTATGCCCTTATCTCGCTAAATATTAGTGGGTGGCTCATAATGAAGCTAAAAATATAAGCTTAACTAAAACCATGTCCTTGTATTTTAAGGAAGATGGAACTAGTGACGATTTTTTCTTTGCTTGCACCATCTCTATTTTTGTATTTATTTAAGGTTCGTAAATAAGAAGCTTCCTTTGGTTAAAGTGGCGCTTTTGGTTTCGGCGATGTGTCATGTTTTTATCATGAAAGAATACAGTGGTGACCTTCAGCTTATACGTTTTGTCTCTTCACTGTTTTTCGCCATTAACTTTGGGTTATTTGTGACCACCAAGTGATACTAAAAAGCCGATGTAGATACATCGGCTTTTTAGTGGGTTATTTCTTTCTGCGAGTATAAATCCGAGATTTTGCTTTACTTGGCTCTGGCTTGTTTTTCGCCAGCTTTAGCACTGCTTTTTGCAAAATCTGGTTGTTTGGGTAAGTGATTAAGTTTCCGCTGTCGTGCTTAATTAACACGTGAAACATGCTGATTTCTTGAATCTCGCCACTGATGTCTTCGTCTTTATCTACGACTTTAATTTGGTCACCCACTCGGTATGGGAAGACAAAAAAGATCAAAAAGCTGGCAGTGATGTTGCTCAGAATTGACCACTGCGCAATAAACGCCACACCTAATACGGCAAAAATGGACGATAGGAACAAAGACACATCGCCATAGCCAATACCTGTGATAATGGCAAAAATAGAGGCGGTCAAAAATAGCAGCGCGACATTGAAACAGCGCTGAATAAAACTCAAACGAGCCTTTTTTACACCTTTCGTTGTTGCCAAATTTAGGATGGCTCGATTTACAATCCTCTTCAGGATGCGATACGCGATCAGGACAAAAATGCCCATCAATAGTTTGTAACCGAGGGAGCCCGTAGTGAAATACTGGCTCACTTGCTCTAATTGGATCCAATCATTCATTTCTTCATCTCGACGATATCTAGAAAGCGGCTTTTATAGCTGATTTTTTGCTGTAAGTAATCACAATTTTTCTTTACACCATTTGTCTCTGTGTTGAGGTACCACAGAGTACTATATTGGTTAATCAAAGACTTAGTGAGCATTGCGAACTCTTTGGCTTTATTACTTATATTCAACCAAAGCTGACGTGATTTTGAAAAGAGCAATCTTTGAGCTGTATCCCATATCCGACATTCTATGACGCTAGTTCCTTATAAACGAGCTGAATATGACTTTTGTCCTGATAACCTAAGGTGTATTAATTGAAAGAGCTTTTAGGGCGTTGAAAAATGGAAGAAGATGAAAAGGCGATTATGATTTTATTCGTGATTGTTGGCCTTGTACTCGTTTGGGTCGCGCTTGAAGAACTTAACTATCTCGGGCTCCCAATAAAATAAGCCCCGTTAAACATGAGTCAAACGGGGCCTTTGTCTTTTATCAATGTGAATTCAGGCTAGCTAACCGCACGCACTTTGCCTTGTTTCAAATCGTTCAGCACTTGCGCTTTAGGGCCATCTGCAATGATGCTGCCTTTCTCCATCACAATTACGCGATCAACGATGTCGAGCATAGACGTTTTGTGCGTAATCAGAATCAGCGTTTCACTAGGTTTCAACTGTGCTAATTGATGTTTAATGTGCATCTCTGAGCGATTATCCATCGCACTGGTTGGTTCATCCATGAGTAGAACAGGAGGACGACCCAAAAATGCACGAGCGATCGTGACTGCTTGACGTTGACCACCCGAAAGCATTGCTCCACCTTCACCAACTTGGCGTTCTAAGCCCGCTGGGTCAGATTGCGTAAACGCAGTAACACCGGCACGATTCGCTGCGTCTAGTACGTCACGGTCATCGGTTAATGGGCGACCTAGCGTAATGTTGTCGCGGATAGAACCAAAGAACAGATTCGAATCTTGCGGCACACAACCAATATTACGGCGAATGTCGACATGATGCAGTTGTGCGATGTCGGTATCATCAATGCGAACATGACCTTCCGTCGGCTGATACAAGCCCATGATGAGACGTTCTAACGTGGTTTTACCCGAACCGATACGGCCTATGATCGCTACTTTTTCGCCTGGGTTAATGGTCAAGCTCAAATCTCGAATCGACGCCACCGGTGAATCTGGGTAGTGGAAGGTCACGCGTTCAAGTTCAATTTTGCCTTGTACTATTGGGCGGTGAATGTAACGTTTACCTTCTTCTTGTTCATCCGGCATTTCCATGACTTGATTGATAATTGTCATAGAAGACTTCGCTTGGTTGTAGCGCGTAGAGAGTAAGGATAACTGAACCAAAGGACCAATCGCGCGGCCGCTAAGCATGGTTGCGGCAATCAAACCGCCCATGGTTAAGTCGCCTTCTGCAATTAAGTAAACGCCTAGGATGATCATCCCTACGTTACTACTTTGCTGCACAAAACCCGCCGCGTTTTGAATGCTATCCGTAATTCGTCGGCTTTTTATATTCCAGTTCGCCATGTGCGCAACTGCCTCTTCCCAGCGGTATTGGAATTGGCTTTGCGCACTGAGCATTTTTACGGTTTCTAACCCAGCTAAGCTCTCTATCAAATTGGCATATTTTTGCGATGCTAGGCGTGAACCCTCCTCAATGGAGCGACGCAGCGGCCCTTGTATCAGTAGCGAGTGAATAATCAAAATGACCACGCCCACCATCGGTACATACACAAGATCGCCAGCCATTAGCCATATAATCACTAAGAATAAAATGGCAAAAGGCAAATCAATGAGAGCACTGACGGTCGCTGAAGTAAAAAACTCTCGAATAGATTCGAATTCTTGTAAATGGCGAGCGAAGGCACCGACCGAAGGCGGCTTCGATTCCATTCTAATCCCCATCACTTTGCTGAACAGTTTGGATGAAATCAGAATGTCAGACTTCTTGCCCGCCACATCAATGAAGTAATTTCTCAGCGACTTGAGAATGAAGTCGAACAGGAACACGACAAAGATGCCACTTGCTAGTACCCATAGGGTTTCAAACGCAAGATTCGGAACCACTTTGTCGTACACCAAGCGAGTGAATAGCGGAGCGGCAACCGCAAAGAGGTTGATGAGAAGTGATGCGATTAAAACATCACGGTAGATGCGTTTTGACTGCCACAAGGTGGACCAGAACCAGTGGCCTTCGTTGGTTTTGAGCACTTCGGGAGAGCGCTCATCGAAACGGAATTGCTTTTTAACTAAAAAGTACCGACCAGTGTATTGCTCAAGTAGGTCTTCTAATGGAATAGAGATCGGCACCATTCCACTTTCTAGGGTGGTGACTTCGGCCTCGCGTTTCTCCATATTGATGCTGTTGAGAACGCAAGAGTCACCGCCTTTAAGAACTAAGATTGCCGGCAGAATTAGGCTGGAGATGCTCTCCAGCTCTGCGCGGTTTTCCTTGGCAACCAATCCGGCCCTTTCCGCTGCTCTTGGTAGCAAAAATGGGGTCAGTTTACCGTCAGATAGCGGTAGTCCGTTGACTAGCGCTTCTGGCGAGTTAGCTAACCCATAGTAACGGCTAACGTAGATGAGCGAATTCAGTAAAGGGTCTTTCATCGTTGATAAACCTTTTTATTCCTTGTCGACGATGAATCCTTGGAATACCTCAACAAAATGTTCAGTGAGGAAATCCAACTGGATTTGAGTTTCGATACGCGATGCGATAGTCGTAATACCAAGGTTGTGGGCAGTACGAGAGATCGACGTTAGCGTGAATTTCTGTTTTTCGTCGTGCAAGTTGTGTGTGAATAGGTAATCGAGCTTCACATAGTTCGGGCGGAACTCTTGGATGTATTCCAAAGATTGGAAGTTACGTCCGTAGTTATCTACGCCGAACTCAGCACCTGATTGGCGAATGGCATTACATAACAGTGCTGTGTGGTGAGGCTGATCGATAAAGCATTCCTCTGGAATTTCAAAATGTAGCTTAGAGGCCACTTTGGCGTGTTTCTCTAGCATGCTAGTTGTCCAGCGAATAAACGATGGTTGAGACAAGCTGCTTTGCGCGATGTTAATCGCGACTGGGTCATTAAGTTCACCATTTTCTAGCATCTTAATCATTGATTCAATGACATACTGGTCAAAGATGTTGGTGGCGTCTAACTGTTCTAGTGCGAATAGGTATTGATTCGCACGATACGTTTCACCATCTTTTTCGATGCTTGAAAATACTTCGTTGTGGAATACTTTACCCCATGTGTTTTTCGCAGCTTGGAAACGGAATTTAACCCAATCACTATGAATGGCTTCTTCAACCAACGCTTTCCATTGCTGTTTACCCATCAAACTAGAAGGTGTATCACTGCCAATGAAGCCGTATGGCTTGTCTGGTTGCGCTTTGGCTTTCGATAGTGCGTTGTCCACCATCGAGAGGATTTCAGAACGCGTTTTCTGATCTTTGCTGTGTGCAACCCCTAGTGACGCTTTAGGTTTTGCTAAGCCTGTTGGGTCAGTATTTAGGCCGTTCACACAATTGACGATGCTGTCCGATAAAATGCGTAACTCGCTCTCATCCATATGAGGGAAAAGCAAGCCGAACTCATCACTAGACAAGCGAGCAATAGTGGCACCCGGTACATCAATGGTGTTTTTCAAACGTTGAGACAGTTCTTTAACGTGGGCATCTGCGCGTTGGTAATCTTTGGTCTCGTAAATGTCCCCAATGTATTCAGCATGGAGTAGCGCGATACCCCCTTGCGTTTGCTCTGCAAGCCATTGGTCGATTTGGTTGATGTAGAATGAGCGGTTACCCAATTTAGATATAGGATCGAGGTAAGCCTGAGCACGCAGACGTTGCGCCTCTTTGGCTTGCTCTTTGAATGATAGCTCGATTTGAGCAGACATCATGTTAATGCCATCTACCACCGCGATAAGATCTTTGGTTCTTGGACGAGCAAGCGGTTCACCAAATTGGTTATTCGCGATTTCATGCATTTTATTTACGATGGCCGTTAATGGTTTTAGCGAGCGACGTAGGATGTATGAAATTGCCACTAAACCAGCTAGAAAAATAACACTGAATACAGACAGCAAGCCAATAAAACCTTGCCAGAGCTGCTCGTAAGCTGCGCCTGGGTGACTAATGATTTCTACTTCGGCGAGCTGCATCCAACCACTGGTCACAACACGCTTATCGTGAATCGCTTTAAATAGATTCATGTCGATAAACCATTGTGGCACCGTACTTGGTTTAACTGGGTAAGTACGCACGATCTGGTAGTCAGAATCTAATGCTGTAAGACGAACAACGGAGTAGGTGCTGCCGTCAAATAGAGCATTAATCACGGACTCAACCGCGACTTTATCTTTGTCCTTTAGGTAAGGAGCCAGTGCCAAACCTACGGTGTTAATAGTGTTGTTGACCTCTGAACGTTGCTGTTGCTCCAAGCTGTCTCGAGTCGTGTTGAATTGGATTACGAATACTGATGCCAACAAGAGTATAAAGACCGTAACCATCCCCACCACAAGCTTCTTATATAGGGTCATGTTTCTCACTCGTCATAGTTAATTTTAGGTTTATTTAACTGCAACTTACGTTCGCGCGAGCGTAAGTCATTCCAAAGGCTCAACCGTGATGCTTTCCCTGCTAGCTCTCCAGTGCTAGCAGATGACTTCATCAACCACAGGTTTGTACCATTAAAACTGTATATCGGTAGCAAGTCGCTACGCTTAGAGGCTCGGACAATGTCAGGATTGATATTATCGAGAATGAGCGGCTCAGAACTTGGGGTAGGGTAGTAAGCTAATACCATGTGAAACTGATTCAGTTCGATGGCTTTTACGTATATTAAACGCATCTTTGAATCTGGTATTCCTAGCTCGAGTAAAGAGAAGTACTTAGCAATAGTGAAATCTTCACAGTCTCCTGCGTTACTCCCTAAAAATTCGAGTGGCGTAGCCCAATAATCTGTCTTTCCCCACAGTTTTATGTCGTCAACGAAATACAGCTGATTAAAAAAGTCGTTAACGCCAGCGAGCTGTTCATGAGTCTCTAATTGTTTAAATAAGTCGAGGTTCTTTCGCCATGTATTTACGCGCAATCCCGCACGTTCGCCGTACACCGCTGTGACCGTATTGACCCATCGTTGTTCTTTACTGTTCAGCGCACCAAGTTGGAACGACAAACAACTTAAGCTGATTAATAATGTAACTTTACGCTGCAAATTGGATCGCATATTCGACTCGTATCACAAGTATACTCTTCTAGAGAGTTCGTCAGTGAGAAATAAGTGCTTTTTATTTAATCACTTATCGCTCAATACTCCCTATCGCGAGTATCTTAATGTGGTTTACTCCTTCAAGGCGTTCGTTTTGGCACTTAAAATCGGTTTAAGTAGATATTCCAAAACGGTTCGCTTCCCTGTGATGATATCGACCGATGCTGTCATTCCTGGAATGATTGGTAAATCTGCATCTTGACCAAAGTTTGTTTTTTCGGTGCGTACACGAACAATGTAGAAGCTGTTGCCTTCTTCATCTTGAGTGGTATCCGCGCTGATATGTTCCAACTCTCCCTCTAAACCGCCGTACTTTGTGAAGTCGTAAGCTGTAAATTTCACGATAGCATGAAGATCTGGGCGTAAAAATGCGATGTCTTTTGGCGCAATTTTCGCCTCTACCAATAGTGTGTCTTCTGTTGGTACGATCTCGACGATATCCATACCAGGTTGGATAACACCACCGACAGTATTGATGTTCAGTGTTTTGATTTTGCCTGTTACTGGCGAATTCACAACCGTTCGGTTTACTCTATCTTCCAAGCCCACCGCTGATTCAACCAAGGCAGATAACTGGTCTTGGGCGCTGTTGAGTTTCTCTTGCTGTTCAGAGCGGAATTTGAGTGCAACATCAATACGGTTGAGCATGGATTCTCGAATCGCTGATTGCAATACGGGAATCTTGAGCTCACTGGACGTCATTTCACGACGGGTATCGTTGACTTGGCGCTGTAATTTGAGCAGTTCAATACGAGGAACAACGCCCTCGTCTGCCAAAGGTTTGGTGATATCGAGTTCTTTTTTCGCGTATTGGTAGCTTTGACGCAAGTTCCTTACTCGCGCTTGGATCTCTACCAAGTCCTGCTGCTTTTGCTGCACTTGTTGGTCAATAACAGAAAGTTGGTTGCGCAAATTATCTAGATCTTCGCGATATTCTGCTTTTTGACGCTGTGTGAGTTGAGGTCGAGTCTCTTCCAAGGTTGGTGGGAAGGTCAGTTTACCGTAATCAAGTAGTACACTTTGACGCCAGTTTTCCGTTTCAAAATCACGATTAACGGCAACACTGTTAATAGAAGCGGATAGTTGCAGCACAGATGCGGTAAGGTTGGCAACTTGTTGCTCACGTTCACGAAAATCTGAGCGAAAGCGGGTGTCGTCGATAAGCAGTAACTGTTGGCCTTTTTCAACCAACTGGCCTTCTTTGACCAAGATTTCTTTGACTAAGCCACCTTCTAAGTTTTGGACTACTTGTATCTGTGAGGAGGGAATCACTTTGCCTTGACCAACCGTGACTTTGTCGATTTCAGCCCAAGATGCCCAACCTATTGCTGCAATGAAAAATAGCACCATAACCCAGAGCATAAAACGCGCGCTGTTGGGGGTATTGAGGAGCAATGCTGCAGTTTTGTCATCAACAAAATCCAACTCTTCATCGTTGAGTTTGTTGTAGTTATCTCGGCTCATCACAGTCCCTGCTTATATAATTACGGATTATCTTTTTGATCTTATTATTATTAACCGATCATGTCAGCATGCTCGGCTAATAAAATATGAGAAGAGGGTTATTCTCTCTTCAAATGAGCTTTCTTACACTTTCTAAATCAAACAAAAGCATAATTAGCGCCGGAGTATAGCTATTACGCCTTGAACTTGGCTTTATCCAACTGATGTTTTTTTAGTTTGTCGTACAAGGTTTTGCGTGATACCTGTAATTCTAGTTGAACCTCTTTGAGTCTGCCGCGATGTCTTTGCAATGCATCGAATAACAAGCAATATTCAAAGTATTCTGTGCGCTGAGTCATACTCTGAATTTCAAGACTTTTCTCACTGTTCCAATCTTCCATTCTAAAAGTATCTGGCTTGAGGGCACGAAGTTCAGCAAATTGGCGTAGCTGCTTAACGTTTTCTGGCCATTCGAGACTGGTGAGGTGTTTGACCTCTTCTAGGCTGATATGTGGCGGCTGTAACTGATATCGACTCGCTGTGTGGCGCACAAAGTGCTTGTATAAAGGCCCTATATCTTCCTTTCTTTCATCGAGCGTCGGTAAGTGAATTAGAGTCGCCAGGGATTTTAGAGGTGGCTCGGCTTGGGTGGTCGCGCCAAAAACACGCTCAAGTTTTGGGTGCTTGAATAAGTATTCCCATTGCTCAAATGATACATGCTCTGCGCTATGTAAGTACAAACTGCAGTGGCGTTTTCCTTCACTTAAGCGGTGTATGGCTTTGTCGAGCGCTTCTAATGAAAGCTCATAGAGGTCTTCACCAGAAGCGGCGATTAGCTCACTATCCGGTGTTGCATGTATGTCGTGGGCAAATTGTGCAGCGAGTCGCCGACCCGTACCATCTTGACCTACAAAAATGAGCGGCTGGCTTGTGGGCGCACTGATCAAGGCGCGACGAATGCTCACCATGGCCTTACTGTGACCAATCATTTTCGGACCAACATGAGTTTGCATGTCGAGCTCTTTCTTAAGCCAGATGTTTTCTTGCAACAAGTTCAGTTTATCGCTGGCATTGTTGAGCGATTTCATGAGCTGTTCCGTTGAAAACGGTTTTTCTAGAAAGTCGTACGCGCCGCTTTTCATCGCATCTACCGCGGTTTTCACATCTCCATGTCCAGTAAGTACGATGAATTGAAAGTGATCGTTTTTGCTTCGCAAAGTTCGCATAAACTCCAAGCCATCCATCACGGGCATATGGATATCGGTAATGATAATCGCAGGCGTATTTGAGTCGATTACGCGTAAGGCTTCTACTGCGTTTGGTAAGCAGGTGACGTCTATCCCTTCAATCAGCAGGGCTTGAGACACGGCATCACGAATGTGTGGTTCGTCATCAACAAAGAAAACTGAGTTATTCATGGTCGTTTTCCACTTCTGGAGTACGTTTATTCTGATTGACTATTGGTAGCGTCACGATAAAGGTCATGCCTCCTGCTTGTTGTTCTGTGTTCTGATGTTTATAGGCACAGAGGGAGCCGTGATAGCTCTCTAAAATGCGTTTGGAGATGGTCAAACCTAATCCTAAGCCCTCTGGCTTAGTCGTAAAAAATGGATCAAAGACTTTTGCTAGGGCTTCGTCCGACATGCCAGGCCCGTTATCGGAAACAAGAATGTCGCAACTGTCATCATGACACTGAACAGCAATGGATATTTGCGGATCGATACAGTGGTTTTCCATCGCTTGTGCGGCGTTGTGGAAGAGGTTTATCAGCACTTGTTCTAATTCAACGCTGTGAATGGCCAGCTTCACATCATAGTCGATGGCCGGAACTTTTAGTGTTACTCCTTGCTTAATAAGCTTGTTGCTCAAAATGCTGGTGGCAGTATGTACCGCGTCGTGCAGTACTGAGATTTCATTGTGTGAATCGTGCGTGGCTTTCCGAGTAAAGACTTTTAAGCGGGCAATGACTTCCGAAATGGTGTCATTGAGTGTCAGCATTTTGCCCAAATTGTCAGCGACCATTGGGTATTTTTCCATTGCCAACAAACGCTGCGAGTTTTCGGTATAGGTTCTTAGTGCGGAAAGTGGCTGATTTATCTCATGATTAATACTGGCTGATAGCTCGCCCAACAGTGCCAATTTCGCGGCTTGCGTCAGCTCTTGTTGTGTTTGTTTAAGCTCTTGTTGGCTTTGTTCATATTGGCGGATGGTCTGTTGTAGCTTTTGGTTGGCTTCACTCAGAACTAGTGTCCGTTGCACTACTTTTTCTTCTAGGCTCACATTGAGATGAGCAAGGCGCGCTTTGTTAACTAGGGTTTGGAACCACGCTAACGCAATTAGAGCAATGAGCGCATATAAGATCAGGAAGACGATATCGGCCTGTAAAACGGCGGCAAGAACGCTGTTGTGGTTAATTAAGGCAACGACGCGAAACCCTTTATCCAATAAGTGTGTTGCGTATGCGAGGTAATTCGGTGATAGAAGCAATTGATTGTCATCAAACTCCGTGACACCACTGTGTGCCGTTAACTCACCAAAATATTCGGGTAAGGTATCGCCATATTGACGCGTTTCGGTAAGTTCATTTATTGCACTCGATGACAGTGGGAAAAGTGCACGATAGCGCCAGTCTGGTAAATTGCTCATAAACACGACATTGTGTTTATCTGTAATGAGTACGTCAGTCGTGGTTTGCGAAAGGCGCTGTTCTAATTGCTCCAAATTCACTTTTACTGTGATCACGCCAACGACTTCCTCATTTACCCACAGCGGAGATGAGAAGAAGTACCCACGTTTATTCGAGCGTACGCCTAATCCAACGTATTGAGCGGGCTCACCGCGTCGCGCATTTTTAAAATAGGGGCGATAGCTAAAGCTAGAGCCAACAAACGTATCTTCTTGCTGAAAGTTACTTGAGGCTATGACTAACCCGGTACGGTCATGAACGTAAATCGTATCGGCCAAACTTTGCTTCAACCAATCTGATAACAGTAGGTTGAGCTCTTGAGAGGGCGTTCCGCGCTCGACTGCTTTGAGTAGTCTTGGGTCGTGACTTAATAGGTTTGGTATCTGTTCAAACTTTGCCAGTTCGTAGTCCACTTCTTGTGACACTTGCGCGGCTTGTCTCTCTAGCTTTTGTTGCCATTGATCATGTTGGTATTGAGTTGCGTAATGATGAGTAAGCGCAAGCCCTGAAATGCCGACGGCACACAGTAGCAGTAAAAAATGACGTAGGGCTTTGGGGTTGAGTAAGTTCACGATCGGCTCACTGGTTTTTTGTGTCATGGTATCAAATGACGCACTGTGATGCTGTGAGCGGCAACGATAACAAGCACAATGATGTCCTTGTATTTCCTCAGTATCGGGAGCACAATCGACAAAAACGAGTGAAGGAGTAAAGATGGAACTTGCTGATATTCGTCGTGAGTACACCAAAGGTGGGCTGCGTCGTAAAGATTTGAAAGCTGATCCTATTGATCAATTTAATCTGTGGCTAGAGCAAGCAGTTGAAGCGGGTTTAACGGACCCGACTGCGATGACAGTTGCAACGGTTGATGAAAATGGCATGCCGTTTCAACGCATTGTTCTATTGAAAAACGTCGACAAAGATGGTTTTGTGTTTTACACCAACCTAGGCAGTCGCAAGGCCCAGCAGCTAGAGCATAACAGCAATATTAGTTTGCACTTCCCTTGGCACCCGTTAGAGCGCCAAGTTCATATTACTGGTGTGGCTGAAAAGCTTACCGCCGTAGAGAATATGAAATACTTTACTTCTCGTCCTAAAGAGAGCCAGTTGGCCGCAATCGCGAGCAAACAAAGTAGCCGTATTTCTGCCAGAGGTGTGTTGGAAGGTAAGTTTTTAGAGCTAAAACAGAAGTTTGCTAAGGGTGAAATACCAGTACCAACCTTTTGGGGTGGCTTTCGCGTAAAACCAAAGAGCATCGAATTTTGGCAAGGTGGCGAACATCGCCTTCACGATCGTTTTCTTTTCTCCCAGCATGATGGAAGTTGGGACATTGATCGTTTAGCGCCATAGGCTTATGGTCCCTCATGAATAAACAAACACCGCCGAATTGGGGCGGTGTTTTTGTAGGTGGAAGCGATGCGAATTATCGCTCTCCATTCAACACAACCGATAATTGATGCTTAAGCAGCGTTTTGGGTACAACAGAGCCGTAGCCTGCTTCCATTGCTTTATCTATTAGTTCGTTCTTGCTGTTCGCTGCAAACTTATTACGTAAGCGTGCGACGTGACCTTCAACGGTTTTTGTTGATATGCCCATGACCTGAGAGATAAATTGAGGCTTTTTGCCATAGAGCAAGAGGAAAAGCGTTTCTTGCTCGCGGCATGTGAGCTTCTCTGGTTTTGGTTGTAAGTCAGAAAAACGAAAGATGGATTGTTGATTTGGGTTGGTACTGATTGCACGACAAACCCAATACCCGACTTCAATCACGGCGGTGTCGGTGAGTTCCCTTCCGTAGAAAATGGTGCCTACGATGTCGCCTTTGTCATCTCGCCACGGTGTTTTAGTAAATATATGTGCTCGCCAGCGGCCATCTGGATAAGGGTGGATATCCAGAATTTTTAGTGACTCGCCAGTTTCGAGAACGTGTTTATCTTGGCGTTGAAATTCTTGCGCGCATTCAGTGGTTGGGCTGGCCATATCAAAATCAGTTTTACCCAAGCACTCCTCGGGCGATGTGTGCCCTAACAGTTCTGCGTATTCCTGGTTTACGTATAGGAATACCGAATCTTTATCTTTGCATCCCCAACAACCTGGTAGCTGTTTAAGGAGGGATTGTTCTATGGTATCGACTGAAATATTCACAAAAGGACTCACTACATACTGCTTTTACCAATACAGAGACGTCCGTGTTACATGGCTCGTATTGATGTTGCCAAGTAGGCAGTTACGTTGCTAGAACACGTTCGTTGATTGGCGCTCAATCCAATTAAATTCATGGTGTTCGATGTTTTCGTCAGGTAGTCATAGACAACGACGAAATGGAACGAAGAGTTTAATTGGGAAAATGGTCTGTTTCATTACAGATATGTGCGCTCACGGATGTCCGCCTAATGTTCGGCTTACAACTCGTATCGTCCTTGATCATGCTTCCTACAACTCAGTTGTAATGTGTTTGACTTTCATATCACTTGTGAGCGAAAGAGCAGCACCTAAGCATATGAGAGGGACAGTGAGACAAAAGCTATGATATCAGCTTATGCCATTGTTTTCATTGTTGAGAAGCGAAAAAAAAGCCAGCCTGAAGACGGGCTGGCAACACAAGATATAATCTTGTCGACGTGTAGAAGAGGTTCTAAATTACCTAGCGAGGGTCTGCTAAGTAAGTTAGAGGTATCAATGAGATACCGAGAGCTTTAGATCGTATGCATCTTAAAGCTCGATAACTAATGTATTGAATCAGAGGCATATTAGTAAGGGGGGAAATCCCTCTATGTTGAGTTTAAGAGTGGGTTTCGATCCGTTTCAGAGACGACTTATCTAATATGGAGCACGGTGTTTTACAAAATAACAGATTGTTCGGTAACAAGGATCTTTACATTGATTGATTATATATACGTAAGGTGTTGCCTATCTATCCGTTTTTGTTAATAAAATTGGTTGCTCACTGACCGTAAATTAACCTCGCATGATCATCGTTCCGGAACTATGATCATGTAAATGAACTTGATCATGCTGATTTGATCTTGTCGATTGAGTTGGGTAAAAGTTGCAACCCAACAAAGAAGGTATATGATGCGAAGACGTAAGCTGACCGTGTAAAGACGACTGTTTAAAATGAGTGACTCAGATAACCAAAAAATCCTTTCATATCAAGAGATTATGCTGCCGAAGCCGGCGGAGCTGATCACACTTCCGTCTTATATGGATTGCCACGATCATTCTTATACGCAGATCGTGATTGGTTTAAAAGGGCAAGCCGAATTTGAAGTGCGCGGGCGAGGTAATCTTGTCGGCCCTGGTCAAGGTTGTGTGGTCACCGCATGCTCTGATCATGCTTTCGGTGGCGTCATCAATCAATCGGATATTTTGGTGCTGAATATGCCCAAACCGACAAATGATGATCCTGACATGCTTCAAAAAATCAATAACCTGGAGAGAGACCATGTCTACTTCCAGTTAGATAGTCAAATTCAGAAGCTGATACAGATGTTGGTTCAGGAAATGCGAAACCATCCGGATGACCTGCTGTTAAGTCGTGCGTGTAACGACACTGTGATTGCATTAATGCAGCGCCATATCTCGGCATTTGAGACCAGTCGAAAAGAGTCGCGCTTTGATTTGGAGGCGATTGATCGTTACATTGAGCAGCACCTGAGTCATAAGATTAGTGTGGCTCAATTGGCCGGGCGAGTGTTTCTTGGGGAAAGTCAGTTCCATTGCTTGTTTAAAGAGCAGATGGGGATTACACCTCATCAATATGTTCTCGGAAAGCGTATCGACATGGCTCGTGAATTAATCGAGCAAGGGCACCTTTCTTTAGGGCAAATTGCCGAGTTTACTGGCTTCTCAAGCCAGAGTACTTTTACTCATACTTTTACTCGCTTACAGGGAATATCACCTTCCCGTTATAAAAAACAAGTTGGATAACAACGCGTTTTTTTAGGTCAAATAATCATCAATCAGAATAAAGCCATGCACTATGCATGGTTTTTTTATGTTTTATTCACGTGACCTATCTCTCGTTTTTTTAAATTCTCTGTTCTTTGCAGTGGTTGATATGCCACTTGATCCTACATTTTCTCTTAGAACGAGCTCTTCACAAAAATCTTATTGATATTCTTGATATTTTGTTGTGAATGCAATGAAAAAATTAAAATTTACAACACAAAATATTACCTATTTGAATGTGACTATGTGGATGTTTTGTTATAAAAGCGAGTTTTTGGCAAAAATGTCGTAGTTTTTGACAAGTATTCTTATCGGCCTCAAAATACACTGCCAGCCATTGATAATCCTCGAAGCGGTTTTCGAGGAGTGAGATTGAGGAACACACATGTTTACAGCTACGAACGTGTTGACACCGGAATTTATCGGGCAGCCGCTTGATAAGTTGTGGTCACTGATCTCGCCATTATATATGGTGGACGAGTCTCAATGGCTAGAGCAACTATTGCCACTAGCGACGCCGACAGAGGATGAAAAATCGGCGATCACTACCCAAACTACCCACCTTATCGAAGCCATTCGTGCCGATAAGAAGTCAATCCAGATGATTGATGCTTTATTGCTGGAATACAGCTTAGATACTCAAGAAGGTATCTTGCTGATGTGTCTTGCAGAAGCATTAATGCGCATCCCAGATGCCGCGACAGCAGATTCTTTGATTAAAGATAAGTTGAGTGTCGCAGACTGGAAATCTCACCTGAAAAACTCTGACTCTGTGTTTGTTAACGCATCAACATGGGGCCTCATGCTAACAGGTAAAGTGGTTGGTCTTGGTGAGCAAGGCACCCAGAGCCCAGGTCAGGCTGTAAACCGTCTGGTAAATAAATTCTCTGAGCCCGTGATTCGTAAAGCCATGTATCAGGCAATGAAGATCATGGGTCACCAGTTTGTTCGTGGTCGTACGATCGAAGAAGCGCAAAAGAACGGTCGCCCAATGCGCGACAAAGGTTTCACCTACTCGTTTGATATGTTGGGTGAGGCGGCGTTAACTACAGCGGACGCGAACAAGTACTTCAAAGATTACCTAATGGCGATCGAAGCGGTGGGTCGCGAGACTTACGGTAACGACACCAGCCCTGCGCCTTCGATTTCCATCAAGCTTTCTGCATTACACCCGCGCTACGAAGTCGCAAATGAAGAACGTGTAATGACAGAGTTGTATGACTCACTAATGCAACTACTAAAACGTGCTATTGAAGTCGACGTTGCAATCACAATCGATGCAGAAGAAGCGGATCGCCTTGAGCTTTCCCTGAAGCTATTTGAGAAAGTATACCGTAGCGATCTTGTGAAGGGTTGGGGCAAGTTTGGTTTGGTTATTCAAGCCTACTCAAAACGTGCGCTACCAGTCTTGGTGTGGCTAAATGCACTCGCAAAAGAGCAAGGTGACGTTATTCCTCTGCGTTTGGTTAAAGGCGCGTACTGGGACAGCGAAATCAAGTGGTCTCAACAAGCGGGTTATGCAAATTACCCAGTATACACTCGCAAAGAAGCGACGGACGTTGCATACCTAGCTTGTGCTCGTTTCCTACTTAGCGAAGGTGTTCGCGGTAATATCTACCCACAATTTGCAAGCCACAATGCTCACACGGTGACGGCAATTGCTGTCATGGCGGAGCACAAAGAATACGAGTTCCAGCGCCTGCATGGTATGGGTGATTCACTGTATAACCATGTTATGAAAATGTACGGTCAGCCAGTACGTATTTATGCTCCTGTCGGTAGCCATGCTGATCTTCTTCCGTACTTGGTTCGTCGTCTGCTTGAAAATGGTGCGAACAGCTCGTTTGTACACCGTCTAGTTGATGCGCGTTGTCCGATTTATGAGTTGACCCATCACCCTGTGGATGTGTTGACGGGTTTTGACACGCTACACAACGACAAAATTCCATTGCCTGCCGATATTTTCCCTGAGCGTAAGAACTCATATGGCGTCAACATTGACATCGACAGTGAAGCGAAGCCATTTGAAGCTCAGGTCGAAAGCTTCATGGACAACCAGTGGGTTGCAGGCCCGATGATCAATGGTGAACGCTTTGCCGAAAGCATGATCAAGGAAAATGCGGCTGAGATCATCACCGCACCATACGATCGCCGAATTGAAGTCGGCAAAGTGGCATTTGCAACTCTTGATCACGTTTCCGCTGCAATTGATGCGGCGCAAAGTGCTTTCTCTGATTGGAAAACCGTTCCTGTTGAGCAAAAAGCGGCTTGTTTAGAAAAGCTTGCTGACTTAATGGAAGAAAACCTGGCTGAGCTGGTGGCGATTTGTCACAAAGAAGCGGGTAAAACGATTCACGATAGCATTGATGAAGTTCGTGAAGCGGTGGATTTCTGTCGTTATTACGCGAAACAAGCGCAAAACCTACAGCCATTTGAGCTAGAAGGCTTTGATGGTGTGAAACGCATTTCTAGCCGTGAAGGTCTTGGTGTGTTTGTGTGTATCAGCCCTTGGAACTTCCCGTTGGCTATCTTCCTTGGTCAGGTGACGGCAGCACTGATTGCGGGTAACACAGTGGTTGCAAAACCTGCTGAGCAAACAAGCTTAATTGCCGCTCGCGCTATTGAACTAATGCTGGATGCTGGTTTCCCTGCAGGTGTGATTCAGTTACTTACTGGTCGCGGCGCTGAGATTGGTCATGCACTGACTTCTCATGATGCTATTGCTGGTGTGGCATTCACTGGCTCAACGGCAACGGCGCAACGCATTAACGTTACGCTTGCGGAGCGCAGCGCGAAACCGGTTCCGTTTATTGCGGAAACAGGTGGCCAAAACGCAATGATTGTGGACAGTACTGCATTGCCAGAGCAGGTGGTGCGTGATGTGATTCGTTCGGCGTTTGCATCTGCTGGTCAGCGTTGTTCTGCCCTTCGTGTTCTATTTGTACAAGAAGATGTAGCAGACCGTATGATCAACCTGATTCAAGGTGCGATGAATGAACTGCATGTTGGTTTACCTTACCTACACAAAACAGATGTTGGTCCGGTTATCGACAGCAATGCAAAACAAAAACTCCTCGCTCACCTTGAGCAAATGAGCAAAACACAGACTAAAGTCGCTCAGCTACAGCTGGATGAATCGTGCCAGCATGGTGACTTTGTCTCACCAAGTGCGTTTGAAATCTCGGGTATCGATGTGCTGAAAGAAGAACAATTTGGTCCAATCTTGCACATTGTTCGCTTTAAAGCGTCTGAATTACCGAACGTGGTTGCGCAGATCAACAAAACGGGTTTTGGCTTGACGATGGGTATCCATAGCCGTAACGAAACCACGTACCGTTGGATTGAGAAACATGCTCGAGTAGGTAACTGCTACATCAACCGAGACCAAGTTGGCGCTGTGGTTGGTGTACAGCCGTTTGGTGGTCAAGGCTTGTCAGGTACTGGCCCGAAAGCTGGTGGTCCACATTACCTATTCCGATTTACTCAACATCTTCTTGCTCAAGCAGAAAACGCATAAGGAGTCGCATTATGGTTCATCAGATCACCTATTTTAAAGATGCATTCTCTGCGTGGGAGCAGTGGAATCTGACTGATTTTGATTACAAATGCGAGCATGTTCTGGCATTTAAATCTGCACTAGAAGGGCAGCAGTCTACCGTTGCCAAAGTGGTTTCTTACCACTTGCAACAAGCATCAACTCTTCTTGCAGAAACTCACCAGTTAGTTGGCCCTACAGGGGAAACTAACGAACTGTATGCCGCAGGACGCGGTGTGGCTTTGGTGATTTGTGAAAACAACATCGAGCCTGCTGATAATGCGTTATACAGTGCTTTTGCGATGATCACCTGTGCCTTAATTGCAGGCAACAGTGTGGTCGTTTGCAGTGACAATGCAGAGCTAAACCAACTGGTTAAGCAAGCTGTAGCGTTGGCAAACTTCCCATCTAACTTAGTCCAGGTTGTTGCGTACGATGCGTCTGCCCCGTTGCTTGAGAGCGATGTACGTAGTGTGGGTTATGTTGGGCGTTCACAGATTGAGCATGCGCTCAATCTTCAACTAGCTAAGCGTGACGGTGCAATCGTCGGCTTAGTTTCTGAAACGGATTTAGAGTCACCGAAATTGGCTCATGATCCTCATCTCTCGTTGCGCTTCATTACTGAGCGCACTCGAACGATAAATATTACCGCGGTGGGTGGTAACGCAACTCTACTCGAGTTGGGGAACGAAACTCACTAACCTGACTTGTAATGCCAATCTGGAGTAACTGGACTGAGAGCCGGTCCAGATTGGTTTTTTATACTCTGATGTATTGCTGAGACGGTAAAATATCAGGGCAGGCAAGGAAGGAAATAATTATAACGAGGACTATCTAATGATAGAAAATAGCTTTGCTATCACGTCCACTTTTGTGGCGTATTTACTGATTATGGTTGCTATTGGCGTATACGCGTATAAGAGGACTTCCAATTCATCTGACTACTTCCTAGGTGGCCGTAGTCTAGGTCCGTGGCCTGCTGCATTATCTGCAGGTGCTTCAGACATGAGTGGTTGGTTGCTGCTAGGCTTGCCTGGCTATGCGTACGCTGCGGGTATCGAGGCCTTCTGGTTAGCCGGCGGTCTACTTCTTGGTACATGGGCAAACTGGCTCATCAGTGCAAAACGCCTCCGTACCTACAGTATCCAAACTGACGCGCTAACGTTGCCAGAGTTTCTGTCACGTCGCTTCAACGATAAGTCGAAACTGATTCAGACAATCTCTGCGTTTTTCATTCTTCTATTTTTCCTTTTCTACACCAGCTCAGGTTTGGTCGCAGGGGGCAAACTGTTTGAGACGGTATTCGGTCTAGATTACACCTACGCTGTTATCATCGGTACGGTGTGTGTCGTTTCTTACACACTATTCGGTGGTTTCCTAGCGGTATCTTGGACTGACTTAGTGCAAGGTCTTCTAATGGCGGCTGCGCTAATGATTGTTCCTATAGCGGTAATGGACGGTGGTTTAGGTCAGCTAAGTTCTGATCTACATGACATCAACCCAGAACTTGCAACGCTATGGAATGACGCGAAAGGCGAACCATTGTCTGCGATTGCCATTATCTCTCTAGCGGCGTGGGGCCTTGGTTACTTTGGTCAGCCACACATCCTAGCGCGTTTTAAAGCGTCTCGTTCAAACAAAGATCTAACGACTGCACGTCGTATCGCAGTGATTTGGACGGCACTATCTATGGTTGGTGCAATGCTTGTTGGTCTTGTTGGTCTGGTTTGGGTTACGGGTCATCCGGGTACTCAACTAGAAGACGGCGAGAAGATCTTCATGCTATTGGTTAACGCAGTATTCCACCCTGTCGTTGCGGGTATGTTGTTAGCAGCAATCCTAGCGGCGGTAATGAGTACCGCTGACTCACAGCTCCTTGTTTCATCTTCAGCGCTTGCAGAAGATTTCTACAAGCAAGTATTCAAGCCAGAAGCGTCTTCTGAAGAAATCGTAATGATTGGTCGTATCGGTGTTATCGTTATTTCGCTTGTTGCGCTATTCCTAGCGATGACGCCTGATAGCTCAGTACTTGGTCTTGTATCTTACGCTTGGGCTGGTTTTGGTGCGGCATTTGGTCCTGCGGTTGTACTTAGCCTTTACTGGAGCGGTATGAACCGTAACGGCGCGTTAGCAGGTATTCTTGTTGGTGGTATCACTATCGTAGTTTGGAAGCAGCTAACTGGCGGTTGGTTTGATGTGTACGAAATCGTACCGGGCATCATCTTCTCTACGCTTGCCATCATTGTGGTAAGTAAAGCAACGGGTGGTGCTGCGCAAGACGTGTTAGACCAACACCAGTCGTTCGAGAAAAAACTGGTTGAACTAGACTAGTAACTTCCCGTATATGAACACAAAGCCCGCTATTTTAGCGGGCTTTGTTTTATCTGAAACTTAATTAACGTTAATGGTGGTAGCTTGAGATCAAAGCTTAGCATTGCTCGGTTAGATTGGAGTGTTAGTCGCGATGAATTTTGGCGTAAACAACGGTGTTACTCAGCTCTCCCGATGTAGTCAGACGTTCGTTTCTGAGCTCTCCTTCGAACTCATAACCACAGCGCTCGGCTACAGCTCGGCTCTTTTGGTTGGTGCTATCAGCATGAATTGCGATTCTCTTGGCACCCAAGTCATCAAACGCATAGCGCTCAACTTCGAGCACAGCCTCAGCAACATAACCATTGCCAACGGCAGCATTATCTAACCAATAACCTATCTCAAAGGATGGCACATCGGGATCTCGAATCATTAAGCCGACCGCACCCAGTAAGCGATCGCTTTCCTTTTCAATCATGTAGTAACGCAGCTCTTCTTCGAAGTTTTCAAAGTTTGCGATGGCTTTCTCTGTCCCTTCTATCATCGCTTCTAATGTCAGCACATGAGGCACCCACGGCAGATAGACTTCGAGAGTCTTTTGGCTGCGAACGACAGCTTGATGCGCCTCTTCTGCTCGTTCTAAACAAGCAGGGATGAGTTTGAGACGTTTCGTTTCCATGCCGACTCTCCTATGGGTGAAAAATGAACGGAAAATCATTTAAACAGATGTACTTAGAATGATCTAGTCAACGCCGTCATATTATTCACTTGGTTTGCCAGAGAGAAACTGAGAGAATCGAACCGTTATCAAACCAACTAGGTTCATTATGAAACTTTTAGTAAGAAACTTGGCTCGTCACATGACCGAGCAAGATATCCGCAAATTATTCTCAGCGTACGGCAAAGTAGAACTGTGTTCGCTAGTGCTTGATCAAGACACGGGTTTGTCGAAAGGCTTCGGTTTTGTCATCATGCCGGACGAAGCAGAAGCCATTTCTGCTCTTGAAGCACTGAATTTGACGAACGTAGAAAAAAGCAAAATTCGCGTGAAAGTCGCACAAGACTAATACAGAGAAAAGCCAGCGTTATTGCTGGCTTTTTTGTCTTTCTATTTAGAGACCAAATTGGCAACATTCTAGAATGTCTTCTCTTTTCGTTTTAGCGAGATTGATCATCAATTCTTTCTTCAAGTTGTTTCATTAAATCCTTTAACTGTAGAGAATCGAAATTGTCTGAATTCGGCACTTGGTAAGCGTCGTTGACTGTGTAGAGCATCAAACTTTTGCTAGAGAAGAACTCTTTCTGTATTTGGACTTTGACAATGTCATCAAGAGGTAGACGGAAGTAAACCGTTGAGCCCTGGCGGTACTTCAAGGTGATGGTGCTTGCATCGATATCTAGCGTTTTAGGATTGAACGCGCGGCGCGTGAAGTACGTTGAGAGCAGTTTCAATCCTATTATTGTGAGTGCTACGAGTCCAAATTCGACGACCTTGTCTGCTAGGTAGGAAAAATAGAACAGCGACAACAATACAGTTCCTAGCAAGAAAGGGTTGTTCTTGGGCAGATTTTGTGAAGTTTCATGGATAATCATCCGACATATTCCTCGACTTTATTCAGAAGCGACGAACGTGAGTTGGTAGACACAAACCTTTCGTTCTTTGCCTTGCATGCGCAATGTTTTGTCACCGATGTAAGGGATATTTAGTTTTTGGATCACCGATTTAGAACGCTGATTGTCCACCAAATGCATCACGGTTATTCCGTTTAACTCAAAGTGCATTCGAGCAAATTCGAGTAAGGCTTTGGAGGCCTCGAATGCATAGCCTTTCCCCCAATGTGGCACGCCAACCCAGTAGCCTAATGTACCGTAGCCCTCTTCGATACGCGGTAAACTCACTGTACCAAGTAACTCCCCAGTGTTTCGCAAGGTAATAGCGTACGCCACGCCTTGATGCTGCTGATACATCGGATCGTGCCTATCTATCCATGCTTGCGCCATCGGTCGCTCATAAGGATGAGGGATGTTTGCTGTCATGTCGGCAATTCGCTTATCTCCAGCGAGTAAAGCCACTTGTTGGCAGTCATCGATATTGAATGGCCGGAGGATGAGTCTTTCGGTAGTGAGAATCGGTTGTATCGTCATGCATTTCTTCCTTGATGAGACGGCTATAGCTGCTAGCAACTGGTTTGCGGGGTAAATCAAGATAACAAGGCGTCTCGAAAGCTCGATCTAGCCAGCTGTAAAGTTGTCATGCGCCTTACTAAATAATAAGCCCGAACAATTGCTTATGTGTAATGTGTCGTATTAATACACACATAAGCACGTTTGCTCATATTGATGGTACAAAAGTTGAGGTCTGACCAATGTCTCAGTTTTTTGATACTTTCGTTCAATTTTTTGAAGATAGGGCACAAAAAATTAAAGGAGCTTTTTAATTGTGGAATTATTTTGAACAAAATATGTCAATTGTCAGTAGGACGAAAAAGTAGGGAGAAGAGAAATGCCGGATATATATTGCGCAGCTTGTAGAAAATCAACGCAACATAAAGTGATTATGAAGCGTTGCGAGCCTCAGTCTGTTGACTCGTTAACAGGCAAAATGGTGAGTTTTACACAGCTGATGGCGAAATTTGTATCAGGTGAACATTATTACGAGATGGAGCCTCAATACTACTGCCGTTGTTGTAATCATCGTGCAATTGGAGAGGTTGTTCCACATCCTACACGGCATACATCGGCCGCACTCTAATTCTGAGTGATAGCCATGATTAATGGCTAAATAGGGCAGTGTTGCCCGAACGACATATCTATACAGGCGTGTCATGCGCTTTCAAATTTGCGACTCCGCGGGAGCCGCTAGGTTGCTTTTTCTCTTCATATCACGGTTACTAAGTGAGCGGCAATAATCATAGCTCTTTCCCTCCTTCGTTGTTTTCTGGTTATTCTCTGCTGAATTTCACATGCTGTGCATTTGATGGTTTGCAATTGCTTGAGCAACGATTAATGTGATGCTTTCTAAGTGGTTACAAGGAAGTGGGTTAATGAGTTATCAATTGGACCGGATTGATTTACATATTTTGAGAGTGCTTCATTCGAGAGGCAGAATTCCAGTTGTAGAACTAGCAAAGCTGATTAACTTAACGACTTCTCCATGTTCTGACCGTGTAAAGCGGCTAGAAAAAGAAGGGTATATCAATGGTTACCATGCAGAGTTGAATGCGGAAAAGTTGGGGCTGGATGTGCAAGTATTCATCCATATTCGTTTAGACCAAACCAGTTTTTCTATTTTTGAAAAGTTTGCGAAAGCGGTGGAATTGATGCCTGAAATTGAAGAGTGCTACTCGCTCTCTGGAGATTTCGATACCATGATAAAAGTTCGTGTTAAGAGCATGAAAGCGTATCAGGAGTTTATGTCGAGTAAGTTAGGCACGCTTCCGGGCGTGATTCAAACTCGTAGTGAAGTGGTCATAGAAGAACATAAAACGGGATTTGGTGTTAATCCCGAGCTCCTTGGTTAGGCGAGGCATGTGTTGAGCCTCCTTATTTAGCGTGGCTTGGTATATTACTTTTTCTCGATTAAAAAAGGAGCCGAAGCTCCTTTTTTAATAAATCGGTGAGCGATTATGCCCCGATAAAGGTGCTGATAACGCCAATTAAACCACCAAAAACACCGCCCCAAACGACTAGCCAGCCAAGGTGTTCTTTGATCATCTTTTGCACCATTTCTTTAACTAATGCCGGTGTTAATTCGCTTAAACGTTGATCGATGATACCTTCAATGTTCTGCTTTATCTCATCCATCATTGCAGGAGATTCGAATTGCTCTTTCAGTGCTTCTTTGATGTTATCGCTCTTGCTCAACTCAATGATGGATTCTTGCATCTTTTCGACGAAAGGTTGGCGCATGGGTTGTAGCGCTTCCGAGCCGCCAAACATCGCTAGCATGCCGCCAAATTGAGAGCCTTCAATTACTTCCACTAGGGAATCAAATGCTGGATTTAAATCTACTTTCTCAATTACTGGTTGAAGATCGATGTTCACACCGCCCGCCATTTCTTTATTCAAGAATCGGTCAATGTTCGCTTCAGTAAAAAACTGTTCCATCATTAAGTTTTTGATAGCCAGTTTAAACTCTTCAAATCGCGCGGGGATCACGCCAGAACCGTATAATCCAGGCACTTTCTCAAACAGCATATGGATGGCAAGCCAGTTGGTGATGGCGCCTGAGAACGCAAACAGCCCTGCATACCAAAGATAGTCGTTTTGTAATTGATGACCTCCAGCCATCAAAGCGATAGCGAGGACATTCGTTAGCAAACTTTTGTTCATAGTGACCAGTTATATATGAATATCGGAAAGAATAAGTGGGCCTGATTCTATACCTAAGTCACATTAAGATGCTAGGTTTTGCCGTGATGAGTAATCTTGTAGAGAAGGGACAAAAAATGAATGCTCAGAAAAACAAAACCCGACAATCATTGTCGGGCCACTGCTTTTTCTTAGAAAAACTAAGATTCTATTTTTAATTTTAGATGCGGTAGATCTTACAACAAAGTTGGCATTTCCATCTTTCTGAGTAGCCAAATAGCTTGTCAGCCCAACTTGGTTTGAGTTGTACGATCTGCATTGAACCACATTTACACATAAGCTAATTACCTTATTGTTAATATAATAACTAAGCCATCTATTGAGTATAGCTGTTTCTCAAAAAGTGAAATGACAAATGAAGACGGCTCAATACTCTGTATTGTGTTCATTGCAATGGATACGCAACGAGGCGGTATATTAGCAGAAAAAGTGTGAGCTTTATCATGGAGAGTGTTTCATATATGAGAAACCACAATGGCTATATGAGCATCTAGCCATGGATTAAAATAAAAAACGGCGCTTAAAGCGCCGTTTTTATTGAGCTTATCACTCGTTAAGAAGCGTGTTGATTGTCTAGTTCTTCAGCGATAAATCCGCCAGTTTGATGCGCCCAAAGCTGGGCGTAAATGCCGTTATTCGCAATGAGTTCTTGATGAGAACCTTGTTCAACGATGCTGCCTTTATCTAGCACGATGAGGCGATCCATTTGTGCGATGGTCGATAATCGGTGAGCGATAGCAATAACCGTTTTCCCTTGCATTAATTCATTCAAGCTTTCCTGAATCGCCGCTTCGACTTCTGAATCCAGAGCCGATGTTGCTTCATCCAATACCAGCAATGGTGCGTCTTTGAGTAGCACACGAGATATTGCGATACGCTGACGTTGGCCGCCAGACAGTTTCACACCACGTTCACCAACTTGCGCATCGTATCCGACATTACCAAATGGGTCGGTCAGAGTTTCGATAAACTCATGGGCATGCGCTTGCTTAGTGGCTTTCAGCAAATCTTCTTCTGTCGCATCTGGATTGCCATACAAAATATTGTCACGAATTGAACGGTGTAGCAGAGAAGTATCTTGGGTCACCATACCGATCTTTGAACGCAAAGAGTCTTGTGTGACTTCTGAGATGTTCTGTCCATCGATCTTAATGCTGCCGTCTTCGACATCGTGGAAACGAAGTAACAAGTTCACCAAAGTCGATTTTCCGGCGCCGGAGCGCCCGACCAAGCCTACTTTCTCTCCTGGTTTGATGTTGAGGTCGAGATGGCTAATCACGCCTTTGTTCTCACCGTAATGGAAGCTGACGTTATCAAAGTGAATGCCTCCTTCAGTGACAACCAAGTCTTTTGCACCTGGTTTATCTTTAATATCAATAGGCTTAGAGAGCGTTTTCATTCCATCGACAACGGTTCCCATGTTTTCAAAGAGGGCGCCAACTTCCCACATTATCCACATCGACATACCGTTTACGCGCAATGCAAGACTAACAGCAATCGCAATCGCGCCAACGCTAATGGCACTATCCAACCACAGGTAAATCGATAAAGCAGCAACGGAAAATACCAAAATATAGTTTGAGATCTCTACAGCGACGTCGAAGCCGGTCACTAGGCGCATTTGACGATAGACCGTATTTAAAAATCCTTTCATGCCTTGCTCGGCATATTGGGTTTCGCGCTGGCTATGAGAAAACAGTTTGACGGTTTGAATATTGGTATAACTGTCTACGATGCGCCCTGTCATTGTCGAACGTGCATCGGCCTGCGCTGAAGCGACGTCTTTGAGCTTAGGGACAAAATAGATTTGGATAGCGATGTAAGCGAGTAACCAGACGATCATTGGGATCATCAAACGCCAGTCTGCCGTCGCTAACATAATGATCATGCTGGTGAAGTAAACCGTAACGTAAACAAACACATCCATAGCTTTCATTACGGTTTCGCGCACAGCTAATGAGGTTTGCATGACTTTCGTTGCGACTCGGCCTGCAAAATCATCTTGATAGAAGTTCAAGCTTTGATTGAGCAAATACCGGTGTGCAAGCCAGCGGATAGACATTGGGTAGTTGCCCAATAACGTTTGATGAACGAGCAACGAGTACAAGATCACCAATATAGGCATGACAACCAGCAATAAGGCTCCGTAGAAAATCAAATCCGATTTGTTGTCTTGTAAGAACGTTTCTGGATTGCTGGTAGACAACCAATCAACCAATTGTCCCATGGCGCCAAACAACATTACCTCAACAACAGCCACAATTGTGGCCATCAAAGACATGATGATCAAAGGCTTTTCATAACCACGAGTGTAATAACGCAGAAAAGCGAACATCCCTGAAGGAGGCTGATCCGGTGTAGATTTGGGGAACGGCTCTGTAAAGCCTTCAAATCGTTTAAACATAACTCATCCTAAAGTTAAAACAATGCCATATGGGGTGGCTAAATCCATCGATTCACGCTGCTTTGGACGAAACCGCGTGTATGAGAGTTTCTTGCCTGCTCCTCGATAAAGCAGACCGATTGACGAGAGGGGCGAAAAAATAGTCTAACCGATTGTGTCTTAAATGTAACTAGTTGGTTATGAGTGTGATTGTCTATGGTTCTGATTCTTATGATGAATTCTTATCATGTTCATCGTGGTGCCATAAAAGCTTAAACCTGCAAAGTGACAATAAAATTTAAGGAAAAATGAACTTAATGCAGCAAAAATTACTTTTGTGCAATTAAATTAATTGTCAAAACAGCAAAACTGAAGTTAACAATAAATTTACAATCTCCTCATTCTAGTGATAAGGAATGTATTGGATGCTATTACACGAATCAGTGACCCAATTTGCTAATGGGAAAGAAGAAAGCACGCAAAGTGCTCAGCGCCAAACCGCAAACTGCGTAGTGATGGTGCCACCGAAAGAGTTTCGTTTTAATGAAGAAACCGCACAAGATAATGAGTTCCAACATAAAGTGTCACTCAGCCAAGAAGAAGTCTCACGTCGAGTAATGGCCGAGTTCGCGAGTATGGTTGCAACGCTGCGTCAAGAGGGCGTTCAAGTTGTTGAGTTTGATTATCCAACTTCAGATGTTGCAACGCCAGACGCGGTATTTCCAAACAATTGGTTTAGCACTACGCCAGATGGCACGTTGTACACCTTTCCAATGGCCTGTGAAAAC
This sequence comes from Vibrio sp. Vb0888, assembly GCF_033338835.1. Lineage (NCBI taxonomy): Bacteria > Pseudomonadati > Pseudomonadota > Gammaproteobacteria > Vibrionales > Vibrionaceae > Vibrio > Vibrio sp. Vb0888. The sequence continues at coordinate 151,272 of NZ_JAWOTL010000002.1, forward strand.
CGTCAAAAAGAAGTACGTCCCGATGCACTTGTGGCAGCACTAGCGCAAGCAGGGCGAGAAGTTCATCGACGCAGCAGTCTAACTGAATATCTTGACGAGCAAGCGTATTTAGAAAGCACGGGTGTGATGGTGTTTGACCACCTAAATAAAACGGTCTACGCCGCACTCTCACAACGTTGTGATCGTCTGGTTTTAGAAGATTACGCCGATCGTATTGGCTATGAACGAGTGATTTCTTTCCAAACTCGTTTGCCGTCTGGTGCGCCGATTTATCACACCAATGTGATGATGGCGGTTGGCGAACAGTTTTGCGTGATTTGTGACGAAGTGATCCCAGAATTTGAGCGTCGTTTTGTAATGAAGTCACTCGCCAAAGACAAGCAAGTCATCTCAATTTCGCTTGATCAGATGAACCAGTTCTGCGGTAACATTCTGCAACTAGAAACGATCAACGGCGACAAGGTGATTGCGATGTCGCAATCGGCGTACGATGCATTCTCACCAGCACAAAGAAACCAATTGGCGACGCACGGTAAATTGCTGCCATTCGACGTTTCTACCATAGAATCTATTGGTGGTGGTTCGGTTCGTTGCATGTTGGGTGAAGTGTTCTTACCGAATCGTAAAGCTGTGCTTTAATAAACTGCACATTTCTTTTCAGCCGCAGTGAAAGGCTGATGAAGCGTTCTCTTCAAGGGTTTTTAGCCGTTAGCTCTGTGGCAGTACAGACTAACGGCTTTTTTGCGCTTTTTAGTTTTCTGACGATTTGCGTAGGCGACGCTTGGTTTAAGCGCCTAAAATAGGATGGTTCACCTAGCAGATTGTGGTAAAGTCCGCGCCTGCGTTTTACCGCATCTTCATTATTTTCATTGCTTCTTCAACCCAAAGTACAAGGTTTTCGTTAATGCCATTTTCTACTCTCTCATTGAGTTCTGAGCTGATTCATGCACTGCCAAAAGACTTCAAGAAGCCGACTTATATTCAAGCGTTGGCCATTCCTGAGCTGTTGGCTGGTCAAGATCTATTGGCTTTGGCAAATACAGGCAGCGGCAAAACCCTTGCTTATGGTTTGCCTTTGTTGGAAAAGCTGGGTGTCAATCCAGAGCAAAAAGCGCTGATTCTTGTGCCAACTCGTGAGCTGGCAATGCAAGTGAGTGAAGCAATTAACCAAGTTGGTCAAGTTCTTGAACTCAACGCAGTGTGTTTGTGTGGCGGCGTTGATAAAGAGCAACAACAGCAGGCGCTAGCGACAAATCCTCATATCCTTGTCGCGACGACAGGTCGTTTGGTTGATCTGGCAAACAACGGTTTAGACTTAAGCAATATCCATTACCTAGTGTTGGATGAAGCGGATCGTCTGTTGGATATGGGCTTTTGGCCTGACGTACAAAATATTGCGGGGCTGATTTCAAACCAGCGTCAAACCGCGATGTTCTCGGCAACGTTTTCAGATGAGTTGAAGGGTAAAGCGAAGCTGCTTATGCCGGCACCAAAGCAAGTTGCAGCGCATCAAGAAAACAGCACCAACCAAGATATTGCTGAAACGCTGTACCTCGTTAACAAAGGCAGTAAAACCAAGGCATTGATTGAACTGATTCAAAAAAACGCGTGGACTCAGGCATTAGTATTTATTGGTGCGAAAGAGAACGCCGATGGCTTAGCGAAGAAGCTGAATAAAGCGGGCATCTCAACCAATGCGCTGCATGGCAATAAGAGTCAAGATGAGCGAGAAGAAGCACTGGCGCAGTTTAAATCTGGGCAAATTCAGGTGTTGATTGCCACCGATCTACTAGCGCGCGGCATTCACATTGAGCAATTGCCTGTAGTGATCAACTTTGAACTGTCAATGCATGCAGAAACCTATGTTCACCGAGTAGGACGCACCGCTCGCGCAGGCGAACAAGGTGTGGCGGTGTCATTGGTTTGTCATGGTGAAATGGACGCACTAAGCGCGATTCGTCACCTGACTCAACGTGCATTACCAGTGCAAGATCTGGCAGGTTTTCCAGTAACGGATAAGCCATCAACTGGCGAGAGCAAACGCGCGCCACGCGATAAAAAAGCCAACCGCCGAACTAATGCTAAGAAGAGCATTAAGCAGTTTCAAGGTAAGTCGAAACGCCCAGCCCCGAGTGCGAAGTAAACCAAAAAAACACGCTCTGACGGCATAGTCGGTTCAGAGCGTGGCTTAAATTTTACTTTGGGGTGTTAACCCACAGTTGGGCCAACCAAGCGCATTTCCCAATCTTCAACTTCGCCAGTTTCTAGGCGGCGCTCGACCAACTTGCCCCAAGACTCGACTAACGGCAGATCAGACAGCTGAGTGAGTTCTTTTCTATCTAAACAGCCAGTGAAAACCGCGCCCATGATGCGAGCCAGTGGCCATTCTGGATAAGGTCTTTCGCACAGAATAATCTCGTCACCTGCACCGATATCGCCTTCTTCCAACACTCGGAAATACCAGCCTGTTCGAAGCGTATCTTGCAGTCTTCTCGCCATGTCGTGTTGGTCAAAACGTACGTTAAGTTTCCAACAAGGCATGCGACCTTGCGACACTTCCAGTAGTGTTGAGCCGATGCGAATTTTATCTTTCAAGCAAATCGTGGATTCGGTGACGCCTTCGGAGCTGATGTTTTCGCCAAAGCCGCCGGCGGATTGAAAAATGGTTCTTTCGCCTAATTCTTGTTGCCAGATTGGGTAGTGTTCGCTTGGGTAAATATGAAGCGCTTTTTGAATGCCACCATGAAAGCGCGGATCGCCTTGTTCATCACTGATAAAACCAAGCTCTGTTGCGTGCTGGCGCTCAGGCAGCACTTGTTTGTTGATTGCGCTTTGCGCTCCATGAGCATAAGGGACGGTTTTCCCTGCTAGCACAGCTTTTACGACGCCGATTTTCTTCATATAACCTCCTTATTATTTGAATGAGAGATAAAGTGTTTACCTTCATTCGCGATGCGGAGCATGATAGCCTAGTAAACGTGTGTCGGAGTAGGGATGAAAAGACAACTAACAATGCTAACTCGCCAAATTGATTCGAAGTCAGGCGTCGTCACCTCCAATAAGATGATGGACGCGAATCCCCATTCTCCTGTTTTGGTGAAAACCATCGACATGCCAAAAGGTTACATTGATGCGCTGCATCAACACACTTGGCATCAAATCATCTTTCCTATCAAAGGGTTATTGCAAACACAAACTGAGCATTATCAGCATTTGGTTCCGCACACCTCTGCGTTATTTGTTCCTGCGGGTGTTCAACACGAGTCGATTGCTCTAAGCAATACGATATTTGTTGGTATTTACCTCAACCCTGAGTTTGGTGCGACGTACGAGCCACAAGTGAGAACCATTGCTTTAACGCCGTTTTTAAATGAGCTTTTACAAGAGATCCGCAGACAGTGTGAAGGTGAGACAAGCCACGAAGAAGTGCTGCATTTGCTGGCGGTGTTGCATGATCAAATTTTGAAAAGCAACGTGCAGACATTTCAGTTATTGCTGCCACAAGACAGACGACTAAAACTGATTTTCGAGCAATTGACTGACGAGCCCGCGTTGAGCTGTTCGCTAAAAGAGTGGGGGGAGAAAATTGGGGCGTCTGAGCGCACTTTATCACGGTTATTCGCCAAGGAATTCAACACTTCATTTCTGCTTTGGCGGCAACAAATTCGGCTAATTTATTCGCTTTCTTTGTTAGATGAATCGTTGCCAATCCAAGCCATTGCAGACCTAGTGGGTTATCAAAACGACTCATCCTACATCAAAGCATTTAAAGCCTATTTTGATATGACGCCACAACAGTTTAGAGTGAACGGCGCATCGCGCAGGTAGAAATACAGAGTTTCGACTTCACTTAATGCTTTTGAGTAGAAGTTACGAAACTTCCTTTTTGAATTTCAATTACATGGTATGAATAACAATGGCACCAACGATAAATACTCGAGTGAATCAATTCTGTTTTGGTCAACCCAAAACGTCGCTGTCGTTGGAAAAAGAGCCCCTCAAACCGCTTGCTCAGGGCAAGGTTCGGGTGCGACTGGAAGCTACAAACATTAACCCAAGTGACTTGCTTTCCATTCATGGTGTTGGGCAATACCGCCGCGTTCACGTACCACCTCGCGTGCCGGGATTTGAAGCGGTTGGGCGTGTGGTGGAAGTCAGTGCAGTTGGTCAAACTGACCTTCAAGTTGGGCAAAAGGTGTTGGTGGCGATGAGTGGTACTTGGCAATACTACATAGATGCCTCGCCTGAGAATCTTTTTCCGCTACCTGAGAGTTTGGAGAACGGCTATGCCTGCCAATTGTACATCAACGCGCTAACCGCGTGGGTTATCACCACTAAAGTGGCGAAGTTGAACAAAGGCGATGTGGTGATCATCAATGCGGCAGGGTCAGCGATCGGTAAGATATTCGCCCAGCTTGCTCACTCACTGGGTTTTACACTGATTGCTGTGACTTCAAAGCCAGAAAAGTATCCGTACGATACGATTCCAGTGTTGGACGCAAAACAAGACTTACACGCGCAGCTGCAAACGCGCCAACTGCCACAACCAACGGTCGCTTTGGATGCGATAGGCGGTGAGGCTGGCACGGATCTCATTCGTACCTTGAAAGAAAACGGCCAATACATCAACTACGGAACATTGTCGTTAACGCCTTATACGCCTGAGTTTTTTGAATCGATGAAGGCCAACAACATCGACTTTAGTACATTCTTTTTGCGGTATTGGGAAGAATCGGTAGGTAAAGGCGGGAGAAAGACGGTGTTCGCTGAAATGTTAGAACACTTTATTAGCAGCGACATAAAGTTAAACGTTGCATATGATCTGTCGTTAGAGGACTTTCAAACAGCGATTGAAATGGTTGAGCGACGCTCGTCAGCAGTGTCAGGTAAAATCATTTTGACGCTATGATTTACAGTGAGTCTGTTGAGAAAAGGGAGGATAAAATCCTCCCTTTTTTATGGGTTTACTTGTAATGATTGGGCTATTTTAGATGGAAGATTTGCTCTGTTTCGAGCGATGTCATCACACGTACTTGACGCCAAATGTAATAAAAAATACCGAACATCATCAACATACTTGGGATGGCAATCATTGGGTAACTGTACAGCGTCATTTTTCCTAACTCTTCGTTAAAGGCAGCAGTACCAGAAGGGCTAGTCACAATCCAAGTCGCAAGGAAGTAGTTCATTGCAGATGAGAACGCAAAAGTACTTGCAAACAGGTAGTTAGAAGACATAAGGCAACGTTCGAACGCATCGGTTTTACCATTTTCTTTTAAACGTTGGTTAATCAACGCGAGGTTCAACACAGTGTCATTCAGTACTAACTTCTGCATCAGCGGGTAGCGGGTAAACGTTGAACCCAAAACCGCTAAACCGATCAGGCCAGGAATCAGGGCTTCTTTTAGTGCTAACCAGCGTGTATCAAGCTCTAACAAGCCGATGCCACCAGTTAGTAGAACACTGATAAAGCCCAGAGCAGCAATAAAGTTAAATTTCTTGTTACGGACAAGGTCCATACCGCCATAAATGATAGGAAATAGCAAAGCGACAACCAGCGCCATTGCTGTCCCTAGATGCTCATCGCCACTAAACTTCATCAAAATGAAGGAAGGGATAAATACGTTGAAAAGGATTTCAAATAAGGGATTCGGCTTTTTCGCCGTCGTGTTACTCATAATGTTTTACTGACTCTACTCTATGTCGGCTGTTATTGTACTTTGACAAGAAGTGTTCATCTAGTCGCGCTTGATGTAAAGCGTTAAAGCGTCGAGTTGTGTAACGACTTATGAAATAGACCGGAGCATAGCCAGTTAGTTTACGTGGTTGACTACTTTTTGTGTCTTAATGACTCTCCTTCTGTGCGATGATCTGATTACGCGCTCTGAATAATCGAGTCGCCACTGTGTTGTGGTTGAGCCTCAAGGCTTGGGCAATTTCATCATGATTCAACCCAGCCACTAAGCTCAAGAGCAACGGCTCTCGGTATTTGGGTTCGAGAATCATCATTTGTTTTTGAAGCCAATCTTGGGCCATGTCGTAGTCACTGCCAGGGTAGGTTTTTGTCTGTATTGCACACTCATCAATGTCGACAAAATCGTACTGTTTTCTATCAAAGCGCCGAGCATTCTCACGACGCAAAATAGTAATGAGCCAAGACTTCGCGGCGTTGGGATCATTTAAATTATCAAAGAATCGCCACGCTTTCAGGAAGGTTTCTTGCGCTAAATCTTGAGCAAGGTGGTGATCTTTGCATAACCAATACGCGAGACGGTAGATCTCTTGGTATCGCTCTTTCGTCAGTGCTTCGTAACGTTTATGTTTTTCCATAGCGTTAAGATAAAAAGTTTGGAGAGCACGTTGTGTCTGCCAGATGAACGACAACCCTTTTTATCGCTTTTACAGTGATAAAAAGGGTTGTTCGATTAGGAAGATAAATTCGAAGAGTTAACCTTCGAAATATCGAAGGGTGACTCTGATTTCTTTCTTACACGCTTAAAATGGTTGGTTGGAAAAACGTGAGTACTGGATGGCATCTGCGACTTCCTGAGCTTTAGACTCTGAAGTCATAAGGTGAAGTAGCTTAAGAGCAGCTTGATAGCTAACTAGGCTACCGTTCGAAGTGATAACGCCATCATCAATGACAAAATTCTGGTCGACTTGTACTTTGACTGCTGGGTAATCTCTTTGAAAGCCGTTTTCACCTCCGGCCCAAGTTGTTGCTTTTTTGCCGTTTAAAAGGCCAGCTTCGGCTAACAAATACGCGCCAGAGCAATTACTTGCCATCCAATCTGCCGCCTTTGAGGTAGTTTTAATAAAGTGAATGAGATCTTTATTTTCGATTAGTGCATCCATGTCATAGCTGGATGTTAAAACCAGTACGTCGAGTTCCGGCAGATCACCAATCCAAGCATCCACACCAATTTTTAATCCTTCTTCAGTGGTGATGGTTTTCTGATCTGAGACGGAAATGGTGAGCACGTCATAATCACTAAACCAAGTGAGACGACTTGCGACGCCAAAAACCTCTAAAGGCGCAGTAACATCAGAGGTCAGTACGCCATCGTAAACCAGAATACCAATTCGTTTATCTGCGGCATGTGCTGTTTGAAGCACCCCAAAGAATAGGACTAGTGTCGCTATCAATAGTTGTAGTGCATTCTTCAATCCGTTTTTACCCATGGTTTTTCCTCGCTAACAGAGCATCAAGTTATTGAGGTTCATTATATTTAGGCTAATTAGTGATTGAAGAGCCACTTGGTCTTTACTAAAGTGAATAAAATTCATGAATAGAGTTCATTGGTTATATGGATAAGATACGGTCCCTACGATTTTTTATTGCCACTTTAGATGGCGGTAGTTTTGCTGCGGCTGCCAAAGTGTATGGCACTGACCCTTCGACCGTGAGCAAAGCCATACATCGTCTTGAAAGCGATTTGGGTATACAGCTTTTTCAACGTTCTACGCGACAGAGCCGCCTGACAGAAGCTGGTCGTAGGTACGCAAATACTGCTAGGTTTGTACTGGAGGAGCTGGCGGCATGTGAGGATTCATTAAAAAGTCACAATGATGCGCTTTCAGGGCAGCTTAAGATTAATGTGCCAGTCTCGTACGGTCGCCTCTATATTCGTCCTTTATTAAAAGAGTTTTGTCGCCGCTACCCTAACATCACTATCGATATTCATTACGATGACGCCTACGTTGATATTATTGAGCAAGGTATTGATGTGTCGATTCGCTCTGGTGTCGTTCACGATAGTCAATTGATTGTGCGTCAGCTCAGCCCTATCGATTTTATCATTTGTGCCAGTCAGGATTACTTAGCGCGCCATGGTGTTCCGAGTGGCTCGGATGTATTCAATGACCATTCTTGGGTTCGTTTTCGTTTTAAACAAACGGGGAAACTGTTGCCGATTCGGATGCCAGAACCAGACGGTGCGAGTGAATATGACCCCGAAAGAAACTACATTGTAAATGACGGTGAATCCATGGCAGAGCTTTGCGCAGAAGGCTTAGGATTAACTCAGATCCCTCATTTTATCGCGAGAGACTGGCTTAAAGCGGGGCGTTTAGTGCCGATATTTCCGAGCATGCGCCAAGCAGGAAATGGCGTGTATCTTCTCTATGCCAACCGGGAATATGTGCCTGCCCGAGTGAGGGTGTTCATCGATTTTATCACTCAAGCAATACAGGATATGGATGAAACGCCATTCCATACTTGGGCTGAAACGTTGCCGATTTATCGACCGAACCAAGGCGATTGAAAACTTCATGTGAGTCTTTGGTTAAAAAACCCTAAGCTATATGGTGCTTTTATTGGTTTTTGTTAGTTTATTGGGCGTTATTATCGAAAAGCGCAGTTTGCTCTTCGTCACTCATAAAGGAAAGACAATGCCAACTAAGATCTTAGTGCCTGCTTTGGCCCTACTTCTCAGCGCATGTGGCGGCGATGGGGAGTCGTCAGCCCCAGCAGAAAGCGGCTCACAAAACACAGGTTCCACATCGTCACAAGGCACATTTGCCGAGCAGATGCTTGCAGCGGTCAACAGCGCCCGCTCTACTACACAACAGTGTGGCGCAACCACCATGCCACCTGTTGGGGCCCTGACTTGGAGCTACGATTTGGAAAGCGCCGCTTATCGACATTCAAGCGATATGGCGAACAGCGATTTCATGAGCCACACAGGCTCTGATAGCAGCAAAATGTCAGATCGAGTTAACGCAACGGGCTATGCTTGGAGCGCCATTGGTGAGAATGTCGCAGTAGGGCAAAGCAGCATTAACGCCGTCGTTAATGCTTGGTTATCGAGTGAAGGCCACTGCCTTAATATCATGAGTGCGGATTTTGATCAGATGGGCGCGTCGCTTGTCGAAAATCACTCTGCACGCTACGGGTATTACTGGACTCAGGTTTTTGCCAAACAGCGCTAATGCGATAAAGAAGCCCGATAGATAAAAAATAAAACGCCAGCAGTCACTATCTGCTGGCGTTTTATTATTTACATCTCTTTTAGCTTGTCAGGTTACGAAGTTTTGGGTCATCCGCCAGGTATTCAACAAATTCAATCTCAAAACCGGCAGGGTCAACAAAATACACATTCTTGCGGTATGGTTCATCAGCACCAGGTTGGGCAATCGGATAACCTGCATCGGTTAGTCTTTTGATGATTGCATCGACGTTGTTGGTCACATAAGCAAAATGCGCTAGCCCAACTTGGTGCCCGCTCAACTCGCGGTTTTCTCCTTCGCCATGGTCACTCATGGCTATGTATTGATACTCGTCGCCAAAATGTAGCCAGTTTCTTGGCTTGCCACTCCATTCGCCTTTACCTTCATCACGCACGTACCAATGTGGAAATGCAGTTTGGTAAAACTTCAGCATTTCAGGGATATCTTTCACGACTAAGTTAATATGTTCTAGTTGGATCATGATGTGCTCCTTTTTGTCATTTTCTAGCCAACGATGAATATGCTAAAACCTCAAGTAAAGTTGAGGTAAAGGGCTTTTTTAAAATTTTTTAGGGTTGATATCTTTGGATCTGGATACATTGAGAGATTCGGTGGGTTTGGTGCTTTGAATCTGAGAGCTGGGTTAGGGGCTTGCAACCTTGTCTCACCTTTTGTTTGTTCGTGTTCTTGCTAATCATTTTCGATCGAGTTTGTGGTGAGTAGATTCCCAGCCTCACCTAGGTTCGCGGGAATGACGGAAAGAGAGTGCTAAACGAAGAGCGTCATTCTGAAAGAGCCTAAGCGAGTATTCAGAATCTACTTTCAGTGTGTTGTTATGTTGCGTTGTGAATTGAACTATCCGCGAGCACAGAACCAGTTCCTCCCTTTTGAGCTCTGCGTGTTGAGAGCTTCGGAGTTTGATACAAGGGGAGGTTAGGTGGGGTTGCTGGTTTGAGGTTGAATGTTGGGTAAGGTGCTTGCAACCTTGTTTCAACTTTTGTTTGTTCGTGCTACTCATTTTCGATCGAGTTTACGGTGAGTAGATTCCGAGTCTCACCTAGGTTCGCGGGAATGACGGAAAGAGAGCTAAACGAGCAGCGTCATTCTGAAGGAGCCTAAGCGAGTATTCAGAATCTACTTTCAGTGTGTTGTTATGTTGCGTTGTGAATTGAATTATCCGCGAGCACAGAACCAGTTCCTCCCTTTTGAGCTCTGCGTGTTGAGAGCTTCGGAGTTTGATACAAGGGGAGGTTAGGTGGGGTTGCTGGTTTGAGGTTGAATGTTGGGTAAGGTGCTTGCAACCTTGTTTCAACTTTTGTTTGTTCGTGCTACTCATTTTCGATCGAGTTTACGGTGAGTAGATTCCGAGTCTCACCTAGGTTCGCGGGAATGACGGGGAGAGAACGATAAACGAACAGCGTCATTCTGCAAGAGCCTAAGCGAGTATTCAGAATCTATTCGCAGCGCGTTGTGATGCTGATGGAGTGAACTGAATTATCCGTGATTGTAGAGCCATTCCCTCCAGTTTGAACTCGGAGCGCTGAGAGATTTGCTTACACCTCTCCCCAAACCAAAAAAGCCAGCAGTTAATATCTGCTGGCAAAGTCTTTGGGCTTCTAGGTTTTTTGATTGTATTTCTTGTTACTCATCGCTGTCACGGTGCCCCGATTGGTTTTCCGGGGAAGAAAACACAGCACCGTGCGCTTTGTGCTCAAGAAATTGGAGATTAACCTTGCTTACGGATTAGGTAGTCAAATGCGCCTAAGCTTGCTTTTGCACCTTCACCCATCGCAATGATGATCTGTTTGTAAGGAACGGTTGTTGCGTCACCGGCTGCGAAGACACCTTCTAGGCTAGTATCGCCACGGCTGCCGACTTCAATTTCGCCGCGCTCAGATAGGGCTACTTCTGAATCTTTTAGCCATTCTGTGTTCGGTACTAGACCGATTTGAACAAAGATACCTGACAATTCAATCTCTTTGATTTCATCTGTGTTGCGGTCTTTGTACTTCAAGCTTGTTACGCGAGTACCGTCACCCACTACTTCAGTAGTTTGCGCCATGGTGATGATGTCTACATTTGGTAGTGAGTTCGCTTTGTCGATAAGCACTTGGTCTGCGCGAAGTACGTCTGCGAATTCAAGAACCGTTACGTGTTCTACGATACCAGCAAGGTCGATAGCCGCTTCGATGCCTGAATTACCACCACCGATAACTGCGGTTTTCTTGCCTTTGAACAGTGGACCGTCACAGTGTGGGCAGTATGCGACACCCTTGTTGCGGTACTCTTGCTCACCCGGAACGTTCATTTCACGCCAGCGTGCACCAGGGCTAAGGATGACACTCTTACTCTTCAGCGTTGCGCCGCTTTCAAGTTGGATGTGAATCAAACCATCTTCTGTGTGTGCTGCGCCCATTAGCTTCTCAGCTTGTTGCTCAGTCACGACGTCTACGTCGTATTCTTTTAGGTGTTCTGCTAGGTCTGTTGCTAGTTTTGGACCTTCAGTACGTTTTACTGAAATGAAGTTCTCGATTGCCATGGTGTCCATAACCTGACCACCAAAACGCTTAGCAACAACGCCAGTACGAATACCTTTACGAGCAGCGTATAGAGCAGCTGCGCTACCGCCAGGACCACCGCCGACAACAAGTACGTCGTATGGGTCTTTTTCGCTCAGTGCCTTCGCGGCTTTCTCGCTCGCGCCGTCATCCACTTTGTTTAGGATTTCAGTTAGAGACATACGACCTTGACCGAATAGCTCACCGTTCACGAATACGCTTGGTACGGCCATGATGTCGCGTTGTTTCACTTCATCTTGGAACAAGCCACCGTCGATCATGGTTGCTTTTACTTTCGGGTTGATCGCCGCCATCATGTTGAACGCTTGAACCACGTCCGGACAGTTTTGGCACGACAGTGAAATGAAGATTTCTACGTCTAGATCTTTGTCTAGTGCTGCGATTTGCTCAATCACTTCTGGTTCTAGTTTGATTGGGTGACCGCCAGAGTGAAGCAGTGCCAATACTAGAGAGGTAAATTCGTGACCCATTGGCAAGCCTGCAAAGCGTAGTGCTGTGCCTTTTGCTGGGTTAGTTACCGCCATCACTGGTTTACGTGCGCTTGCGTTGTCGTCACGTTCAACGGTGATTAGGTCGCTCATCTCTGCGATTTGGTTCGCTAGAGACAAAATGTCATTTGATGCTTTGCTTTCATCTAGACTAACCACTAAACGAACTTCTTCTTTTACATTAGCCAGATATTGTTTGAGTTGTTGTTGGATCGCTTGGTCTAACATAGTTGTTACTACCTTAATTAAATAGTTACCAATCAAAACAAGTATTTGTTCATTCTTGCTAGCTAAAATCGTTGATAACTGCGTTATAGATTTTGTAGTTAGAGTAACTAGCTATCGAAAATCTATGCCTGGTTCTAAACGATTTTTTCTACGCAATTACTGCACACCTACTTATTCAGATAGGTAATAAAAAGTGGTTACTGTAGATAAAACCTGAGGGGGAGAGAGCAAATCAGGCAGAAGGTCGTCAAGGTATCTAACCTGAAGTGCTCTCTAATTCAGTTCTAATCAGAAAAAGGAAATCGGGAACTGATTAGAACTTAAATTTCAGTGGCTTAGATTTTGCCAACTAGGTCTAGTGATGGAGCTAGTGTCTCTTCACCTTCTTTCCATTTCGCTGGGCAAACTTCGCCTGGGTGCGCTGCTACGTATTGAGCTGCTTTCACTTTGCGTAGTAGGTCTTCTGCGTCACGACCGATACCTTCAGCAGTGATTTCCATTGCTTGGATAGTACCTTCAGGGTCGATTAGGAACGTAGCGCGGTCTGCAAGACCTTGACCTTCACGCATCACACCGAAGTTGTTTGTGATGTTGCCTGTTTGGTCGCCAAGCATGTAGTACTGAATCTTACCGATTGTGTCTGAGCTGTCGTGCCATGCTTTGTGAGTGAAGTGTGTGTCAGTTGATACTGAGTAAACTTCTACGCCACGTTTTTGTAGCTCTTCGTAGTGGTCTGCTAGGTCGCCCAGTTCTGTTGGACATACAAACGTAAAGTCTGCTGGGTAGAAGAAGAATACTGCCCATTTACCTAGAACGTCTTGTTCTGTTACTTCAACGAATTCGCCGTTTTTGTACGCTGTAGCTGCAAATGGTTTGATTTGAGTATTAATCATAATTTACTTTCCTTTGAATGTTTTAAGCTGAGCTGTTGTTGCTTTCGGAAAGTATATTCTCATCGGAGTGTGTTTAAGGAAAATCGCTTGTAACTATCCTATTGATAGCCATTTCCTATTTCACTTGATAGGGAAATCCGATGTAAGTGGGTTTGCTTTGATAGGTTTTATTGAAGATGAAGGCGGATTAGCAATAGAGAATACTGATGATGTACTGAAGTAGATCGTCTAGCTAAGATCGAAAGAGCCTGCATCTCGGCAGGCTCTTTCTTATCGGAAGTGGGGAAGCGGATGCTTCTATCTTGTTAGCTCAGATTGTCGAGCACTTTGCCGCACAACTTCTTCAGCATGATCATTTCATCCAGCTCTAATGTGATTTTACACATCATGGCGTTTGGCACTGACTTGGCTTGTTCTTTAAGGTCACGACCTTGCTTGGTTAGGTTGAGTACGCGAACGCGCTCATCGGTTTCACTGCGACCACGCTCTACATAGCCTTTTGCTTCTAAGCGTTTAAGCAGCGGCGTGAGTGTGCCTGAGTCCAAATGCAGTTGTGATCCCAGCTCTTTCACGCTGGCACCGTCTTTCTCCCACAGCACCATCATCACTAAGTACTGCGAATAAGTCAGATCAAGCTCGTCCAACAACGGGCGGTACGCTCGGATCACTGCATTTGCTGCGCTGTAGAGCGGGAAGCAAACTTGGTTTTCGAGTAAGAGTTTATCGTCGTCGGTCATGGTGTTGTCGGTGTAACACTGGCTCATTGGCGTTGCCTACCTGCTCATAGAGAAAGAGAGTCATAAAATAAATTGTGCACAATATAGTTGCAAACGATCTTCACTTCGATATAAGATTGCAAGCAATTAAATTGTGCACAACTTAAATTAAGAAGGACACTCGCATGACTACTCTATACAAAACTCAAGCTACCGCTTTGGCTGGTCGTAATGGTCAAGTAAAAACAGATGACGGTCTTCTCGATCTAGAGCTGTCATACCCGAAGGAAATGGGCGGCACAGGTGCAGCAACTAACCCAGAACAGCTTTTTGCAGCGGGCTATTCGGCGTGTTTTTCTAACGCGATTCTGCACGTAGCACGTGAAGGTAAAGTAAATCTGAAAAGTGCACCCGTAACAGCGGAAGTGGGCATCGGTCCGAACGATAACGGCGGCTTTGCACTAACAGTGAGCCTAGCGGTAGAGCTAGACATGCCACAAGAGCAAGCGCTAGAGCTAACGCGCATTGCACACCAAGTTTGCCCATACTCAAACGCAGTTCGTGGCAACATTGATGTGGCAGTAACGGTAAACGGCGAAGCAATTTAAGCGTTCTTATTACTGCACAAAGACAAGAAAGCCTGCAAGTACGCAGGCTTTTTTTGATTGGTATGAGTCGAGAATACTTAACGCGACTCTAGCGGGTAAGAGCGGTAGCTCCACATGCCGTAGGTACGCAGAGCATCGCGGTAGATACCAAGCAGTTCGCCATCGCTGGCTTTGGCTAAGTCTTTCAGTGGCTTGTCTGGGTAGCTCACTGTGTCAAAAGTGATGTCTTGTGGTCCAGTTTGCCAGCTTGCGATTTCAAACAAGGTTTGACCACGGCGTACGTGGCTCGCTGAGCTGATGATGGTCGCGTGTTTAATGTTATGACGTGCCAATGCGTAGCTGCTGAATAGAGCGTTACCTACCGTGCTGGTGGCGTAGTTTTCTTCAATGATGCGATCTTTGCTGATGCCTTTTTCAATCAGCCAATCCGCCATTAACTTGCCTTCAGTTTTGTGGTTCTTTGGTACGCCGCCCGTCAATACGATCAATGCGTCTGGGTTTGCTTTTGCCATGGCTAGCGTGGTTTCCAAACGCTCAACCAAGATCTGGTGCATTGAACCATCTGGGTTCAGCGCGTATCCCAAAGTGACGATTGCGCCTTTGTCATCCAGTTTGCCTTTGTCGGCTTTCTCTTTCAGCGGCGTTGCAAGTACGCGGTCTACGGTGTCGAAGATGCGTTGGATGTCTGCGGCTTTACCTGCATTGAGCTTAGTGAGCGTCGCCATGTGTTTCGCTGATTCCGCTTGGTTGCCCTCAAAGCGTTGCCATACCGCTAAGTAAGCGTGCAAATCCACATCGTCTGGCGCAACAGAAAGGGCTTGTTCAAACAGTTCAATCGCGCGGTCTGCATTCTTGTTGTAGATCTGCGCGTTTGCTGCAGAAATCAGTAGATCAGTGCGGTACGGCTCAAGTTTGTACGCTTCTAATAAGCGGTCGGTAACAATCTCCATGTTGCTCGGCATTTTGGCGGTAAAACCCGCATGCGAGATACGCGCAGGGGATTTGAATGCCTGTACGGCGTCGTTGAGAAGTTGGTCGACAACCTGACGTTTAGTGACGATCTGTGAGTAGTCGGCGGAAGATTGGACGGCAGCGTCGTTAGCCGCGATAGAGTATGGGGCTGCAGTCAGCGCAATCACGCTACCAAGAGCAATGGCAAGTAAGTTCTTCTTCATGGAATTTCCTAGAGGTGCTGTAGTACCTAGTTTTTATTGTGCCTAGCGTTGTAGGTCGAACGGGGTCGATGGAGTTTTTTCAGTCTAGGTTCGCTTCATGAATAATCTGTGAAATGAATCCCAACTCAGCCGAGCGAATGAACGCGCGTGGTCAAAACGCGAAGTAGGATCACGAAAATAATGAGGTATTCGTTCGTGTTCTAAGTAATTGGATTAAAAGATAAACAGCGTTTGAAAGAACGGATTTAAGCAACCAGAACAAGAAATGAAAAAGCCTGCAACGATGCAGGCTTTTGGTTTATTTGATGGCGGTGCAGAAGCTAACGTCTGCATGGTGTGTTTGTGGGTCGAAGCTGTGGTAAAGCTCAAAGCAAGGGCGGTCGTCGTTCTCAATACCGGATTCAATTACCTTGCTCATGACATCATCCCACGCTTTTGAGTATTGGCTCGGGTCAGTAATGTGCTGGCGCATCACCGCATATTGACCGCCGGGGAAGTCTTGTAGCTCAATCCCTTTCGGAACTTCCGTATCTTCTGGCACCATCAAGCAGATGTCAGTACGGCACTTCTCGTCTGGCGTGATTTCAGGATTGTCGTGGTAGATGAAGATGCAGGTATTGCCCGCCAAACCTTTCATTCCTGCCCATTGATACAAGCGACCTGATGGCTCCTCATAGCCTTGGCCGTAAGGGCCGTTTACGCGAATGTAAGCCAGTTTTGCTTTTTCAAAGTTTTGCGTTTCCATTGTCGTGCTCCATTTGGTGAGTTCAGAGCCAGTATATGAATCGCTTGGTGTTACTTCGTTTCCATTCTTGCGCAACGTGTGTCCAATCTTGCTGTTTCGTGCTAATTCAGAAAACTGCTGGTAGTTTTCGCAGTCACGAAAGGCCGTAGGTGTAACGCCATAATGTTGTTTGAAGGCTTTGGCTAAGCTCTGTGAGCTAGAAAATCCGTACTCTAGGGCAATGTTCAATACCGGTTGCTTGGATTTGAATAAGTCATCGGCGGCGGCTTCTAGACGTAAACGTCGAATGAAGTCGGCCAGTGTTTCGCCTTGCACGGCTTTGAAGGTGCGATGAAAGTGATAAGGGGAAAGGTTCGCCAGCGCGGCCACTTCTGGTAGGTTGAGATGTTCATTAAAGTGTTGTTCTAAATAACGAATCACAGGAACCAGTCGTTGGTGGTAGTCGACGCGCATCGTGGTATTTCCTTGTTCTGTTCAGCTTGTTTTCTCTGCTCAAAGCCTACCGTAATCCAACAAGCTTGCAAGGGAGCAGGGTGAGAAATGCGTGGCGAGATGAGCGTCAATCAGTCACACTCAACGAACAGATGTTGAAGCAAAAACGTCGCGCTTATTATCTTTACTAACCGCTAGGACAATCATGATAGCTTGGAAACAGTCTCTGCCAGAGTACGAATGGCTCATTCATCAAGTTTGGTACTTGGAAGTGCCAGAGGGTGAAGTCATTGACCCCAAGCCGCACCTTATTCCAAACCCGCGTGCTCATTTACTCTTTACGCCACCAGAGCAAGGCTACAGTTACGACACGGGAGACACTAAGCTTGCTGGCAAAGGCTGTCACTTATTAACGGCTAACGAACACTTGCTGTTGTTGGAAGATACGGCACCCATCAAGCGTATTGGTATCACCTTTCGCCCAGAGGGTTTGTATGCCATTGAGTCACGGTTTAGTGATGTATCCCAAGTCGGTGCAATTAACCAATGCGAATGGTTTGAGTGGCTTAACGTGGCGTTTGATGAGCGCTTTCAACAAGGGTTATGGCAGCTAGAGTTGCAAGATTCACCGCAATGTTTGCTGAACTACATCAAACAACATCTAGATGCGTTAGATATCGAACCTTGCCGCAGCAAACCGTTTTTGGCATCGCAAAAAGCGGTGTCCGTGATGGATGCTCAGGCGCTACGCTCACCTGAGCTAGCGATGGATATTGATGAGATAGCCAAACAGTGCGCCTGTTCTCGCAGAACGCTTGAGCGCAGTTTCAAGCAGGTGGTGGGGTTGAGCGTTAAGCAGTATCAACAAATGGCACGTCTGGAGCAGATGATTTTGACTCTCTACAAGCAACAAGAAGCGATTGATTGGGCGAGTTTCTCCCAACAATTTGGTTTCAGTGACCAATCGCATTTGATTCGTACCCTCAAACAGCAGCTAAGAAAAACGCCAAGCAAATACTTGAAAAAGCGTGACTTAACCATCGATATCTATGGCGACTTTGAGTCGTAATACATTGCTAATCAGCCCGAAAGTTGTCGCAAAAATCCAATTTTTCTCTTATCCGCTGGGCTACTATTTTCCGCAGATAACGAGGTAACACATGTCATATCAAAAACTAAAACAAGGCGAAGCCATCCCATTTAACGAATCGTTGACTATCCAACTGATTCAAGGCTCTGATCTACAAGATATTATCGAGATGTTAAACGACGATAAGGTCAATCAATATCTGTTCTTCGCACCTGCTGACAACAGCCTATATGAAGGCTTCTTTGGCCCTATTATTGAAAATACGGCACAAGCGATTAAAGACGATGTTTGGCCAGATAGCCCAACGTTCGTGATTCGTGACCAACAAGGTCAGTACATGGGAATGTGTGCAGTGACCGCAGTGATGTTCTTAACTGGCAACTACGAAGTGGGTTATCAGTTACCAACTTGTGCATGGGGCAAAGGCGTTGCGACTCGCGCTTGCCAAATGATGACCGAGATTGGCTTTACTGAGCTAAACGCCCATAAAGTCAGTGCCGATTGCTACGCTTCCAATGCAGGTTCTTACAAGACATTAGAGAATAATGGTTTTACTCAGGAAGGCCGTCAGAAAGACTACTACAAACGAGAGCATGGCTTTGACGACAAGCTATACTACGGTATGACCGCAGAACAATTCGCGTCTTTAAATCGCTAATAACTAGCCGACAAAAAAGGCCGTTAACCCACATGATCGGGTTAACGGCCTTTTCTATATTCAGCGCTAAATGGCTAAGACTTAGTTGCCTTGGTTTTGGCTTTGAAGCTTCTCTTTTGCTTCTTCAACCTTTGAGAAATCCAATCCCAACTCGTCTACGGCTTCTTTGATTAGCGCAGGGTTTTGCATCACTTGCGCCATCAGCATTTGTAGCTTGTCTTGTGGCAAACCTAGTTGGCTGATTGTTGCCATTGCCGCTAGAGGGTTTTGCGTCAGAGTCTGAAAAATCTCGTTGATTTGTTCGTCGCTGATGTTGTTCTCTTTTAGCAGCGCAATAATCGGGTTCATCGCATTTCCTTTTAATCACAGAATGAAATAGAACCCGAGTTTATCATTTGGCTGAGCTTGGTTGAACTAGGAACTTCTCGCCAAGGACGTTGTTAGCTCCACTGCGCGTTTTCGGTAGTTGAATAACATGCTCAAACTGATCACCGCGGTGAGCGTTTCTGCAAAGACTATGCTCGCCCAAATGCCGTCTTGCGGGAAGAACTTAGGCAATAGCAATACACCTAGCGCGACAAACACAAACCCTCGGCATAAGGAAATAAGCGTGGCTTGTTTTGGTTTGGCAATGGCTTGGAACAGGTTGGCAATCACCATGTTTAACCCCATCAAAGGGACGCCGAAGAAATAGAACGTCAGTGCGCTCGCAGCGATTGGGATCAAATCATTTGCGTTCCCCAAGTAAACTGAGGCAATCAGTGGCGCTGACAGCCAGATTCCTAAAAGAAAGACTGTGCCGCTGCCCATGGCTGCTTTCATCCCCAGTTTTAGAATCTCGTCAATGCGTTCTGATCGCCCTGCGCCGTGGTTAAAGCTGATGATTGGCTGACACGCTTGCGCGATACCGACCATCACAAACAGAGCGAATACACCGACATTGGTGGTTAAGCCATAGGCAATGATGTGGCTTTCACCGAATTGGCTGAGCAACACGTAGTTGAACAACACGATGGTCATTGCGGATGTGACTTCGATAAAGAATGTCGGAGTACCGATGCTTAAGATTTCTTTAGTCTTGCTTAGGCCGATGCCTTTTAGGCTGAATTCTAATGAGCCTTTCTTACCCACGAAATGAGTCAACAAAATCAGTGCGATAACCGCTTGAGCAATGGCCGTACCATACGCTGCGCCTTTCATCCCCATGTTCATCTCTATGATAAACAGGTAATCAAAAGCGAGGTTGGTAATGGCACCAATCGACATCGCATAGGTGGCCAATTTAGGGTTGGTGTCGTTACGCACAAAGCAAGACAACACCCAAGCCAGCGAGTAAAGAACAAAGAAGGGCAGCAGCACGATCAGGTAATCATGAGCAAGCTGAGCCAAGTTGCCTGAAGCGCCCATCAAGGCTATCAATTCATCCAACCAAACGAGCGCGAGCGTCACCGTGATAGTGGATAGCAAAGTGGTAATCAACATGGATTGGCTAAACCACATCTGGCTGGATTCTGTGTTGCCTTTGCCTATTTCTATCGACATTTTGGCGGCGCCACCAATACCAACCATCATGGCGATGGCAGTAAAAATAGAAAAAGGTGGAATCACCAAGGCAATAGCACCAAGCCCATCGGGCCCGACGCCTAAACCGATAAATAACGCATCCCCCATGATGAACAGCGATTTAATCACCATTCCAGTGAGCGCTGGCCATAGATACTGATAAAAGGATTTTGAAATGGGATCAGTTTTTAGATTGATAGCCATGGATTAGAAAAATACCCGAATGTGGTGGATTTATGTTCGGGTATTATCAGTACATTCAAGCGTAGCGAAAAGGGATTATCCGCCCATTATATTGCACTATCTAAACATCGGTGACGAAATTCCGCTGGCGTTTCTCCTTTTTGTTTTCGATAGAAGCGGCTGAAATACGCAGGGTCATCAAAGCCCAATTCAAACGCTATGGTCTTGACGGTTTTCGTCGAAAACACCAGCTCTCGATTGGCTTCTAATATGATTCGATCATGAATCAGTTGCGTGACCGTCTTGCCTCTGTCGGCTTTCACTAACTCGTTTAGACGTTTGCTGGTAAGGGCTAATGCATCGGAGTAAAACTGGCATTTCTTTTGTTCGCGATAATGCAGTTCGATTAATTCGGTCAACTGAACGATGCGAGCGTCTTTCTGCTCCCCTTTCTGAGATGGTGTTTTAGCAAAGCGCAATGCATAGCGAAGAAAGCTGTTGATGAGTGATTCGACAAGGTCCCAGTCACAGTCCTCTCTTTCACACTCTTCTTTGATTAGGGTGTAAATCGATTCTAGGTAGGGAAAACCCTCGTCGCTGCAATCGAGGTACGGCGGTCGCTCAATCGTAGAAAATACGCTATTCACCAACTGTGTGCTACGTGGATTGGTTTCAGCAAAGCCAGGACGGAATATCAACATGCGAATGTTTTTACCCATGAACTCGGAATGGTGAACCTGCCCTGGTGAAATGGTAAACAAGCGACCAACGCGGTTTTGGTATTCGACGAAGTCGACGCTCTGCGTTCCGCTATTATCTAAACACCACACGATTTCCCAGTACTCGTGACGATGCGGTTCGATGTATGGGTCTTCTTGGATGTCCGAAAATTCAAGCGCTCGACACGGCTCACCTAAAATGAGTCGCACTTGTCGGATTGGCGAAATCATATTGCTCATGAGGCATTCAACAGCTCTTGGGGATGATGATTTGATCATTATGAATCGAATAATCAAGATTGTGCACGGAAATTTTTGTGCTCAGTAGCCAGTGAGTTCCATATAACCTGTCCCAGAATGAGAGCCCTCAATATGTACTGGGCCTTCCCAATAAGGCACGGAAAGCGGCATTTTCGCGTTCGGGTTGAGAGCAGAAACGGTAAGCTCGATTTGCTGATTTGGAATCGACACTTGCCACTGGGTTGGATACTTTCGCCCTTGGATTTCTGTTTGATTGGTTGCCTCTAACTGAATGGCTTTTTGTGGGATAGCGATGCCAGAACCATCTTGCTGCATCAGCCTTGCGCTGGAGTAACTGGCTGCTCCGGTTTTGGAATCTCGCAATTGGAACACCACCAAGCTGGTTTCGTCACTCAACCTTAGGGCAAACCAGTCCCAGCCTTGTTGTGAGTCGAGTAAGAATTGCGAGCTCCACTCTCGGTCTATCCAACCTTTGCCCGACACTTGATGGATTTCGCCGTCGATCGTGACTTCACCGGAGACATCAATAAATGGTTGGCTGTAGTAATACGAAGCCACCCGTCCATCGGCACTTTTGGTGCTGTAACCTTGCTCGCCTTGCTTTTGATAAGGCGCAGTGCTGGTAAGAGTGAGCGAATAGCCAAACTGTTCGGAGTTCGCCTTCAATGTTGCAGGGAAGAGGTCGTTGGTTGAAGAGATCCACTGCCAATCATCGAGATAAACCCGAAATGGTGAAGTGTCGACGCCTGCGAGAGAGGCTTGAGCGCGTGACCATTTTTCATCAGCGTAGTGTTTGTCTGCGGTCGTCACTGCGCTGTGCGCCATGTAGATTTGCTGAGTTTGCCACTCGGTTTTCTTCACGTCATCTTCGCCCCTTGGCGGTGGTGGCGGCGGCGCAGCAGCAAAGCGAAATTGTGTCCACTGGACGCCAAGTGGGTTGCCATCTTCATCAATTAAGTTAGCGGTTAAGTACCACCATTCATGACGAAAATTCGGGTGCGCTTGATGGTCTGCCGGGAAGGTGAGTTCATTCCCTTTTTGTACGGGTGTGAATAGGTTGCTCTCGCTTTGCGTATCTCCACTGCCCAGCAACGTGCCCATATTTTGTTGCTGCGTATCTTCACAACCAAACAGGAATAAGCTGCTTATGAGTAGAGCAAGTTTGCTTGCTAATCGAACCATCACAACACCTCGCTTTGCAAACTGGATACGACAGGCTTGCTGACCAATCGCCACAGCGGAATCAAGGTTGCAATCACCGCTACCAAGATGGTGATTGCCGCAATGCTGAGGGCGTCACTCCAATTCCACAGGTAATTTAAGCTCCAACCAAAAGCGCGCAAGGTGACGATGTCTGTCAGTACGTAACCCACCATGGCTCCGAGGGGCAGGGCGATAACCAGAGTAAAACTGACCAAAGCGACGATCTGTCCGACCACCATGGTCATTAATTTACGACGACTAACGCCAAGTGCATACAGCCTTGCAATGGCGGCTTTACGCGCGTCGAGTAACATGAAACAAGCACTGAACAAACCAATCACCGCGACCATCAACGTCACGCCATTGAGCGCACGCGTAATGGCGAAGGTTTGCGAGAATATATCCAAAGCGATGGATTTGATTTGCGCCTGATCGTAGAGCTGACTTGGATGCAGATTCAATTGCTCGCGCAGTTGCTCGTAGACGATTTGTGGGTCCCCCGAGACTTTAATGCCAAGGCTTGTTGGCAAGTCGGTAAATCCGCTCTCTTGCCATAGATTTGGTGCTAATAAGACTTCACCGTTAGGTGAGCCGTAATCATGGAATACCGCACCCACAAGTAGGTTCTTATTTGGAACGGCATCAAGCGTGAGCTCGCTACCCAGTGATAAACCCAGTTTGACCGCGGTTGGCTCACTGATAGCGACTAACTCACCTTGGTAAAAGCGTGGCCAGAAGTTCTCCAAATGCGATTTGAACACCATGGTTTGCTCTAAGGTGTCTTTGTCTTTGGTGCCAAGCAAAATCGGTAAGCCTTGCAGATTATCGTCGACGTAGTATTGCTTGTAGACGGTCTCAACCTTGTCGAACTGTCCTAACGCGCGCTCTACATCAGCGATTTCTCCTTGGGCAGGGCTGACGTAAATATCGGCGTGCAGTCTTTGTTCTAACCACTGTTTTAGGGTGGACTCGAAGCTACCAACTAGCGTGTTCATCCCCATATTGGCAGTAACGGCGAGTAGCAGTGCCATCATGGCGAGAGAAAGCGGAGAAATCAGCTCGCGCAGCTCTGCAAACAGATACTGCATCAAACCGGAAGTGGTGCGTTTTTCACACCAATTGGCTAACACGCTGAGTGTTTTGGGTAGATACAAAGGAATCGACACCACAAGCACACCGAGCCACGCCATGGTGAAGCGGTGATGCTCACTCAACCATAACCCTGCGAGTGCGAGAGCCGTCAACGCAGCACCTATCACGAACAATTGGTTTTCGTTAGAAGCTTCAGGTGCTTGATAAAATCCACCATGAGAGGAAAGCGGCTGGCGCACTCGCTGTTTAAAGTGCTGCCAACACGCCAATAGGGTTGCGGCTAACGTGAGCAGCAGCGCTTGCGCCCACCATTGCCATTGCCAAGTGCCGGGCAGCAGTGTCGCACCATAAAGTTGTTCTAGAGTCAGTGCTACGGTCGGATGCAACCAATGGCTGAGCTGCATGCCCAATACAAAACCGAGGGAAGCACCGATGGTAACGAGAAGAGAGAGTTCAACTAACAGCGCAGAGAACACAATGCTCGGCGCAACACCTGCCTGTTGGATTTGTACTAACAGACGATTGCGTTTCAGCAAACTGTATTTTACGCCGTTGTAGGCAATGAACAGCCCGACTAAAAAGGCAAGTAAGCTCATTGCGGTGAGATTGAGGTGAAAGCTGTCGGTCAGCGAGCCAAGGTCTGTGCTTTGATTGTTGGCAATCCATTGCCCTTGATCGCCAATCAGCTTCTGCCAATTTGCTTGCGTGTCTTTATTCCCTTTATCACCCGAGTGGAAAACCGCAATGTAACTGAGCTGTCCTTGTTTATTGAGCAGTTGCTGGGCAAAGCCAATGTCCATCAACATTCGGCTACCTAACTGCCATTCGTCGGGTAGCACCACCACTTGGGTTGGAATGTCGTCCAGAGTTAGGGTTTCTACCTCTCCTAAGTTTTGATGTTGAGATTGACTCATCATCACGATTGGCTCGCCAGCTAAAAGCTCAGGTAAAGGTAAAGCACTGTCGAACAAAGACACGTTTTGTTGGTTTTCTGATGACTTTCCGTTTGCAGAATACCGAGAACGCGAAGAGATGGCAGCAATCAACTCGCTGCCTTGTACTGACCAACGTCGACCTTGTTCATCTCTCACTCGCCCTTCGATTACAGGTAGCGCTGCGCTGAGTCCGTTTTGTCTAAGGGTGAAGTAGAGCGACTCGGGCAGATAGTTTTGCCCTGCTGGTGGAATAATTAAGTTCTGAGCTTGTGCGCTAAGCTGCTCGGTAGACTCCGCATAACTGCGCTTGGCATTAAGGTTGATGGCTTGCACCGCAACAAATAAGGTCACCGCCAACACGATACCGATCAGAATCGCGGCGGCTTGCAGTGGTGCCTGCCGATAGTGCGCCGCAAACAGATTCAGGGCGAGTCGAGTATGCGTGAATCTGGTATTTTGGAGCTTAGCTTGCTTCATGGCGAAGCTCATGCTTGTTTTGGTGATGACCGCCATGCAACTGACTATTTTCCAAACGCCCATCTTTTAAGCGTAACTGGGTTTGCATAAACCCGGCACATTCAGGGCTGTGTGTCACCAGTAGTACCGCCGTATTGCCTTGGGTGGTGATTTCACTCAGTAATTTCATCACTTCCAAGCCGGCTTTTTGGTCGAGGTTACCTGTGGGTTCATCAGCAAGTAGCAGTTTAGGTTTGTGTGCTAATGCACGTGCAATAGCGACTCGTTGCTGTTGGCCGCCGGATAGGGAAGAAACATGTCTATCGAGCAGTTGGCTGATGCCTAGAGTCTCGACCAAATAGTCGCACCAGTCATTCCATTTCTGTTGATTCAAATTCAGAGGGAAGGCGATGTTTTGCTGCACGTTGAGCGGCGTTAATAGGTTGAATTGCTGGAAGATAACACCGAGTTTTTGGTGTCGAAATCGGCTCCATTGTGGGTCTTTCCAAGCCGCCGTGTTATCACCATCTAACCACAACTCACCTTCGGAAAGTGGCTCAAAGCCAGCGATGACGTTGAGTAAAGTACTTTTGCCGCTGCCACTTGCGCCCGTCAGCGCAACACTCGCTCCTGTGTTCAACGTGAAGTCGACGCCTTCCAACACGCGATGTGTCTCTTTGCCATCGACAAAGCTTTTGCTAGCTCGTTTGAGTGTGACAAGTGGGCTTTCCATTTCCTCTCCCTGTATTCAAAAGGTGTCGTTTCTTTTGGCAATCACTATTGCAGTTAGTTCTCTAGAAACTTTAGACAACAATCAGATAAAAACAGCGATTTACATCGATTTCTTAATAACTTGTACTGAAAAGAAGAGGGAAGAGATTAAATGAGGAGGGATATGACAGGCATTAAAAAAGCCCGAGTCAAACTCGAGCTTTCAAATACATTCAGCGTGGTCAGCTTACACGTAGTACGCTTCAACTTCGCCTTTAAGTTTGATTAGCATTGGGTTACCGAAACGGTCTTTTGCTTTAGGAGAAGCAATTTTTACCCAACCTTCGCTGATGCAGTATTCTTCTACGTCAGTACGCTCTTGGCCGTTGATACGAATACCGATTTGGTGCTCGAAGCATTCTTTGATGAAGAATGGGCTACGTGGGTTACCCGCTAGGCGATCTGGTAGAGCTGGTTTAGCTGTGTCTGTCATTTTGTGTGACCTAAATTCCGTAAAAAGTGCGCTATTGTAGTCAGTGCACTGTGTGTGTTCAAGATATGTTGAGAGTCGATGCGTTGTTTGACTTTCAAGTAACTCCTACAACCCCTTTAAATACTGCGCGTTGGCTGTTGGTTGAATCATGGCATTCAGCGTTTGGACGGTTTGTTCGCTGTGTTCTTCAAGTAGAGCTAAGAACGCGTCAATCAACTCAGGTTTGCTTGCTGAGACTTTCGTTTCGGTCTGGATATCACGCAGATCGATCAACACATCGGTAAACAATTGCGGCAGATCGTGCAGCACTTGCAGGTTTAAGATGTTGTGCTCGCTGTAGATTGAATTGTGGCTGCCTTTTTGTTTTTGCACCAAGTAAGGATTGTCTTTTAAGTTGATGATAGACGTGCGTTTATCACAGCGTTTCAAACAACTTTTGTTGACCTTCACCTTACGGCATCCTTCGGTTTGTTGAAACAAACATTGGCGGCTCGTGAGTAGAGTGTTCGGGTGATAAATGCTGTAGAAGCTGCGCATGTTTTTCGGACGCTTTATGTGACGCACCTGCTTCATATTCAGCTCGTTAGAAACAAACGCGCCACTTGCCGCGAACTCGTCTTGAAGGCATTTAAACGCGTATGAGTTCACCGTGTTCAGTTGTGGGCCTGCCACCCAGCCTAAGCCGAGCTCTTTTGCGATCATGCCGACACCTGAGTTGTTGGTGATCAACAACTCAGGTTGGATGGTTTCCAAAAATACGCGCGCGGCGTGGTAGTCTTCGCCAATCAAAATGGCTGGGAACCAAGGTTTGAGCATTGGGTTGGCTTGGAACAATTCAATCATCGCGCTCAGTTCACCAGACAATCCCATTGGCAATTGATAGTAAACATCAACGTCGTGGTATTCGCACAGCATGGCTTCTTGTGCTGACGAGATCAGAACCGATAATTTTGGCGCACCTTGGCGAGGTTCTGGTTGAGGTAACGTTGGCAGAGTTGGCACATCAATCGACCCTTTCAAGCTGCTGCCGGATACTTGTGTTGAAGTGACATCGAACGACTTAGTTTGCTCTGCCACTTTCTCAATGATCGCGGTTTTGTCATCGTAGAGTTTCTTTTTCACCGCTTGTACATCATCAGCAGACTGGCATTGGTAAACCTTCGAAAAATGCTTTACAGCATGGTCGCGCGGGTTGTCGATGTACATCGCCTTGCCGAAATCACCTTGCAAAAATGCGTTGGAGAAATCACGGTTGAACACCGTGTATAACTCTGTGGTGTCTTCAGAGAGTTCCAAACCCTCGCACAAGCGATCGATTTGCTGGCGCCAATTGTCGACCACGGTATAGACGTAGTGCGATTTCTTGATTCGCCCTTCCACTTTTAATGAATACACGCCAGCATCGGCAAGCGCTTCCAAGTCCCCAAAGGCGGAGTTGTCTTTCATATTGAGTGGGTAGTTGTTGCCTGTTTTGGTCGTTTCGTACTGTTCGCGACAAGGTTGGCTACAGCGTCCACGGTTACCTGATGCGCCATTGCGAGCGGAACTGATGTAGCAAATTCCGGAGAATCCGATGCAGTATGAGCCGTGGACAAACACTTCCATCATTACGTTGTGCTCGCGACCAAATTGCGCCAGATGTTTTATCTCACTGATGTTAAGTTCGCGAGATAAGTTTACTCGGCTTGCGGTGAGCTGGTTGAGAAAGAGGATTTGGCCTTCGTTATGCGTGTTCAGTTGCGTTGAAGCGTGCACATCCAAATCGGGAAAGTGATGTTTGAGAATGTAGGCCAGACCGAGATCTTGTACGATCACGCCATCGATTTTGGTGGTGTTCAGTTGGCTGAGCAAGCGAACAATCGC
Organism: Vibrio sp. Vb0888; assembly: GCF_033338835.1. Taxonomy (NCBI): domain Bacteria; kingdom Pseudomonadati; phylum Pseudomonadota; class Gammaproteobacteria; order Vibrionales; family Vibrionaceae; genus Vibrio; species Vibrio sp. Vb0888. The sequence continues at coordinate 179,312 of NZ_JAWOTL010000002.1, forward strand.
TGGAATTTCACTTTCTAAAATCAGCACATTCAACGTTAGGAAAATCTTACAGCTGTGCTGATGGGCCAACGTTAACACGCCATTTAAGTTATCTAAGGTGAGGTTGGTCGCTCGGTTACGAGCATTGAAGCGGTCGAGCCCACAGTAAATTGCATCGGCGCCAGCGGCAATGGCGGCTTTGATGGAATCTAAATCACCACCGGGTGCTAATAACTCAAATTGATCGCGTGTCACTACTTTTCTCTTTCTTACTAAAATAGGCTGCAAATGTTACGTATTTCACGCTTTTGATGCTCGGCTAGTTAATGCTTTATTAATCTGAATCAATTTATCCGTGTTACACGGTCGACTCTTGAGTGGGTAGAGTGCAATTCGCGATAGCGGAATCTGACTTCTATAGTTTTCCTACACTTGGTTTTTCTATATCTAGTTTTCGACTCAGAGAGAGGAAGGGACGACAAATGAAAAAAGTAATCATCGGGTTGGTCGTGGCGTTGACGTCATTGAGTGCGTTGGCTGGTGAGGGCGTGGTAACCGTTGCGAGCACACATTCAGCAAAAGATACGGCGGATAAATTTGTCGCTATCGCGCAAGAAAAAGGGTTGAACGTCTTTGCGCGCATTAACCATCAAGAGAATGCCACGAAAGTCGATATGACGTTGCGACCAACTGAAGTTATCGTGTTTGGAAACCCTAAAGTGGGCACACCACTGATGATCTGTGCGCAGGAGGTGGCGCTCGATTTACCCCAAAAAGTGTTGGTGTATGAAGATGCTGAAGGCAAAACGTGGTTAGCTTACAACGATCCGATGTATTTAAAGCAGCGCCATCATATTGAAGGCTGTGACGAGGTATTGAACAAAATCAGCGGCGTGCTGGGCAATTTAACCCACGCGGCGGCGAAGTAGGGTGCAGTATTAGGGCTGCTTGTTATGTTGAAGAATAAAAAAGCCCCAATGATTGGGGCTTGAATGAAGCGAAGTATGCCGTTTAAAAATAGTGAAAGATCGGCGGTTCATGCATCAAGAAGTTTTGATGGGAGATGTTCCACGCATAGGCGCCTGCTAAGGTAAACACAACATAATCACCAATATCGACATGGGCGACGTGTTGATTGCGTGCCAGCACATCTTTGGGCGTACAAAGCTGGCCGACAAAGGTCGCTTGTGCATGCTGAATTGGGTGAGAAATCTCATGGTGTTGCTCGCTTTTCAGGATGACGAATGGATGGTCATGACTCTGCGCTGCTGGCGTGCGGAAGTGGTGAGTTCCCCCGCGTGCGATGACAAAGTTTTCGCCAAGATTTTGCTTAATATCCAGTACTTCCATCACGTAATAACCGCATGCCGCCGTGATGAAACGTCCGCATTCAAAACGCAGTGTCCAGTCTTGCGCTTGCTCTTTGGCGATGAGGAATTCCAACTTGTCGCAAAACTCCATCCACGGAAAGTGTTGCTCAGGGTTTTGGTAGTTAATGCCCATGCCGCCGCCCAAGTTGATCATTAGCTCACCGAGTTCGAACTCCTGCTGCCACGCCTTCACGACTTGGAAATAGCGCTGCATTAACGCTAAGTGGCGTTCAACATCAAGCTGATGCGACATCAAGTGAAAATGGAAGCCTTTGAGTGACACTTGCGGGAAATCGCGCAGCAACATCAAAGCATTGCTCAGTTCGGACTCGTCCAAGCCAAACGGAGTCGGCTTGCCGCCCATTGCCAACTTGCTGAGCGTGATGTCGCCAATATCGATGTTCATACGCAAAAAGATCGAAGCAGGGCGGTTGAGGCGCTCGGTTAGCGCACCAATGCGTTGCAGCTCAGTGAGGCTTTCGACGTGAATCGCATCGACATCAAGTTCAATCGCTTGTTGCAATTCACTTGGCATTTTTCCTGGGCCACCGAAGATCAATGGTTTATCGAGTTGTTGCTGGTGGAGGTGTGCCAACTCCCCGCCAGATGCCGCTTCAAAACCATCGACATACGGCGCGAGCGTTTTGAGAATCGGGCCCGATGGATTGGCTTTAGCTGCGTAAAATAGCTCGACATTTTTCGGCAAAACGTGACGCAGTTGTTTGATGTGTTCTTCTAAGGCGCTTAGGTCATACACGTACGCGCACAAGGGTTGACTTTGCTGCCGTGCGAGCGTGTGAACTTGTTGGCAAACGTGTGTCGGTAGAGAGAGTGAATTAGACATGTTGCGATCCTTTTTCGTGTTGCTGCCAAGGCGCGGCGACTTGGGTATAGCCCGACTCCTTATCGGCTTTTTGCATCAAACGCGTGGTGAAATTATTTTTGCTTGGGAAGTGACCGCCATTTAGCAACGTTTCTAGTTCCGGTTGTTTTCCATTCACTGATTGCCAATGCACAATGGCACTTTGCACCGCATTCCACAGCGTTTGCTCTAGTGGCTCATCACCTTCTGCGATGAAGAAAATCGCTTCGCTGATGTTGTTGATAAAGGTGCAGTATCCGATGCGATTCCAGCCTTGTTCGCGACTGTAGTAAACCGATTGTCGTGCGCGTTCAGACAAGTCAGTTAATGTTTCTGCTGGCCAGAACTCCGGCAGTAATTTAGTGCCTTCCAAATCACGAATCCAAACACAACACGGCATCTCTTGCTCAAAGCCAATCAGGGTGTTTTGCAAATGCGGCTCAAACGCCACCCCGTGTTTGAAGTAGTAATTAAATACGCCCGGGATCAGGCAATGCAAATAGCGTTCAAACCAAAGTGTCGCGATGTCGGAATAGCGATTTTGCGTAGTACGCGCTTTGTTTTTAAGGCGTTGAGCAATGCGACTGTTGCCGTTATTATCGTAAGCAAACAGAGCGCCAGCGAGGGTTGGTTTCAAGATGTCGACTTCGCTCAGCGAGAAATTTTCGCGATACAAAATCCCAAACGATTCGCGTGCTTTGGTGTTGTCGTCCCAGTTGTGCTCAGCGACACTTTCTAGATTCAACGTGGTGGCGTAAGGCTCTGTCATCACTTTAAATACGGGGTTGTGCAGCTGTTCGTTTTCTCTAATTGGTTTGAGAATCGACGTGAGTTGCACGGCGCTGTCGAGTTCGTACCACGCGTTTTTGCGCACGCAATTGGTTAATCGTACGTTGATGGAGAATTTCGCAAACCAGTCCATGTCAGGGTGGTAGAGGGTACGAACTGAAGAGGTCGGCTGCATCTTTTCACCACCTAAACCCAGTGGCGTGATCTTGCCTTGTTCAATGGCGCGCTTCACGCTTGGGTTACTCAAAATGGTGTAGCTTTCCCAAGGATGACAAGGGTAGAGGGTCTTCCCATTGCTGGTGGCGTGTTGTGGCGCGAGCCGTTGTAGCATGCGCTGCGCAGGGTTAGCTTCTCCGTCGGAACTCAGCACATCAAGTAAGTACGTATCCACTTCAAACCAGTACAACGGGACTTGCGCGCCGACTTCTGGAGAAAACGCCAAGAGATCATCCATGGTGACGCCCGAACGACTTTTCGGGGTCGGATGGAAAGTATGCCCCCAAATCAGAGATTGTTCCGAAGCGATAAATTCGTTGTGATGCGATTTGGGCGCGACGTTGAGAAACTGCTCGGTAACCAGCACGCTATTTTCTAGTTGTTCGATCAGCTCATGGTTAAACGGGATCGCCAATACCTGCTTGAGATAGTTAAGCAAAAGCGTAAGAGTTTGCGTGGCATCCAATTTCGCCCAACCAGATCCCGGCATTTTCGCCCAAGGCAGTTCTGCCAATTTGATTTTGCCCAGTTTGCTCGCGTAGTGAATCGGCAAAACCAGCACGCCATTTTGTTGAGAAAGATGAACGGCTATCCGCTGTTTAGCGGGATAGTTGCGTTTTAACGTTTGGGGTAGAGATGTCGATTGGTAGTGCCATTCCACTTGTTGATTCGGTAGCGCAAATTCACGTAAGTAACAATTAAGAACACCCATTATCGTGTTGAGTTGGGCTTTCTCACGGTTGAGCTGCACCTCATGTGCGCGCAACTCGCTAGTCTGAGAGGATTGAGTTTGTAACATGTTGATTTCCAAATTTTGAGTGGAGAACCAGCGCGATCAAGGTGATTACGCTGACTATCGCAGAAAGTAGGAAAGGAACCTCAAGTAGCCCCAAGCTAGAAATGAAAGAAGCGCAAAATCCCGCTGCCACGCCACCCCATTTGGACATGGCATCAAAGCGAGAAAATACTTTGCCACTGAGTTTGCGATCCAGATTGCTCGCAAGATGCTGATGCAATCCGTGATAACAACACACCATCGCGATGCCGAAGATAATTCTCGCAGCAATGAGTGCGGTTTCGGACGCAATCAAATGCAAGGCAGAGCTCACGGCAAGCAATGCAAACCCAAGCCATAACGTGCGCAGCGGTTGATGGCGATTCAACCCATCTGACAACACGTGAATTTTTCCTGCCAGCAACAGATAGACGCCATGCGGCAGTGCGTACAAAAAACCGATCCATGCGTGGTTAGTGATGCCATATTGCTGCACAAACGGCGAGAAGTAAGGAAAGGTCACCACCATAGAAAACGCAAACCCGAATTGAGCAAAGAAGATCCAACGAATGGCATGCATTGCGTTTTTCTGTGCAACCGGTTTTTCTTGCTGAGGTTCTGAGTTTGGCTTTTCGAGGTTTTGGTCGGCGGGTTTATCCGCTGGCAGTGTTAGCGTGATGCCCATAGCAATTAAAGGCAAAACGCATAACCACAGGTACGCGTTGAGCGGGTTGGTCTCTGACAAGCTCCAGCCGAGCCCAATGGGCGCAACGATCAGCGCCAAGCGAGCAGATAGTTGGGTTTTATTGAGTGACTTGCCGAGTGTTTTGGCTTCTTTAATTTGACTAGATAAGTAGCTGTTCGAGGCGGCCATGGTGCCGCCAAAGGTTCCTTGAACAATAAGACCAAACACAAACATGGCGAGGTTGTCTGCCAAGCCGCACAGCGCAAACCCTGCTGCAAGGCCAAGTTGCGCACGCAAGAGTGAGAGGCGGCGACCGTAGCGATCGGCAAAGTTGCCCCAAAATCGCGCCGCCAACGCAGTACAAAACGTAGGTAGGATAAACAATACCCCTGCCCAGTCCGCATCAATGCTTGCGCCTAACGTTGGCAACACGACGGGTAGAAATAGCGGCATACCTAACGCGGCAAACGCAGCGATAAAGTGGCACAACAACACACTGTAGATGAGTTTGGTCATAATCGTTTAACGTACGCTTTTTTTGATGGCTTCTAAGTAGGCGCGTTGCGCTTCTTCGTTAGAAAGCAGCAAGAAGTTCGGAGCCGACAAACCATAGAACTTATTGATGTCACTCGCGCCGGAGGCTTCTTTCGAGAGCAAACTGCCAGAGCTCAACAAGTACTTGGCGTACAAATCAGGCGCCTCTTGCAGTAACTCGCGTGCCAGTTTTGTCTCTAACCCTTCGCCTTCCAATCGGTTGAGTTGCTCTGCAATGCTTTTGGCCACGATGGCGTAAAGCGATGCTGAAGAGGCAATGCCCTTCGCTGCCATAGATTCTACAATCGCTGCGATATCCAGTTGCAGTGTGATGGTGGTAAACATCTGACCGAGCGCCAATTCATTGTCGACTTTGATGCGTTGGTCGAGCAGTTCATCGCAATCCACTGGAATTGTTTTTGCGCCGTGTTTTTCGGCAGCATGGTCTGTTGCAAAGCGGAAGCGCTCTGGCCAAACTCGCGCCGCGTCGTTGTCTTTCATCGCGAGCGTCATTCTGCCCTGTTGATCAAATGCAACGATGGCGTTTTGCTGGTTGGACTCCAATGCGATGCCATAACGAAGCCACAAGGTGAGGTGCACTTGGCATAATAGATCGACGTAATCTTGGAACCACGCCAGCGTATCTTGTTGATAGTAATGTTCTGCCAAATGTTCTAAGAACAAGCGGTCGTCAGGCATTGGGCTTGCTAGTGCTGCAACCGGAACTAACGCTTTGTCTTCGCAATGAGTAAGTGGGTACTCACGTACGATGTACGCGAAGGTTTTATCATCGCCGATGTGTCCACCGTGTTTTTCGTTGCAATGGAACAAGCGACTGTTTAAGTCGGCGTCCGTTTGTTCAAGGTGGCTGAGTAGGCGTTCAAACCAGTGGCCGTCATACAGTGTTGAAGGCTTGATTAAGCGAATATTTTTCGTGCCTAGCGATCGCATGATCAGCGGAACCTTGATGTGAATGTGCGGTGCCTCGTTGACGACCACAGTACGAACGGAAAGCGTCGGCGTCACGTCTAGATACGTTAAAGGCGCTTCTATCACACCTTCGGGTAAGGCTTCTAAAGATCGCAGGGTGAGCGGATGCGCAGGGAACAGAACGTGGCTAAGTGCAAAATCAGCAGGAAGCCCAACTTGCTCCATGGTTGGCCAGCAATCAGGTTGTTCGCTGGTTAATGTCACCAGTGATTTTTCAATCGCAATCCAATGCAGAGCAAAGCTTTGTGCGAACTCGGGCGCGTACTTAGCAAGGTCTTCATCGCTCAGACCAAACTTCGCACGCGCAGTTGGATAGTACGGGTGGTCAAGGTAAGAAGCGATCTGGTCGGCAAGCAGCAGTTTTTGATGCCAAGAGCCAAGCTTGGATATTGGTTGAGAAATGTGGTCTGCGTGATGATGAAACGCTTGGTCACACAGCGCTTTGTGTTTCTCTGCACATTCCAGTTCTTGAAGATACCCCGCCAACAATTCGTGAGAGCTCTCATGCGCCAGTGTCGTTAGTAGCGCAATCCACTCTTGATAATGCTGCTGATGTTCGACTTGACCATTTTTCTCCACCCACCAACCTTGTGGTGTTTCGTCATTGGAGTGACCGTAGCGCCAGTGCTGCATGTAATACGTTGGCGCAACGGGTAAATACAACGTGAAATCAGAGTTGGCAAATATCAGCCAGACTTGCTCGTCTTGAGGAACAATTACCCCTTTTGGCGCGTCGCTACTGAACTTGGCCTTCGACAAAATGCCAAACATGTCTTCGCGCAAGCAAGTGTCGATCAATCGTTGCGTTAGATACAAAGCGTTGTCATTCATGCTGCCACCTCACGAGTCGGAGCGAGATCGAAATTGCTAAGCGCGTTCTGCAGCGCTTGGTCGAGGTTTCGCCCTGATGGTGAGACAATCGAAATTCGGGCGAGATAATCCTTATTGGAATAACTCTGTTGGAAGTGTTCTCCAGCGGTTTTTAGTACCTGTTGCTGGGTGATGATATCGTCATCGTGTTGGATGAACGACGTCGAACCTCCGTCAATCACACCACTGTGTCCCGCAACTACGTAGTGCACGTGCGCTGACCCATGAATTTGGTAATCGCCGTCCAATCTTCGACCCAGATGCAGACCCAAAATCGTGCTAAACCAGCCGAAGTGAGCGAGATTGTTGAGCAAGAATTCGCGGCCATCTCCAATACTGCGGTAGTTAATTTCCACCAGAACCGGGCCGTTTTCCGTGATGATAAATTCGCTGTGGCAAACTCCAAAACCAACGCCGAACGCTTTCAGTTGAGCCAAGCAAGCTTCTCGGTGAGCAATGCCGTTTGGTCCGTTCCAGTCTGCGGCGGTTTCGATAAAGTAAGGCGGCTCAGAGAGCGACACATCAAAACCGCCCACGGCGATAAGTTGGTTACCGTCTCCTAAAGTTTCGAGCGTAACCAACGGTCCTTGAAGAAACTGCTCCACCAGAATGGCGGCGTTTGGGTGCTTTTGCCAAAACGCCTCGCAGTAAGCATCGAGCTCGCTTTGGGAGTCACAGCGCTGTACATCTAAACTTGCCACGCCTTCTTTGGGTTTTGCTACGACAGGGAAGGCCATGCCTAATGCCGCATTCGAATGGCGGTGCAGCAAACAGCTTTGTGTGTTGGGTAGGGCTTTTTCATTTAACACTTGTCGAGTTAAGTGTTTGTTTTTGGCCTTTAACGTGACAGACCAATCTTTGGATGGGAGGCCAAAAAATTGCGCGCAGATGGCGGTGGAAGTTTGTAAGTGATCACTATTGCTAAAAATAGCGTCTGGCTTTAATTCATGCTCCGTGATGGTTTCGATGAGTTCTAATGGGTTGAAGACATCACATTCTAGAATGGTATCCGGATTAAAGTGACTATCACGACTCGCCAGCTCTAAATGGCTGAGCTTATGGTCGGTGATAAGAACGACGTGAAGGTCCATCGCTTTAGCTGCAGGCACGAAGCCGTGAGTGACTGCATCGTTAACGACATGACTTACGATAATCATCGTAGATTTCATGAGCTTTCCTAATTTTCTAACATTTTCTTCTAACGTTGATAAAGTCGCTCACGGTCGTCTTCCAATGTGCCTCTCGCGAGACGGAGGGCAGAAGTTTTAGTGTTTATTGTTATGATGTTTGGTTTTTTTTGTTGTTAGTTGTGTTTTTAGGGTAAATAAATATAGAGCATAAAATTAATATTGCAAATAGAAATAATATTTGTTCTTATTTCCATCCGTTGGCTTTATAACAACTAAACGGAATTATGGAATGAATAAATTATTGACCCTGACCCCCTTGGCGGTCGCGATTGGTTCTTCACTAGTAGCACCAAGCGCAGTGGCTTCAGAAGAGACGAACTCAACCTCATCAGCAACTGAAACGATTCAAGTCTTCGGGCATCAGTACGAAGGTTATGCTGAACACATGCCTCAATCAGGCACCAAAACCGATGTGGAATGGCTTGATGTGCCACAAGCGGTATCCGTAGTAACGAAAACAGAAATGCAAGACCGAGGCGCGGTGCGCTTAGTGGATGCGCTAGATGGGGTAGCCGGGGTCAATAACACCTTGGGCGAAGGCAGCCGCGATCAGTTCATGATACGTGGTTTTGATTCACTCAACGATATGTACCGTGATGGCTTGCGAGATGACGGTACGTTGCAGTCTTACCGCAGCTTAGCGAACGTTGAACGCGTTGAAATTGTGAAAGGCCCTGCGGGTGCTTTGTATGGCCGTGGTTCGGCTGGGGGCATCATCAACTTGGTGACGAAACGCGCTAACGGTGAGAATTTTACTCACGTAAACGGTAGTGTAGGCAGCAACAACCAGTATGTTGGTCAGGTCGACAGCTCAATGGCGTTTACAGATAAGGTCAACGGGCGTATTAACTTGGAATACCGTCAAGCCGACTCGTACGTTGATCATGTTGATTCAAACGATTTCTTCATTGCACCGACCATTCGTGTGTTACCAGCGGAAGGTCACACCATTGATATTGACGTGGAATACGCCCATCAAGAACTAGTGCCGTATCGTGGTGTGCCATCAAAAAATGGCAAGCCAGTTGATTTGCCAGTAAGCACTTACTTTGGCGGCACAAACGACTATCAGGAGTCAGACAGTCTCCGTATTGCGGTGGATTACGAATGGCGTCTGAATGATCAATGGGTATGGAACAACCGAGCGGCGTTCAACCATATCGAACTTGAGCAAAAAGGCACGCGTCAGGGCAAAGTGACGGGTAATGAAGTGTCTCAAACCGTTAACAACTTTGGTTACGATCCACGTACTACGACCACTTTACAATCTGAGTTGGTTTGGGAAACCAGGGACAATCAATTGATGGTGGGTGCAGATTTCAACCAGATCGATATCGACCTAACGTTGGCAAGTGACAAAACGCTTCCTCTGCAAAATATCTACGACCCAGTCGTTGGTCCAACGCCTGATCCGGGCTTTAAGCCATTTCGTGACAATACCACCACCACGACAGGTTTGTATGTGCAAGACGTCTATACGTGGGGCGACCTTTCTTTGATCGGTAACGTGCGTTACGACTCGATGGAGCTCGAACAACAAAAAGCGGGCTCAGATAAGGAAAAATTGGATGATGACAAAGTCAGCTACCGTGCTGGTTTGGTATACCGCATCAATTCCGACACATCCGTATACGCCAGTTTAGCGCGCTCTTGGCAGTTACCGTACGCTGGTATCTACATCAATCCAAAATTGGCGGAATTCTTCCACACCGACTTAAAAGAGGTGGGTGCGAAAGCGTACCTTTTGGATAACGCATTAATGTTGAATGCGGCACTGTTCCAGATTGATCAAGAGCAACCACAAACTAACGTGGACGGCGATGTGATCGATAAAATTGAAGTGCGTCACCAAGGTATTGAATTAGAGGCTCGCGGTCAAATCACCAAACAGTGGGACATCTCTGTGGGTTACAGCTACTTGGACGCGGAAGACAAAGCCACAGGCAAAAAGCCGAACGATGTATCAGACCACTTGTTCTCTCTTTGGAGCACTTACCAATTGAATGACAACTGGCGTTTAGGCGGTGGTGTGAAGTACGTGGGCGACCGTTACGCAGGTAACGACGAAGCTGTCGCACTTGGCGATTACACAACGGTGGATTTGATGGCGGCGTACACCACTGGTCGTCATAAAATCCAAGCGAACGCTTACAACATTTTGGATGAGAAATACATTCTTGGCGCAACAAACGGCACGTCTGGCTTAAACCAGATTGGCTACGGCGCACCAGCCGAGTTTATGCTCAGCTACGGATATCAGTTTTAGGCTTTTTGTGCGTAGTTAGCGCCTGTTAGCCAATTTTTTCCTCATATTGAGGATGTTTAGCCCCGAGAGCCTACGGGATGTATTCTGCCCGAGGCTCAATTTCTCGCAAAGGAGATCTTAATGTCTTACCAGAATTTGGATGGTAAAGTGCGTGTACGTGCTGGTTTGTCTACCACTTACAGTGTGCTTGCGATTGCAATCGCTTCTGCCACATCCATGAGCGCGGTTGCCGCTCCTGCTAAAAAAGAACAAACTACCGCGATGGAAACCGTCGTTGTCACTGGTAGCGTGATTGGTAAATCTGAAATTGAAGACGTCAAAGAGTACCCAGGTGCTCGTACCGTCATTACCCGCGATCAAATCGAGAAAACCGCCGCAGGCTCGATTGATAACGCGCTGCAGCGCGTGCCGGGTATTAAAGTTCAGGATGAAAGCGGAACGGGCGTATTGCCTAACATTTCCGTACGTGGTTTGAAAGCAAGCCGTAGTGGTCATGCTCAGTTCTTGATGGATGGTGTACCGCTAACACTTGCGCCATATGGTCACACTGGTCAGTCTATCTTCCCAGCAACACTGTCGATGCTTGATCGTATTGACATTGTACGCGGTGGTGCCGCAGTACAGTACGGCCCAAACAACGTCGGTGGTGTGATCAACTTAGTGACCAAACCGATTCCACACACGTGGCAAACTGAAATCAGTAACCGCCTTACCGTGTTTGATGGCGGTGATGCGCCGCTGAATGATTTTTACCTACGCACGGGCGGCTGGTTAAGCGACACATTTGCACTACAGTTGGAAGGTAACTTCCTAAAAGGTGAAAGCTTCCGTGAACATTCCGATACGGACGTGAAGAACTTCCAAGCCAAAGCACAGTGGCTACTGAGTGACACTCAAGAGATTCAAGCATTCCTGCAACGTTACGATGCTGAAACGCAAATGCCGGGCGCACTTTCGCCACAAGATTACGAGCAAGATCGTCACCAATCGAAACGTCCTTACGATGATTATGAAGGTAAGTCGACGCGCTGGAGTGTTAAGTACATTCACGATTTGCCATTTGCCGACAGTGCCGAGCTAGAAGTGCTAACGTTTGGCCATAAGTCAGAGCGTCTTTTCAAGTGGGGCTTTAACAGCGCGGGTGGCCATTGGGCGGATCCGGCTCTGCCAGCGACGGACGTTCGTACCTCTCCACGTGAATTTACCGTGTATGGTATAGAGCCAAAAATGGCGATGTACTTTGGCGAAGGTAAATCCGTTACTCAAAACTGGATCGTGGGTACCCGTTATGTTAATGAAGACATTGACTACAAACTCACTCAGACTCCAATCGCCGGTGGTGCAACCAGCGTTCCGCGTGATTGGCATCTAGATACGGACGCGTTTGCTGGATACGTTAGCAACGAAATTGGTTTGTTCAATGATACATTGAAGGTAACGCCTGGGTTGCGTGTTGAGTCGGTTCGAATGACGTTTACCGATCGTGGTAAAAAACAAACGGCAGACAACACCGTGACGGAATGGTTGCCAGGTTTGACGGTGGCATACAACTTAACTGACCAGTGGGTGACGTATGCGAACGCGCAAAAATCACTTCGTGCGCCACAAATTGCCTACATCCGAGGTTTGGGTGAAGAAGGTAGCGAACTGGCTTGGAACTACGAAGTCGGCGCGCGTTACACCCAAGATGCGACCAGCTTTAACGCTGCACTTTATCGCATCGACTTTGAGGATCAATTGCAATGGCAAAGCTCAACGCAGACCTTCGATAACATCGGAAAAACACTTCACCAAGGCATAGAGCTTTCTGCTCGTTACGTGCCTGAAGCACTACCTGCACTGAGTTTAGGCGCAAGCTACAACTATCTAGACGCTACGCTTGAAGAAGAGGGCGAGAATAAAGGTAATCAACTGCCTTACACCTCTAAGCATCAGCTTGGTTGGGATGCAACCTACGCATTTTACGGCATGGACACCACGCTATCGGGCTTCTACTTCAGTGATTCGTATACTGATAACGCCAACACTAGTGACGAAGACGCAACAGGTGCAATGGGCAAAGTGCCGTCTTACATGGTGTGGAACTTCAACTTAGGCACGGATTTATACAAAGACGACAAAGGCAAGTTACGCATGAATGTTGCGGTGAACAACTTGTTTGACGAGGAGTATTACTTCCGCGGGATTGATACAAGCCCAGTTGGTCGGTACCCAGCTCCGGGACGCTCTTACACACTGGATCTGAATTATCAGTTTTAAGAGTTTCGTTCACCGAGTTTGAAAAGAAAAGTCGCCAATTTACCTTGGCGACTTTGCCGATCTTAGGTACTGGAAAACTCTTAGCACTGGAAAAAAGCAAGATGAAAAATAAAAAGCAATTTACGATCAAACACTTTTCAACCGTTTTGCTGATGCTACTGAGCTCAGCTTTGATGTCATTTAGCGCATTTTCTCAGGTGCGCAGCGTGCAAGATGAGCAAGGCACTTTTGAGCTAGAAGCGATACCTCAACGTATTGTGGTTTTAGAATTTTCGTTTGTCGATGCATTAGCGGCAGTCGATGTCTCACCTGTAGGCGTCGCCGATGACAACGAGGCCACACGAGTCATTCCTGCTGTTCGTGCCAAGGTTGAGCCTTGGCAATCGGTCGGCATGCGCTCGCAACCGAGTTTAGAGGCGATTGCGGTGCTCAAGCCGGATTTGATCATTGCTGATGCAGAACGTCATCGTGCGATTTATCAAGATTTGCAGCGAATTGCGCCAACTTTGCTGTTAAAAAGCCGTGGTGAGACATATCAAGAAAATCTTGAATCCGCACACAAAATCGGCGTGGCAATTGGCAAACAAGCGAAAATGACACAACGAATTGAGCAGCACAAACAGACAATGGCGGAGTTCAAACAGCATTTTGCGACACAAGAAACCATTCAGTTTGGTGTGGTTTCTGACAAAGGGATGTGGCTGCATAGCCCGGTTTCTTACGCTGGGGGCGTTTTGAGTACGCTGGGCATCCAAAGCCCGCTGGCTCCATCTGAGCAAAAAGCGTATATCCCAACCAGTTTCGAACTTTTACTAAAAACCAACCCTGATTGGTTACTAGTTGGACTTTACTCTCAACCAAATATTGTGGATGAGTGGCGCAAAAACCCATTATTTAAGCTGCTAACTGCGGCGAAAAAACAGCAACTTGTTGAGGTCTCTCCTGAACTGTGGTCGTTAAATCGCGGCATGTTGGCTGCGGAAGAAATTGCCCGCAATCTTGAAGCGTTATTGGAGCGCTCATGAGTGCGGCGATAAGCTCGGAAAGCGCGTCTTCGGTTAGCAAATCGCATTGGAAAGCGAGCTTGTTTGTCTGTGCTATGGCCTTGTGTACGCTCTCAGGCTATGCAGCCTCAATGATTGGCTGGTCCAACTTTTCTTTGAGCGTTAATGATCTGACAAGCTATTGGTTTGCGTTTGATGAGGGCAATATGCTGCATCAAATCCTCGCGACGCTGCGTGCGCCTCGTACCTATGCTGGGTTATTAATTGGCGCTTCGCTTGCGGTATCCGGAGTGCTGATGCAAGGATTGACTCGTAACCCTTTGGCGTCGCCATCCATTCTCGGCATTAATGCTGGTGCGGCTTGTTTTATGGCCTTGGCGTCCATCGGCGTACCATTCTTTAGTCAATTGAACCCAATCATCAACGCGGTATTCGGCGCGCTACTAAGTGGTGGTGCGGTCATGTTGTTGGGCGGTTTTTTCTCCGCGCGTTCTCACCCATTGCGCTTAGTGCTAGCGGGCATTGCCATCAGTGCGTTGCTGATAGGGTTAACTCGTGCGTCGGTAATTTTGGCGGATGACATGGCTTACAGCGTGTTGCATTGGTTAACGGGTTCACTCTCTGCGGTAGATTCTGAGCAGTGGCAGCAACTGTGGCCTTTTGCGACTTTAGGTTTGGTGCTCGCCATGGGCTTAGCGCGAAACTTAAATTTACTCGCGTTGGGGGACGAAGTTGCTGTTGGGCTAGGTGGTAACATTCGTCTTACGCGATTTATCAGTGGTTTATCGGTTGTGCTGTTGGCAGGAACTAGCGTAGCGATTGCTGGGCCAATTGGCTTTGTCGGGTTGTTAGTGCCGCACTTGGTGCGCCCGATTGTTGGTCACAACTATCACATTCTCATTCCGGTTTCCGCCTTGTGTGGCGCGACATTAGTGACGTGGTCAGATGCTTTATCACGCGCGATTGCTTTTCCGGCTGAAACGCCAGTGGGCGTGATTACCGCGCTGTTGGGCACACCTTGCTTTATCGCGATTGCAATGAGGAAATCATCATGATGAATCAAACCAAACTGTTTGCATTAGTTGGATTGTTGCTGATTACGTCTTCTCTCACGCTGTTTGTTGGCGCGGCGAACATGTCGGCTCAACAGGTTTTTGCATTACTGTTTTCTTTCTCTGACTCGGACTTTGTGATTCACCAATATCGATTACCGAGAATGTTGCTCGCCATTGGCGTGGGCGCTGGGTTGGGGCTGTCAGGCGTTTTAGTTCAAGGCGTCATCCGTAATCCACTTGCCTCACCAGATTTAATGGGGATAAGCGCCGGAGCAGGACTGGCGGCTACCGCTTGTTTGGTGCTGTATCCGAATGCGCCAGTGGCAATGTTGCCGATGGTCGCCATGGCGGGAGGCTTGCTTGCTGCTGGCTTTATTGCTGTGCTGGCTTACTGGTCGAAACCAACACCAGCACGTTTGGCGCTGATTGGTGTTGCTGTCAGCGCATTTTTAGCCAGCGGTATCGATTTTCTTCTGATTGTGCACCCTATTGAAATCAACACGGCGATGGTATGGCTAACCGGCAGTTTGTGGGGACGAAACTGGCAACAAGTGCCGTTTATTTGGAGTGCTTTATTGCTGCTACTGCCATTGGCGTTTTGGCTGGCTTGGCGGCTAGATGTTATGGGACTGGGAGAAGAAAGCGCCACTACACTTGGCACGAAACCAAGACAGATCCAAATTCTTGCGCTGATTGCTGCCGTGCTATTGGCGAGCATCAGTGTGTCTGTGGCAGGCACGATCAGCTTTGTTGGCCTGCTTGCGCCGCATCTTGCGCGTTTGCTGTTTGGCCACAACCACAAGTTGTTGATTCCAGCCGCTGCAACCCTTGGCGCTTTGTTGGTGATTTGCGCCGATGGTTTAGCGAGAGGCTTACAGCCGCCAATTGAGCTACCAGCGGGAGTGCTAACATCTGTTATTGGCGCACCATATTTCATTTTTCTTTTGTATCGTTACAGAGGTTGGTAAGCATGTTACGAACGCAGAACTTATCCGTCGCGTACGGCAAACAGACCATCATTCCAGATCTCTCTTTGTCGATTCCTCAAGGTAAAATTACCGCACTAGTTGGTCCAAATGGTTGCGGTAAATCGACACTATTAAAAACCTTGGTACGCATCAATAAACCTGCTTCTGGCCAAGTGTTGTATGACGACAAACCACTAAGCAGCTACGGTGATAAACGCTTGGCGCGTTCGTTGTCTTTGCTGCCGCAGATTCTTGTCAGTCCTGAAGGTATTACCGTCAGAAAACTGGTCGAATATGGCCGCTCGCCTTATCTCTCTCATTGGGGCAGGTTAAGTCAACAAGACAAAGCCTTGGTCGAGCAAGCAATGCAAGATACTGGCGTGATTGAGTTTGCTGACAAGCCAGTTGAATCGTTGTCTGGTGGCCAAAGACAAAGGGCGTGGATTGCGATGGTAATGGCGCAAGATACCGACGTAGTGATGCTTGATGAGCCAACCACTTACTTGGATCTCTCTCACCAAGTTGAGCTGATGAAACTCATGAGGCAGATGAACGACAAAGGCAAAACAGTGGTGGTAGTGCTGCACGATCTAAACCAAGCGTGCCGTTACTGCGATCATTTGGTGGTGTTGGAAAAAGGTCAGTTAGTCACGCAGGGAACACCGCAAGAGGTACTGACAGAAGGTATGTTGGCATCGGTGTTTGATTTACAAGCGAGAGTATTTAACGACCCAATCTCAGGCACGCCGATGTGTGTGGCGGTGTAGGTTTACGTCTTTCGAAAGCTATCTGCAATAAAAACGTCGATCCATAAAAACAAACCCCGCTAGTAACAAAGTCGCTAGCGGGGTTTGTTGTTTTTAAGAGCGTCCTTAATGTGGCGTTTAAGCCAGTTTAAACGTTGCCACTTTCGAGTTGAGATCCTCAGCTTGCGATTTCAGCTCAGCAGATTGATTCATCGATTCTTCGGCACCAACTACCAAGTGATCGGTCACATCTTTAATGGACGTGACGTTTTGCGTGATTTCATTGGTTACGTGCGTTTGCTCTTCGGCGGCTGTCGCAATTTGCGTTGCCATATCGCTGATCAGCGCAACGGCCGCGTTGATTTCATCCAGAGCCAGTGCTGCGCGATCAGCATCTTCCACCGAACCTTGCGCGAGCTGAGAGCTTGTATCCATGATAGTCACAGCGCGTTGTGTGGTTTGCTGCAAGGTCTCGATCGTCGAGCGAATTTCTTCGGTTGAGGTGTGTGTGCGTTGTGATAGCACGCGAACCTCGTCTGCAACAACGGCAAAACCGCGACCTTGTTCACCTGCACGCGCCGCTTCAATCGCCGCATTCAGAGCCAGTAAGTTGGTTTGCTCTGCGATGTCTCGAATCGTTGATAGCACGGTTGAGATGTCTTGCGCGTGCTGGTTGAGCTCACCGATGACAACGCTCGCTTGGTTGACTTCAGAAGACAAATTATTGATGGACGATTTGGAGTTGATCACCAACTCATGACCATTTTGTGTGCTTGCTGAAGAGTCTTGAGCGGCTTTAGCCGTCTGCTCTGCATGTGCGGCAATCTCTTGCGTTGCCGATGCCATTTCGGTCACAGCGGTCGCCACCATAGTGATTTCTTGTTGCTGATGGTTCAGATCAGAAACCGACTGATTCGCGCGAGTCGTGCTCAGTTCTGATTGCTGGCTTAGTTCTTCCGCTTGGTGACGAATATGACCAATAAGCTGCTGTAAACTTTCAACAAACTGGTTGAAGTTTTCAGCCAGTTCACCAACTTCGTCACGGTTTTCTACTTTGATGCGTTGAGTCAGATCGCCGCTACCGTTGGCGATTTGCGCAAGCGCATTCGAAACATTGTAGAGCGGACGGAACAAGATGTTACATAGCAGGTTAAACAAAGCCACACAGATAACGACGACGATAGTGGTTGCGATGATTTGATCCCAAACTGCATCGTAAAGTGGGGCAACCAACGAGTTTTGATCTAACACTGTGACCGTTGTGAGTTTGGTACCCTCTATGTGGCGCGCGTAAATCACATATTCGATGTCGTTAATAGAGACGCGACGTTCTGTACCTGAACGTGCGGCTGACGTAATGTCGTTGTTGTTGAGGCCTAGCTTGCTAACCGGTTGATTCAGCAGTTTACCGTTGTTATGAGTGAAAATATTGCCCTGTTCATTGGCAATAAACATATAACCTTCACCCGGTAGGATCACTTGGTTGAGGCTGTTCAGGATATCACCGATCTCTACGTCAGCACCCAGAACGACGGTTTGACCATGCAATTGCAGGGCTTTACCGAGCGACACCACATTCGCACCAGTTGCAGCAGCAACGGTCGGATTATCCATAAAGACTTTCGATGGATTGGCAATGGCGTTGGTGTACCAGCCCCACTTGCGAGGATCGTTATTACCTGGTGGCAAAACCACCCCATTAGCGTTGTCTTGTGACCCGTCCGGGTAAGCGAGGAAAACGTTATCGAACGCGCCAGAGTCTCGGACTTGTTTCAAATGTGTAACCAGAGAACGTTTCTCTGAATCAGAAGAGAGTGAAGTCAGTGCGCGCTCTTTAGAGAGTAGCCAGTCCTTTACGTATTGATTGTAAGATGCGCTAGTGCTTTCTAGTCGCTGTGCGACTTCGACATCGAGCCTATTTAATGAATCTCGAAAAGACAGCCCCTCTACCAGCACTCCCCCTAGAATGATGGCGGCACTGGCAGAGATTGCCAGTTTGTTTTTTAATGATAGATTTTTGAACATAAAGCGAATAATAGATCTTTGAATAATAGTTGTTGTGTTTTTATTCTCATCAGTGCTCTCTGCGCTGTTGAATATGCAGC
Organism: Vibrio sp. Vb0888; assembly: GCF_033338835.1. NCBI lineage: Bacteria > Pseudomonadati > Pseudomonadota > Gammaproteobacteria > Vibrionales > Vibrionaceae > Vibrio > Vibrio sp. Vb0888. The sequence continues at coordinate 197,975 of NZ_JAWOTL010000002.1, forward strand.
AGAAAGTCAGATTCGAATCTGTTCAATAATTATATTTTATTGCTCAAAATAAATACTGACTCCATGTCGCGAATTTGAGTTTTACATCAAATAAGCAAAAGGATTTGGGACGATATTATTTATGTATTTGTAAAGTAAGGATTTGTCGATTTTTGTAAATGAGAATTCATTTCAATAAATGGTGATCTTTATCACATTTGCGTATTTGATAATCCATTAAAAATGTGAAGGTTATAGCACCGGATATATATTGATTAGCTTAATCATTGTTATGGGCAATCGTTATGCGCAGTATATTGTTAGTCCCCGCGTTATTAGTGTCAGGGTGTGCTCTGATACAACAGTCGACGCCGATTCAACCTGACGCCAACTGGCACGTGGACCAGTTATCGAACGGTATGAAATACCATCTTTATCCAACAGAAGACCAAGAAGTCTCGGTCCGTTTGGTGATGAATATCGGCTCATTCCAAGAAACATCCTCTCAAAAGGGTTACGCTCACTTTGTTGAGCATATGGCGTTTAATGGTAGTGAGCATTTTACCGGTAACGACGTTGTCAAACTTTTCGAGCAATCTGGTGGTAGCTTTGGCGCTGATATCAACGCTTTTACCAGTTATCAGCAAACGTCTTACCAACTTGACCTTGCGAATAATACGAAGCTAGAAGATGCCCTGAAGTGGATGAGAGATATCGGTAACGGGCTTGAGTTTGCTCCTGAGCAAGTAGAGAAAGAAAAAGGGGTGATTCTCGGTGAATGGCGACGTGCTAATCCGGATGATAAGTCCTTTTCTATGCATGCTTACCAAGCCTCGATTGAAGGCACTATATATGGTGAGCATGACCCAATTGGTACTCGCGAAGCGATTCAAAATGCTTCCTCAAGTAAGTTAAAGGCGTTTTACGACAAATGGTACCAGCCACAAAATGCCGAGTTGATTGTGACTGGTAATATCGACGTAGATTCACTGTCCAAGATTATCAAAAGCAAGTTCTCGAACTGGGAAAGTACCTCGGATACGGTAATAGAGAAGCGCCGTGATATTCGAGTGAACAACGAAAACAGAATCTTGCCAAGTAACACGATGGAATCACCAAGTCTTCATTTAGTGATTGAGCGTGGTCTAAGTGGCGGCACGACGATTGAGCAACAACATGAAGTGTGGCGTGATGAAGTCGCAACACAACTCATTCAACAGCGTTTGATCCGTGTACTCAGTGATGCCGCTGAACCTTTTCAATACGCTTATGCAGAGCCCTATTACTCTAACTATCAGCGTATGATGTCGGCAGGGATTTCGTTTGCACCAGATCGCCGCGAACAAATGCACCAGACTTTCATTCGTACCTTAGCGTCGTTGAGAGATTATGGTGCGACTCAATCCGAGTTAGATAGCGTTATGTCAAATTGGCAAGGTGAACTTGCAAATATTGATTCAGATTGGAGTCAGCGTAAGCCAAACAGTTACGCAGAAGCACGTGTTTTTCAAATTGGACAAGACAGTGTCAGCCAATCAAAAGAGAATTATGCCCAGAGTTTGGCAGAATTCATCAACAACGAGAATTTAGAGAGCATTAACACACAATTTACGGCTTTATTATCTCAGCAGCCAAGCTTTTTTATTGGTTTGGGGAAAAGCGAAACGTCAGAGCAGTTCAACGGTGTATTTGCCGCTCTAAACAGTGCCTATCTTCAAACTGGCGAAAAACCGCTAGAGATGTATGACAAAGTGGATGGATTCTTAAAGCCTACCCAGGAAGGCAGCATCACGAGCATGCGTCAGGAAGCGGGTGGTTTTCAAGTCTATACGCTATCAAACGGTGTCGAAGTGTGGTTCCAAAAAGATACTAAAGCGGGTGGTCGAGCGTATATTTACTATGCGAGCCAAGGTGGTAAAGCCGCTGTTGATCCGACGTTGTATGCCGCTTATGAAATCGCAGCAACAACGGCAATACGCAGTGGGTTAGGGGCATTTTCTGGTTCAGAGCTAGATAGCTACTTACGCAAAAACAACATTGCGCTTGGCGCGATGCTTGATGCGACCAGTCACGGAGCGCAAATTACGGCGCCAAATACGCACCTAACTGATGCTTTGAATGGACTATACAACCTAGCGACGGAGATTAAAGTCGACGAGCGCCAGATGGCGGCAGCGAAGCAAGAGTTTAAACAGCAGAGCGGCGCTTTTTTTGAATCACCGATGGGAAAACTGATTCAAAAAGCAAACGGCAATTCTTATTTGCCGGGTAGTCGTCATCGTATAGTGTCCAGTGATGATGTTGAACAAGTGACTTCCGAGCAGATACTAGCGGTGCATGAGCAACTTTTCAAAACCAATGATGGTTTTAAGATGGTTATTGTTGCAAACGTAGAGCCGGAAGAAATTACACCACTTTTGCGTAAGTATGTGGCCTCTATCGAAATGAAACCGAGTCGTTCGATTGATTATCACGTTGCGTTTAACCCGGAAGTGCCGGAGCGAACTGTGGTTGCGGATGGGCATGAACCTTCATCGTTGTATGTAATGCGTTTGACTAATACGAGCGATTACCAACGTACGGCAAGAGACACGGTTATCGAAGATATTTTGCAACGTATTAGTAATGCACGTGTTTTGGATATTGTGCGAGAAGAGTCTAGCCTTGATTACAGCCCGAGCATTTACACCATGACACAAGATCGCGAACCCATCTCTGATTGGCTCTTGGAGTCTCAAGTTGAGCCCGAAGACGTGGCACTTTTAGAGAGTAAACTGGGCAAAGTGTTTGATGGTTTAGCGTCAAATATTACCCAAAAAGAAGTGGATACGGCCGCGAAACAACTGGCAGTCGCGATGCAAGGATTGGATGACAACCCAGCACAGAGATCATGGGCATATACTCGTTATTTGGTGCATGATTACGGCGTCGATGTGTTGCTTGACGTTGAGAAAGTGGCTAAGAGTGTGACGTTAGATGAAGTGAAAGCGCATGCAAAATCAGCTTTTGGTCCACAAGCAAAACGCTCGGTGATGGTTTTAAATCCGGCCGAATAATCACGTAGTTTCTGACGAAAATCGTGGCAATAGTAATAAAAAAGACGGCGTGAAAGCCGTCTTTTTTAAGCACTTTAATCAGAGCGTTTTATGCTGATTTACGCGCAAGTCGCTTTTCATTGTTGGTGTTGTTTTCTTTTGTGTTCGCACTGTCTTGAGCCTTACCCTTTAACGTTACCACTTCCTTTTCAGGTAATTCGGCTGCTTCACCAAAGAATTTGCCACCAGGTTCAATGCTGAGGTTATTGCTCCAGATCCTACCGCTTACGCGTCCCTTGGCAAGCACTTGAATGTGTTCTGCGTGACAGTTTCCGTCCATCATGCCGTTAATGATCAGCTGTTTAGCGTAGATTTCACCGTTTACTCGCCCGCTTTCTGCGACAACGAGAGTGCCTTCCACGTTAATTTGACCATCGACGATGCCATCAATCTGGACATCGTTTTCTACTTTGAGTTCTCCGCTAAGAGAACAGCCTTTGGCGATGAGAGTTGAAGCTGCTGAGCTACTCGTTGTTCCACTGTTTTGATTAAAGATTCCCATCGTATTCTTCGCTCCTTAGTAAAAATGTCTTCGAAATCATTAAGGCTCCAATCGACAAATGGTTTCGGATTCAGTGCTCGCCCAACAAATCGCACCTCGTAATGCAGGTGAGGGCCAGAAGAGAGCCCACTGTTGCCGGAAATTGCAATCAGCTGCCCTTTTTTGACGAACTGACCACTTTTTACTTTGAACGCTTTCAAGTGCGAATAAGAACTCGAAAAACCGAAAGAATGTTGTAGCCTGAGGAAGTTACCAGAGCCTTTATTACTGCGGCGGGTAACTTCCACTACCCCATCGGCAGGGGCATAAATTTTGGTACCGATATTTACGGCAAAATCGAGCCCACGATGCATTTTGGCAACTTTTGTCACCGGATGGATACGCTTACCGAATCCGGAAGATAGCCGTACGTTGCCGACTGGAGAGCCACTTGGTATTTGGTTTAATAACACCATGCGAACGTTTGAGGTTATCGCCGCTGCATCGAGCCTAGCATCCAAGTTATTTGTCGAGGTATGTTCTCCAACCCCAAGCACTTTCTCTAATTCACCCAAACGTTCCGAAACAAGTTGTACCCGTTCTTCCCGTTCTGAAAGGTCATTTTCTAGCTCTGATTTAAGTGTTTTCAGTGTGCTGAGCTCTTCACCCATGGTGCGTGAATGCTCTGTCAATTCAGCTTGTTTTAACGCTGCATTATCAACGCGAGTGTACAAGTGATGAATTAAGATTACGGTCGCGGCCAGAGCAACAACAAAAAAAACGAAAAACGTTTTTATGTTGCGTTGCATCCTTTTACTGAAGTACCAATGTCTTGAGCCATTGATAGTTGATATAGAGATCGTCAACTGGTCTTTCATCGTCTTCTATTGCTCGTATTTGGTATACGTCTCGTCACTGAGTTAGTAGGAATGTAAGGAAAACGAGTAGGGACTGCCAGAGGCAAATTGGAAAGAAGTGTCAGGTCGTGAGGCGTTTTCAGATATTAGATAAAAGACTCAATAAAGATTTAATATTCTGCTGATTTTGGTCGTAATTACTCCAAATCGCTTCATTTAACTGAATATTATGATTTTTAAGGCGGTTATCCGAGAAATTGGATTGTGAATATTGCCAATAGCATCCGCACGCAATTCAACTTACTTCACGGTTTGCCTTATAAATGTTGGATAATTTATCAAACCGACATTCATTACATCGATAACTTGTTTATGATAGCGGTTGATATAAAGCACTATTCATTGGCTTTAAACCTAAGCGTTACATTTCGTTTAGGAACACATAACTATGACAACGGAGTTGGTCGTGAAAAAACTACTATTGGCTACAGCAGTGGTCGCAGCAGCAGGGGGCGCTGGCTACCTGTACCAAAACAATACTACCGCGAGTGATGCAGGCTCACTGTTAACGCAAGTTCCTGCAGATTCACTTATGGTGACGTATCAGACTGAACCTTTTAACCATTATAAATACATGAACGCATTCGGTACGGCGAACCAAGGCTCGATTGCAGAACTTTTTGCCGATGAACCACTGTCTCCACAACAGCAGTTTGCAGTTAATTTATTCGATGGATACCTAGAGAGTGCTGCGTCGCCAGAAACATTAAAAGCTTATTTGGGCACCGGGGAAAACATTAATCCTGTGTTGTACACAATTGGTATGGTACCGGTGTACAAAGTGGATATTGAAGACCCTGCCGCGTTATGGAAAACACTGGATCATGAAGAGCAGATGAGCGGCGCTAAGCATGAGTTGGTTAAGCTTGGTGAAGTCGAGTATCGTCGTTACGAGATGACTGATTCAATTGACCCGCAGGACGGTATTGGCTTGGTTGTAGCCGTGGTTGATAACGTGCTTACGTTAACGGTTGATGTTCCGCAACTGGGCGTTCAAAACCCGATTAAAATGGCATTAGGGCTTGAAGCACCAAGTCAAAATATTGCTGAGAGTGGACGTCTTGAGGCGTTGCAAGCCAAATACGGTGAAAACAACAACTCTTTTGGTTACTTTGATCATCGCGAAGTGATTAAAGGTTTGACGACGAAAGATGGCAATATGTTTGCTCGTCAAATCAGCACGTTGGATGCAATAGATCCTGAACCAACTATTGAGGAAATGCGTTCACCAGCCTGCCATACTGAGCTTACTCAAGTTGCAGAAAACTGGCCTCAGTCCGTCGCGTTTGCAGAATACAAGATGAAAGGCGATCAGGCGTTCATTAAAGGTTCTTTTGTTGTTGAGTCCAACAATAAAGTGATTCTAGATGCGCTCAAGTCGATTCGTGGTGTATTGGCAGAGTCTAAAAGTGATAAGAGTTTCTTTAGTATGGCGCTTGGTTTAGACATCAATACGCTAGCGCCATCGATTGGTCAGATCTGGGCTGACTTGACTCAGCCTCAATACCAATGCTCTTTATTGACACAAATGCAGCAAGAGATGGGCGGCCAGAATCCAGCAGCCGCTGTAAGCATGGGGTCAGGCATGGTTAACGGCCTTAAAGGGTTAAGCCTGCAAATGTTTGATATCAAAGTAGATACTAATGCTCAGCATGGTGAAGTATTTAGCCAGCTAGATGGTATGTTGTCTCTTTCTGCCAATGATCCAATGATGCTTATTCAAACTGCGCAAATGTTCGTTCCTGAACTTGCTCAATTGCAAATTCAACCGGATAACCAACCTGTTAATGTCAGTGAGCTATTAGAGATGCATACTGGCATGAAGGTGGACGTGTTTGCTCGTCTAAACGAAAACCATTTCACCCTTTACAGTGGTGATAGTGCTGCGGAAGCAAGCAAAGAAGTGATGGCGCAATCACTTTCTCCAAATGGCTTGTTCAGCTTTGATTTTGATTCAGAGCGTATTTTGGAAGTGCTAGAGAGTGCGTCGTCAATCACTGGGGAGCCGGTTCCGGATGATGTTGTCAAAAGCTTACAAGGCGAGCTTGTTGGTGGTATGACGATGGACGTGACAGACCAAGGTATTGGTTTTGAGTTTGATTACCGTGGTGCAACTAAACCTGTAACGGTTGCACAACAGTAACACATTGAGTAGAAAAAGGCGGCATATGCCGCCTTTTGTTATTATGTACCGTATTAAAAAGCGAGTGGGAAGAGCGACGCTTACTCATCTATTTGAGGATGAGAGTATTGCTGATATTCAGGTAACTCTTTTCTTAAATTACTAAATGTCGCCCATGCACTTTCTTTTGAGAGTTTGTTGATCAGCCAGTTTGGCAATAGACCTCCGGGTTCAGCAAACGCCTTGTATTCCACGAGTGTTGTATCGTTTGTGAGTTTTTGTAACTCCCAAGTCGCATCAACCGAGCGAATTCGAACATAACCATTTTGTTCAGCAAGATATGAGTCAGGTGCGCTTTTGATTTCTATCGTGAATCCCAGCTCATCGACCCAGTACTTTGAGTAGGTGACCATATCCCGATTTTTGGCAGGCCATGGTGCTTTAAACTGGGTGTAAACGATGTTCTCGGTGGCCGATATCTGATTTAAAACCCGGCTATGACTGGCATTGTCAATCCAGTTCGGGATATTGTCACTGTCTTCCAGTAGCGTTAAAAATGCACCATAGCTGGTGGGTGTGAACATCCGGGCACGGATCTCAACTAAACCGTCACTATGTTCTCGGGAGTAAATTGTGATTCCATTCTTGTCACTCTCGAACTGCCAGTTCTCGTTGGCGCTCGCATCAGTGCCAGCGGATATCAATGTGGCGAGTGTTAAGGCGCCCATTCTTAAATGCAACATCATGTTAGTATCCGCCAACTTTTCCTAAATTTAAGTTTATACGATTTGTCGTAACTATAAGGACAATAGTATGTTTTTTGTTATCGTTCTGAAGGTTGCTCTGCACTGAAGCCACGTTGAATGTTGGTGAAGGTAAGCGATGCAAATATTACGATAACGATCGCTAGATGCCATGCTTGACTCAATCCAAGCTGCACCAGAGTTAAGCTGACCAATGAGGAGACGACCATTTGTCCACCACCAGACATTGCCGCTGCGGCACCTGCTTGCTTTTTATAAGGTTGCATTACCATCGCTTGTGCACAAGGTAGGGCAATACCATTACCCAAGATCATTAATAGCTGTCCTAGCATCAGAAATAGAGGCTCAACGGGACAGAAAAATAGCCATATTGCGGCAGTAAGGTGAAGAAATGGGGTGCAAAGCAGCATTTTTTTATTGCCAATAATTGGCCTTACTCGGTTACAAATCGTGGTACCACATAACATACCCAAAGCGGGAATGAGCGCCCACATCGCGTATTGAGCGGAGGTCATGCCAATTTGATCTTGCATGATAAATGGCATCACAGAGACTGTCGTAATCATTAAGCTGAAGTTTAACCAACTGATACTGGCGAAACTCATAAAGTAACGAGACGTAAGTAAGCTCTTGTATTGGAGTAACATTTTTCGGGGTGACGGAATGACAGAACGTTTTGCGATGGTTTCTGTGAACTTAAAGGCGATGATTACCCAGGCCAGCGAGACATAGCCCAACAGAGAAATAAACACCATACTCCAACCGAAGTGGAAGTTGATAAAGCCGCCAATCACAGGTGCAATAAGTGGCGTGATTGAAGCCGCCATGGCGATGTAAGACATTGCCACTGGGAGTTCATCCCCGCTAAATCTATCTCGAGTCGACGCCCTCGCGAGTACCGCGCAGCATCCTGTACCTAACCCTTGTAAAAAGCGCCCCATCACCATCCCTGTAAATGTGTCACTGAAGAAAATAATCATCAGCAGACCAGACATCGCGATGAGTAAACCGGTAAGTAATACTCTTTTTCGTCCTAAAGCATCTGACACTGGCCCGTAGATAAATTGAGAGGGGCCAAAGCCGAGCAAATAAATACTCACAAGTAGTTGAGCTTGGTCGAGGGAGATGGAAAAGTCTTTTGCTATCCATGGCAAAGAGGGCATGACTAGCCCCATGCTCAACTGGCCAACGCTAATAATAAGACAGGCGAGTAGTATAGTATGAAAGTTGATTGGGCGACTCATGACTGGTCTCCATTCAAACAACCTTTTTGGCGTCGTGATCTTAAGCCGCCTTCGTCATCCACTTCATTTAGCTTTGCTTTGACCCGCTTCACAGTCGATAGACTGACTTCGCATTGCTCTGCTACGTTTTGCAATGTGTAGCCTTCTAGCAGTAACGTTGCGATCTGTTGGTGTTTGGTTTTGTTTGCGGGGCGGCCGCGAAACTTCTGTTTCCATAATTCTGGCTGCTCTTTAATGGCCTGTCGCCCTTGCTCTGCGGCAAACAGGCGATGTTCAGTCTGCACTTTCCCATATCCAGATAACACTGTGAGTAGTGTTTGAGTTTGAACAGAACCTGGCTCAAAAGTTAGTGATTCACATACGGTTTTCAATGTTACCCCTTTATCGAGTAGCATTTTTATCGTGTTCAATGCTTGACTAAAGTCGCGACCAAATGCGGTCAGCCACCAGAGCACAATCGTATCCCCAGCTCTGACGGAATCGAGCAGTCGTAAGAATGCCTCTCTCTCGGTTGGAGGCATGCAACCACGAACCTTATCCTCAAAATGCTGAGCTTCGGGTGCAAAAGCTTTTAGAGTATTAAGGTGCTCTTGGTAAGCTCGATTTTTTGGCGAATAACGAGTGTAAAGATACGTGGTCATAAGGATTATGAGCCTTTTTTGTTTGGTTCATATAGTGTAATGGCTCACAAATATACATGGGTTCATTAATACTGACAACACTAAATGAGCCGTTTGGGAGTCAGAGGCACATAAAAAAGCCAACCGAATGGCTGGCTATAGCTATTTAAGCTTTTGTTGTCTGTCGCTCGATTAACTTCACTGGCACCATCATTTTTACTAGGCTGCCGTTTTTCGTATTAATTTGATCAACAATGATCTTCACGCACTCGCGAGCGAGGCGACGGAAATCCTGGCGGAATGTGGTTAGTTGATAGCTCAACCATTCTGTCTGAGGAATATTATCAAAGCCAATGACTTGTAAGTCCTGAGGAATGCTCAACCCGCATTCTATACGGGCGATATCCATGACCGCCATAGCAAGGTTATCGGTTGCACAGAACACCGCTTCAGGCCGATTTTTGTCTGCCAGTATGGCACGGACTTTATCAAGTGAGCTCGCGTAGTCATAGCTGGCTTCAATGATGCGTGGCGTCTTGCCGGTTAGGTCTTCAAATTCAGAGCAGAAGCCGCTTTGGCGTTCGTCATTCGTAAAGGTTGGCACTTCTCCCGTCAAATAAACCGCGTTCTTCACGCCACTTTTGTGCAGAAGTTGCGCGGCTTGTTGGCCTGCTTCGTAGTTGTCACTGATAACGTAGCTACTCCTAGTACCTTCAACAACTCGTGCGTATTGAACAATTGGGATATTAAACTCTTCACATTCTTCATAAAGGGACTTATTGAAGGTTGCGGAAGCAGCAATGACACCATCGACGCGATACTGGAAGATATTTGGGATTGAGTGGCCCTCTTCTTCATCCACTTGCCATGGAATCAATACGGCAGAATAACCTTTTTTCTGTAACTCACTGGAAATTAATTGCAGTGTTTTCATATGGATAGGATAATCCGCATCAGGAAACACCAAACCTATCAATTTCGATTCGTTTGTGGTCAGGCTACGTGCAAAGGCGTTAGGGCGGTAGTTAAGGGCTTTAGCCGCTTCAAAGACTTTTTGCTTGGTCTTTTCGGATACTGAGCTACCCGGAACAAACACGCGCGATACAGTAGATTGAGAGACGCCTGCCATCTTTGCCACATCTTTTGATGTGACTACGTGTTTAATTGATTTCATGAATAAAACTTAGTTGCCAGTAATTGAGGTCATAAGACTAGCATAAATAGGTACGTATTCATAAATGTTCAACGGGTATCCTAAGTAGAATAATGGCTTTGGAGTATTAAAAAGCAAAATGTGGGTTAACCCATTCGATTTGCTTTGAGCTAGCACTAGAGCTAGAGCGTAGATACTGTCCGTTTGTTGGACGTACAGTATCTACGTAAAGAACATTAATTTGCTTGTTTGACTGCAACTTTACGTTTCGGGGAGAGGAGTGAATACCCCATGTATCCGATGCAAGCGGTTGCGACAAGAATAGAGCAGCCACGCATAAAGTTAATCAGCATAGGAGCGTTGTCGGTAAACGCGTTGATCCCCCAAAGCATCACGAGAGAGAACACAAACATCACTAGTAAGCCATAACATGGAGCATCGATTTTGCCGGGAACGACATACCAACCATCTTCCTTGATTGGTTTATTTAGACGAGCATATTCCGCTTGCTGGCCTTTCACTGTGTAAAGATGCATTTCATCTTGTTTACCCGTCAGGAGAAGGCTAGCAATGTAAGCAACAACGGCATTCACAAGGACGCCAATCACGCAATACCAAGGCCACGCAATATCGGTCGCAACGGCTACATACCAAATCACCAAGAAGCTAGCAGCAACGCCAATCAACAAGCCTTTTTCAGTAATGTGTTTTGAGTAGAACCCAAGGACAAACATACAGAAGCTCGCACCGACAAAGTAAGAGCCTGCCTTACTCAGCACTTCCAGTACCGAGCCGGTGCTGGTGGCAAACATGATCGCTGGAATGATGACCAAAATCGCCCACGCCACCGTGAAGAAACGCGATACCTTTAAGTAATGCTCTTCCGACTCGTTTTGCTTGTAGAAGCGTTTGTAAAAGTCAGCCACAGAAACGGTCGCCATTGAGTTAAAGGCGGAATCGAGACTCGACATACTTGCCGCCAGAATCGCAGCTGCAATGATGCCCATCAAGCCTGGCATTCCATATTCACTCGCGTAATGAAGAATGATGGTGTTGCCATTTTCAAACTCTTTACCGTCGTAATAAGCGTTGAATAGGACGCCAAGCAAGATAAAGACAAAGTAAATAAAGAAGGCCACGTAGCCCATCATCAACATTGCCTTTTTCGCATCGCCCATGTTTTTCGCGGCCATACAACGTTGTACCATCATCTGGTTACCGCCATACACGGTGGTGTGGAACATCGTCATTGCGATAACGCCAGCCCATACCGTCGTTACTTGGCTTAGGTCAAAACTTGTCTGTAGGGCATCGGTCATTCCTTTCGCTTTGAGCTCTGCCATGACCTCCGTCATTGGAGCAGGCATGCCATTCCAAACGGCTTCAATGATGATGAATGCGCCAATAAATAAGATTACAGCTTGAATCACATCGGTCCAAATGACAGCCGCGATACCGCCCATTACGGTGTAGATAAGGGCAATTGCAGTGACGATCATGATGCAGTACATCACGTCGATACCAGTAATGAACTCTAAAATCATTGCTGTCGCGTAGAGTACGGCTGCCGAGCTCAATGCTTGTTTGATAAGGAAGATAAACGACAAAGTCAGTCGTGAAGCCTTACCGAAGCGTCGTTCTTGATACTCGTAGATGGAGGTTAAACCGCTGTTGTAGAAAAACGGCATAAACACAGCCACGATGAAGAAGATCACCAGCGGATAATTGAGGTGAATCGCGATAACCGACAGGCCTTCTTTGTAAGACCAAGCTGGCCCGCCAAGGAACGACATGGCACTCACGTAAGTACAAACGACAGAAATACCGATCGCCCACCAAGGGATGCTCTTATCACCCAAAGCGAATTGGCTAGCTGAAGTTACTCGCTTACCAATCACCGCACCCAATACTAGCGTTAGGGCGATGTATCCCCCAAGGATGCTCCAGTTAAGTGCGCCAAACTCATGCATAATTAGGTCCTTCTAACTGTTCTTTCATTTGTGCAAACACGTCATAGCCAAGCTGCAGCAGGATATGAACGATGTCGATCGCCACCCAGTTTTCCTTCAGTAAATCGCCTTCGCGTCGCCAAATGTCCATAACGCGAAGTTCGATGTGTTTTCCTGTCGGGGCGAGACCGAGCCAGCCACTGTGACCAGTGTGAGTACCATGCATATGTGGCCAACCACCTGTGGATACGTAGTCATTTTTGGCCAAAAAATTGACCTCAATATCGACACTTCGATCAGGGAAGGCGAACACGAATGGTGCTTGGTGGTGGTTACGGAAACCTTTGATACCGCGCGTAGTACCAATACCTGCAGGGCCGTACCACATGAAGTCATTGTGCCAGTAGTTTTCTAAATCCATCGAGAAAAGATCTTGACCATCAAAACGACCCAAGCAAGACAGCATATCTTCAACCAGCTGGGCGCTCTTTTCACTTTCTCCCAAAGACACAACAGATTGTTGAATACCGTCAGAAGTCGCAGGAGAAGGAACCAAGCCATCGTGACCTAAACTTTTACGAAGAGGGTTGCAGCCTGCTTGATTCATCGCGTCGATGAAGTCTGGGATCATGTAAGATTCGGTGATTTGGTCGTTCTCCACACACACCATTTCGGTGTAACGCAAGTAGAGTGTTTTCCCTGTTGCTGGGATGCCAAATAGTGGTTGTTCAAATGTACCGATAAAGTAGCCGGTAGAGTTGTACCAAGTGCGGCCTTCGTATTCGCCGTGCATCACAATTATTGGTCGGCGCTCGGCGTCAGGCAAAGCATTCACAAGTGGTGAGAGGAAAGATTCGTGGGTTGCATCTGGGCCATTAAGATCGTTCACAGGGTGCGCCACGCACCATTTTACGTCAGGGTTCAAAGTTTGCAGAGCGGCCTGTTTTTGCTCGATGTCTGCGGCTTTGAAGTAGTTCTGGTAGAACTGTTCGATGATGTTGAGTGACATGTTGCTTCCTTACTGTCTGTGATTTTAATAAATAGTGTTTAGTCAGCCGTTAGCCTTGTTGTAGCAGGATTTGCTTCCAGATTGCGGTCTCGTCAAACAAAGTGAATTCGCGACGAAGACCCCAAGGGCCAAACTCAGCGTGGCTGATCCCCATGATGTAAACCTCTTTTCCTGAAGGCTTACCAAACATCCCGTATCCCTCATGCTTACCGTGCAAAGACCATCGAATTGCCGCGCGTGGTGACATCATGTCGTCATCTCGGCCAATACGATGGTGAACGGTAAATTGAGCATTTGGGAAAGACGCACGAAGTGCCATCCAAAAATGATCGACTTCCGAGTGTGATAGGGCAGTTTGACCGCCACTGTATTCGCCGATGCAAGCGCGGTCGTACTCTTTCGGTACTATAGAGAACTCGGCATTCATAAGGCTTCTGAGAATTGCTTCGTATCGCTGACCATATTCGTTGTCGTTGCCTACGCCCAAATAAGGTCCAGGAATGTCGACTTCAGGTGTGAACGGAAATGGGCTTGATTCCACGCCACCTTCAAATTCGATTTGTTGGCGTGCAAACTCTTCTGACGTCATACCCAGTTGTTTCGCGATATCGGCTTGATCGCGAACCAACCATTCGTCATTGATTTGGTTATTGATAGCGTGGCAATCTGCGATAATACGGAAACGAATTTTGCGGTTCGAGGCTTGCCCGTAGAAGCCGTTGCCACTGTGTGTTGCAGTAGAGATGATTCGATGAGAAGAAAGCATGCCTTGTTCCGGGGTGCCTGACCAAATGACGTCTTCGCCATATAGCGTGCGATCGGGAAACTCGGCCAGTGTCGCCATTGTTGCACTGATCACCCCTTCGTTTCCTTGAACGATAGAGAGTGGAGTACGCACAACAATGTCGGGAGAGTAGTAGTGTTCTAAGGTGTTTAAACCTCGGTCTTCCCAAATCTCTTTTGTGATACCAAGAATGTAGTCGGGAAAATCACGCCACTTTTCATCGAAGCCAACCATGGCCATAAATCACCTCCGTAATTGAATAATTATGTTTTGATTACGTATTCAAAATATATCATGTTGCCATTTTGTCAACGGATTGTTTTTCGGTTGTTTAAATAGCGTGCTGATGATCAGATTTTTAACAATTGAGCGGAAAATAAACTAAAAAAGTACAGGCGAGATGGAAGCTATCTCTTATCGAGACGTGTTAATAAGAAAGGAGGTCAAAGTTTTTTGTATGAATTTTCTAGTATCTTATTGTTTTTTAATCGCTTAATTTATTTTGATCTGTTTGAATGGAAACAAATGATTAAGCCAAAACTGATAATCATGCAGATCAAGGCACCCAAATAGACTTTATCGCTAATATTCAGCTATTTTGGTGTCAATTATCCTAATATCTTTCAGATTTTCCCTTTGCATACGAATGCTTAAAGGCTTTTTTATTAAATCGGAAGTAGATAACGAATAAGCCACTAGAAAGGTGTTTATCTAGTGGCTATAACAGTCATAAGCGCTCTATGAGTGCAACGATCAGGATAAAAGCGCAGGTAATGATAGCGAGATGGCAGGGATGAAGGTAATCAACATCAAGGCCACTATCATTGCACCAATCCAACCCATGATGGCTTTAGAGAGCGACTCTATCGGTACTTTGCCTACCTGACTTGCCATAAACAGGTTGGCACCCAGAGGAGGCGTAACAAAGCCAATGGCCAAGTTCACGATCATCACGATCCCAAAATGAACGGGATCCATGCCGAGTGCTGACGTAATGGGTAACAGAATTGGCGTGAGAATAACAATGGCTGCCAGCGTTTCCATAAAGGTACCGACAAGCAACAACAGGACATTGATGCAAAGCAGTATCAGAAGTTTGTTTTCAGTAATCGATAGAATGAACTGAGCAATCTCGGTCGGTAGACGTTCTAGGGTCAATATGCGGCCAAACGTCACGGACGCACCCACAATGACGAGTACTGCGCCAACTAACAGTGACGACTCTAGAATGATTTTCACAACTTGCGCTGGTTTGAGCTCTTTATAAACAAACATGCCAAAGAATAAGCCATAGAGCACACCAATGGCGGCTGATTCGGTAGGTGTGAAGATACCGGAATAGATACCGCCGAGAATGATCACGGGGAGTAGCATTGCCCAACTGGCTTCTTTTAGCGCATCAAGACGCTCTGCCCAGGTCGCTTTGCGCTCGTTACCTGTGTAGCCCCGCAATTTTGAGACAATTAGACAATAGCCGATCAAAACCATACCGACGACCAAGCCAGGAATGATGCCCGCCATGAACATCTTAGTGACGGAGACTTCAGCAGTGATCGCGTAGACGATCATCACCACAGAGGGTGGAATAATGACGCCAATTCCGCCGGAGGACGCGATTAAAGCACCTGCAAAGCTGCGGTCGTAGCCTTTCTTCACCATCGAAGGAATCATCGTCAGGCCGATAGCGGCAACAGTGGCAGACCCTGTTCCAGAGATGGATGCGAAGAACATACACGCCACAATGGCCACGATACCAAGCCCGCCAGTAAAGTGGCCAAAGAAGACCTCCGCCACATGCAATAATCGTTTTGAGATCCCTCCTTGGCTCATAAGGTTACCTGCTAAGGTAAAAAGAACGACGGCGAGGAGAGGGAAGGAGTCGAGCCCTGTCACCAAGCCTTGTACTAAAAACTCGATGTTAAGGAATGGCAGGCTTAATATCGCGACCATACTGGCTGCCGCCAGAGCAATACCGACCGGAACGCCAATGAGCAGAAGCAGACCAAAGCTGCCAAACAAAAGTGCAGACGTCATGCGTTAAACTCCAATAGTCGGTTAGAAGTACGATACTTTGCTTTAAGATGGCGATAGCGTTGGCGTGAAAAGCGTATCCGTTCGCTGGTATTGGATAGAGCGCGAGTGCGTTGATAAATGCTAGTTACCAAGCGTACACAGCTTAAGATTGCGCAAACCAAAACGGACGCATACAGGCAAGCAATAGGTATTTCCATTGCGGGAGCAATCTGACCGAGTTGCAGGCTACGGTTGATAACTTTAAATCCAAACCAGGCGACAGTGGCACTAAAGGCAAGGTAGATAATATCAGAGACAATCAAACTGAATTGTGTCCAATTGCCCGGGAGTTTATCGATGAACACACGAATGCGGATGTGTCGATCATCTCGGATACAGTAGCTGATGCTCAGGTACATCGCCCATACGAATAAATAACGAGCCAGCTCTTCAGCCCACGCGATCGTTGCATCGAACAGGCGTAGGGCGATTTGCAAGCACAGTAAAGTTGTCATCGTTGAGATCGCGATAACGATAAGGGTTGGTTCTAGGTATTTGCCTAGTAAGCGAAACCACTTCATGTTCACCTCCAAAACGAGAAAGCACGACCTGTTGCCAGATCGTGAAAAAGAGTGGGAGTTATAGGCGTTCTATCTCGGCCATCACGTTGTCAAACAAGTCTTTACCCGTTTTACTGCGCAAGTCCTGGTACACGGCCGCATTCATTTTCTCTTTCATGATGCTGCGTACCTCGTCTGGGACGATGTTAACCGTCATGCCTTTTGCTTCGAGCTCTTTGATTACTTCTTGGTTTTGCTTAGCGGCGAGCTCACGCTGTTTTGCGATGGTTTCTTTGCTTACTTCACTGATCAGCGCTTGTTGTGCGGCCGGCAGTGAATCCCAAAACGATTTGTTCATGAACAACACGTAGTTGGTGTATATATGGTTAGTTAAAGAGAGGTACTTTTGTGCCTCGTAAAAACGTTCGGCATAAATAGAGTAGATAGCACTTTCTTGAGCGTTAATCAGGCCTTGTTGTAACGAGGTGAAAATTTCTCCCCAAGACAGAGGTGTTGGCGCAGTACCAATAGATTTCCACGCGCTTATTTGAGTGGGGTTAGATGCCGAGCGAATCTTTAGCCCTTTCAGGTCCTCAATACTATCAATTGGCTGTTTGTTGTTGGTCACGCTACGAAAGCCGACCTCCATAAAGCCAAGTCCATGAAAGCCTTTTGATTCCATAGCATTCAACAATGGTTGTCCGATCTTCTCACTGTCGAGCGCTTTGTGTGCTTGCTCTTCGCTATCAAAAAGGTAGAACACGTCGAGCACGTTAAACTCTGGGACGTAGGGAGAGAGTAAAACTGACGCACCAAACGTCATTTGTAAGTTGCCTTGCTGTACGAGTTCAGTCGTCTCACGCACATCGCCTAGTTGTCTTGCCGGATAGATTTCAACTTCTATCTCACCGTTTGAGCGAGCTTCCACTTCTTGTTCGAAATAGAGCATTGCTTTGTGTACGGGAGAGGTTTCTTGACTGTCATGAGCAAGACGAATAACACTGGTTGCAAACGTATTCATACTGCTAAATGCAAGCCCCAGTGCGGTAAGTGAAGTAAGGATTGCTTTCTTCATCGTTCTTCCTTGTTTCTGGTATGACCTGCCATGGGCATTCGTCGGCAAGTCACACAACTTTTTATGTTTTTATAAATTAGTTGAGCAATTCATATCCATTTTGCATACGAATCCAAAATAAAACATTAAAGTAACAAGTCAATAACAAGATTGATGAATTGATGAGGTATTAAATAACGATTGGTGAAAATTTAATCGTGATCACAGAAAATGCCTTACTCGAAAGCAAGGCATTTTGTTTTATGAAGAATGAATAAAAATGGATTTATTAAATGGTGCTACTACGTTCGATCAAGGTGCCTTGCTCGAAAAGGTATTCGCCAGTTGCATCCAGGTTGCCGTTGATTCGATTCATCAAGTCTTCAACCGCTCGTTTAACAATTTTGTCGACTGGTTGAGCAATGGTGGTCAAATCATAGCTCGGCCATGCAGACATCGGAATGTTATCTACACCCATCACAGAGAAGTCTTGGGGGATCTTTGCTCCGGCTTGTCGCAAGCCATCCATCACACCCATGGCGAGGATGTCGTTTGCACAAAAAATTGCATCGGGTTTGCTAGTGTGCGACAAGATCGCTTTCGCCGCTTCTAAGCCTGCTTCAAAGCTGTACTTGGCTTGGATAAAGGTTGGTGACGGGGAGCCGAGTTCTTGCAATTTTGAAGAGAAACCCAGCCAACGCTCTTCACTGGTCATGGAGCCAGCATCGCCACTGATGTAAGCACACTGTTTTGCGCCTTTCTGCGTTAAATACTCGGCTGCTTGTTGGCCCGCCAATCGGTTATCAATACCAGAGCTATTGGCATTAATACCCTCGGCGTAGCGGTTGATCAAGCTTAAATGAACGCCAAACTTTTCGCATTGGGCAAACGCGCGTGAGGTTAAACGGCTGGTGGCGATAACGAGTCCGTCCACTTGGTATTCAATGGCGCGTGAAATGGCGAGATCGAGGTCGTCCTTGTCGATAGGGCAAAGCACAACTTGTCCGCCTCGCTTTTGAATTTCGACAGCCAAAGCACGAGATTGCATGTCGTACATTGGGTTTGATTCGCTATCTAACGCAATCGCCACTAAGCCTGAACGATTCGAAATCAGACCTCGGGCGATGGCATTCGGTGTGTATCCGAGCTTAGCTGCGGCATCCATCACCATTTTGCGTTTCTTCTCGCTAATACTCGCAGTCGGGCTGAATGCTCTAGATACCGTCGATTGAGAGACGCCGAGCATCTTCGCGACGTCGATCGAAGTTACTTTCGCTTTAATGGTGATACTCCTTATTTAAGGCCATTGAACCTTCTCATACGTGCTGAGTGTATGGGCTAGGGGATTTCTGTGTCTAGAGCATTACATTGATAAGGCGTAAATATCAGAGAAAACTCAAGAATTCATCACATTTCTCTCTTGCTTGAAGCCATCAATGATCATTTTGTGTTCAGAGCCAACACAAAAGAAGCTAACGCCGAGTTCACGCCATTCCCGAGCTTGTTGAGCCGTCGCGACAAACATGCCAACAGGTTTATTGGCGGCTCTGGCCGCTTCGATTACTCGCATACTTGCTTGTGCGACTTTCTCATCATGAACGCTATCAGCACCATAAGCGACAGTGAGATCAACTTGGCCAATGAAGAGCGCATCAATTCCTTCAACATTGGCAATCGCTTCAACATTTTCAACCCCTTGAGGGTCTTCAATTTGTGCAATGACAATCGTATTCGCACGGCTGTCTTTTAAGTGTTCAACCATGGGCTTAGTGGCGTATTGCGCTGCTCGACTGGAACCAGCATACCCTCGGCCACCTTCTCCGTAATGGCAGATTTTCGCCAGTTGCGTCGCTTGCTCAGCAGTACAAACATGGGGAATTTGTACACCCGCCGCGCCACAGTCAAGCGCGTTCAAAATGGTTGAAGGGGCGCTGTCTTGTACTCGTACCACGCACGCGAGGTCATTCGCTCTGGCCGCCATGATGCACAGATCAAGCGAGGAGCGATCGAAAGGTGCGTGCTCTGCATCCAGTACCACAAAAGGCAACTCTGCCAGTGCCAATACCTCGATAATGTGAGGATGAGGGGTTTTAACAAATGTACCTAATAGCGTTTCTTTAGTCAGACGTTGCTTAAAATTGCTCATAATTCTCTCCTTTGCAAAGGTATGCAAAAACTAACACGGTGAAATGTAAATGATGAGTAAAAATGATGTGATCTAAAACTCATTTTTGATTAAAAATTAAACCAAATCAAGGTCCTTATTACTTGCTTTTCTTTGTTTAAATTAATTAATACAAAGGCTTAAGGGTGGTTTTTGTGGTTTGTTGACTTAACTTGTCAAATGTTAATTAGGTGTTTAATCTGATTTTGCATTCGTATCCAAAAGCATAAAAATAACCGTTCGTCAGCCTCAATGTTCAAGGAGAAACCCAATGGCACGCATTTTAAAAAACGGAATCACTGAAGAAGCATCAGCATCAAACGACGCAAAAGTGCGTCAGATTGTTGAAAACATTCTTGCTGATATTGAATCGAAAGGTGATAGCGCTGTACGTGAGTTGTCTGAAAAGTTTGATAACTGGTCGCCGGAGCAATTCCGCCTGTCAGAAGAGCAAATCCAAGCCTGTGTGGATGCGCTTGATGAATCGACTCGTCATGATATCGAGTTCGCTCAGCAACAAGTTCGAAACTTTGCTCAAATTCAACGTGACTCAATGAAAGACGTCGAAGTAGAAACCATGCCTGGTGTGGTACTGGGGCATAAAAATATTCCAGTCAACAGCGTGGGTTGTTACATCCCTGGTGGAAAATACCCATTGGTTGCATCCGCTCACATGAGTGTACTGACGGCGAAAGTCGCGGGCGTAAAACGTGTTATTGCTTGTGCACCTCCGTTTAATGGCCAACCGAATGTGGCGATTGTCGCTGCGATGGCAATGGCGGGTGCGGATGAAATCTACTGCTTCGGTGGTGTTCAAGCGGTAGGAGCTATGGCATTGGGCACGGAGACTATTGCGCCAGTCGATATGATTGTAGGGCCGGGTAACGCATTTGTAGCAGAGGCAAAACGTCAGTTGTTTGGTCGCGTTGGTATCGATTTGTTTGCAGGCCCAACGGAAACCCTAGTCATTGCCGATGAGAAAGGCTGTGACCCAGAATTAGCAGCAGCAGATTTGCTTGGTCAGGCTGAGCATGGTTACAACTCTCCCGCTGTATTGTTGACCAATAGCGAAACATTTGCGCAAGAAACCATCAAAGAAATTGAACGTCAGTTAACCATTCTTCCAACGGCTGAAGTCGCGGGTAAAGCGTGGGCAGATTACGGACAAGTGATTGTGTGTGATAGCTACGAAGAAATGGTGGAAGTGGCAGACGATATCGCTTCTGAACACGTTCAAGTGATGACCGAAGATCCTAAATACTTCCTAGATAACATGACCAACTACGGTGCCTTGTTCCTAGGTCGTGAAACCAACGTTTCTTACGGCGATAAATGTATTGGTACCAACCATACACTGCCAACGAAGAAAGCGGCGCGATACACCGGTGGTCTTTGGGTAGGTAAATTTATCAAAACCTGTACTTACCAGCGTGTAACGGAAGCTGCGTCCCTCAAAGTCGGTGAGTATTGCTCTCGCTTGTGTGCACTCGAAGGTTTTGCTGGCCACAAAGAGCAAGCGGATATTCGTGTGCGCCGTTACAAAGGCAAAGTAGAAGAGGCGTAATATGTCGAAACTTGCCTTAGTCACAGGCGGCAGTGGCGGACTGGGTGCCGCCATTTGTCGCAAGCTAGCTGAATCGGGATATCGCGTAATTCTGACTTACAACAGTAATCAGAAAGCGGCCGAGGATGTGCTTTCCTCGCTGCCACGTAACGAGCATCTAGCATTCAAATTGAACGTGGCAGATTCTAGTGCGATTGAACAGCTTAAACATCAAGTCAGTGAAATAAGCGACAAGCTGGATTTGTTGGTCAACTGTGCGGGGATGACGAAATTCGTCGCGCACTCTGATTTGCAAAGTTTAGATGACCAGCTGTTTGACCAAATTTTCCAAGTGAACGTCCGTGCGCCTTTTGCCATGGTTCGAGCGTTTGAGCCTTGGCTTAAGCAAGCCAATGGTTGTGTGGTGAACATTACTTCTATCGCGGCACAGACTGCGATGGGGAGCAACATTGCTTACTGTGCAAGTAAATCTGCCGCGGAGAACATGACCCGTTCTTTAGCTCGCGCTCTGTCTCCCGAGGTTCGAGTTCTGGCTGTTGCTCCAGGGCTTGTCGACACTGAGTTTGTCAAAGGCTTGGATGACGCATGGCGTAATCAACAAGAACAATCCACACCGCTTAAGCGTTTAGCCAATGATGAAGAAGTCGCTCAAGCCGTGTACGCCGTGGCAGATCTTCTTACCTTCTCGACAGGCAATACCATCGCGGTTGATGGTGGGCGACCTTTAGGTCTGTAACACACTTTCGGTTTGTAACTAACAATTCAAAGGCTAGGTCCAAACAAGGACAACAAGGATTTACAATGACTCTACAATCTAAAATGAATAATAATCTGGTCCGCTACATGGAACTGATTCCGGGTACGAGTGCGTTTATTGATGCGCGCACGCCAGGCAGTGATCTGAAAGATAACTTCTGCATTATCGGTGCTGGGGTGGCAGAAAGCAGTCGTCAACATGTTCATATTCGCGATACGGCGGGCTTTAACATTGGTGCCGCAGGCCAACCGCCGGGCATCAAAAATTCGTTGCACTCTCATCGTACCGCCGAGCTTTTCTTGGTGTTCAAAGGTCAGTTCCGTTTTTATTGGGGGAACGATGGAGAGCATGAGGCGGTGTTGTCTCACGGTGACGTCATCTCGATTCCAACCAATCTCTTCCGTGGATTTGAAGTGGTTGGCCGCGATTACGGCTTTATGTTCTCGGTACTTGGCGGCGACGATTCAGGTGGCGGCGTTATTTGGCATCCAAACGTTATTAAAGACAGTCAAGGTTATGGTTTATACCTCAAAGCCGATGGCACACTCGTGGACACCATTAATGGCGACCCGGTGCCACAAGAATCAGAATTGATGCCGCTGCTTACCGAAGAAGAGCTCGCGACCTTCGATACCTACACCGCAGAAGAGATGATGCCATTTGTCGCTCTGCAAAAAGATTATCGTGAAATCAAAGGCGATTTCGGCGGAAGCAACGTGAAACAATACGCCTTAACGGGTCATCCTTTGGCGAGTTATGACTTCCAAGTAAAGAGTGAAGATGAAGTGAGCATCATGGCTTATGAGCTTTCTGAAGGTGGCTCGATTCCTCAACACTGCCGAGAAGAAAAACAAGTACTTATCAACTTTGATGGCGATACAGAGGTGGTCCTCACGCATCAAGGCGAACAAGCTAATGTTGTTTTAACGCGCGGTGATGTGCTGAATGTTCCAGAAGGTGCGTCTTATTCACTGACGAACTTGCGTGGTAATAGTTTGACGTATTGCATTCTTGGGTCTGATCAACCAAAGCCGCTGGCAGGAGAATAAAATGACGCAACCCACCTCGTTAGTTTGGCTACCCGGACTACTTTGTGATGGCACATTGTTTGAGGAAGTCAACCGAGCGTTGCCAAGTTGGGTTGAGCCTTCATGCCCGACGCTGGCCTCATTGCCGTCAATGGAACAGCTGGCGCAGAAAGTGTTGCAAGACGCACCGCAGGAGTTTGTCTTGGGTGGCCTATCAATGGGTGGGATTCTTGCCTTTGAGGTGTACCGCCAAGCGCCAGATAGAGTCAGAGGTTTGGTGCTAATGGACACCAACGCGGCGGATGAAAAGCCAGAGGTGACACAAAAGCGCGACGCACTGGTTAGTCGAGCGTTAAGTGGTGAATTTGAAAGCATTACGCCTGATACTCTAATGCCTGTGCTGATTCATCCAAGCCGTTTGCAAGACAAAGCGTTAACTGAGCGTATAGAAGGCATGGCGGTCAATGTAGGTTTGGAGGCATTTGAAGCACATGCTAAAGCGTTAGCAACTCGCCCGGATGCTCGACCTTTATTGGCGGACATTCAAGCTCCTACGTTGGTGATAACAGGTAAAGAAGATAAGCTTTGTCCGCTAGACAATCATCTGCTCATGGAGCGATGCATCCCAAACGTCACGCTTCATGTTATCCCTGAGTGTGGGCATCTATCTACGCTTGAGCAGCCTTTAATTATTAGTGAAGTGATGACTACTTGGCTTCAAGATAACTTTGCTTAGTGTTGATAAGAACTTCATCACTCACCACCTTAAGGTTACTTGGGTATAGGTGGTGAGCGATGAGTATTATCAGAAGTAGTAGCGAATACCTGCCGCGAATTGATCATCACGGTTTTCGAATTTGCTGCCATCGTACTGATCTTTACCTAGGTCGAACTGGTATTCAGTCCAAACTAGGAATTTGTTCTTCTGGAAGTGGTATTCAAGACCAGGAATCAGCAAGTTACGCTCGTAGCCTTGTGTCTCGTCACCGCGATCTTCCATGTAGTTGTAGTTCAACGTTGGGCGTAGGCCGTTATCGAAGTGGTAGTAAGTGTAGATTTCGCCACCTAGGGTATCGAACATTACGTCCGTACCGCCTTGGCTCACTGCTTCCCAGTTTTCGCCAACGTGGAAAGTCGCACCTGCGTAGAAGCCACCGTTGCTGTAGTTTGCGCCCAATAGCATGATGCGCATGTTGTCGCCGTTTTCTACGCCAACCACGCTTGCGTCTAAATCAGCAACTTCATTTTGATGGTAAGCCGCACCAAGTGTTACGCCATCAACCGGTTTGTAAGTGATAGACGCACCCATGCCGTTTTTCAATGAGGCTGTCGCATTGCTTGCTAGAGCAACATCTTCACGCGTGGTTTGGTAAGTAAAGCCGTAGCTCACTTTTTCATTGATTGAATTACGGTACGTGATTGAGTTTTCTGCACGACCAGCACCGGATGCGATACCCCAGTCAGCTAGGTTGTAAACACCTGAGCCACGAGTACCGAATACACGACCTAAATCGGTGTACCATGCTACGTCGTAGAAGGTAGACCACTGCTTAGTACCCGCAGCAATCTTGCCATATTTTTCGTGATCAACACCTGCGTATAGCAAGCGGTCGTAAATGTTGTCGCCGTTCGCGCCAGAGTTGTAGCCCCATTCCGCGTGACCGAAACCAGTCCAGCCGTTATCCAGACCCATTTGGCCTTTCAAACCGAAACGTGAGCTGCCGCTGTTCCATTCGCCGTTGTCATCACCGCCACGGTCTTGGTAGCGAAGATCGAAACGGCCATCGATGGTTAGGCTGTCGCCAGCGTCATTAACAAAAGTGTGTGCAGCAAAGGCTGAGCTAGAAGTAAGCGCTGCTAAAATCACTGCAGAAAGGGTCGACTTTTTCATCATCAATCTCATTATTCAGGGCGCAGAAAGCCACCGTGCGTTCATGCCCGTTTTGAATAAGGGTTCTATCTTGAGGTTGTGCCCCATCCTTGAGGCACGAGTTGGGAGCATGTCGCCTGAACCGAGAGGGGATTCAGGCAGCATAAAGGCGGGTTGACAATCCGCCCCTAGGACTTCTTATAGAGAAGGGTTTAGGATCTGTTGAGTACGCTCGAACACGTCTAGACCTTGCTGTTTTAGCCAGTAAGGAAGGTCGATCAGTACCCAGTTCTCAGATAGCTTGTCGCCGTCACGGTAGTAAACGTCAACCACTTGCATGTCTGCACGTACTTCACCACCTGTCATACCTAGGAAACCACCGATTGGCGTGTTAGATAGGTTTGGCCAGCCGAAGAAACAAGAGAAGTTACCTTCTGCGAAACGACATACGTGGCCGTTAAACTTCTTGTCTTTCAAATTGTTACGGAACGGCAATTGGTGCTGCTGTTGGTAACGAGGAATTGTGTAAGACGCACCGATACCACATGGACCGTACCAGATCATGTCTTTAGACCAGCTCTTCTCAAGAACTTCTGGTGGGCAGCCCATAGCGCCGCTGTCGTTTAGTGCAGATAGGTCATCAACCATCTTGTTCACTAGTGCTAGTGTTGCTACGCCTTCTTCTGGTGCTGCGTCTTCGAACAGTAGACCGTCGTGGTTACGAGGACCAGGGTATACGAAGTGCTTACCTGTTGATGGTGGTAGTGGGTAACAACCCGCTTGGTCCATCGCGCCTAGAAGATCTAGGAATAGGCCAGTCTTAGTGATCTTGCCGTTTTCAACACAGTTAAATTCTGCGTAACGGATGTTCATGATTTTGCCAGTTGGGCGCATGCCTAGGTATTCAGCGTCGAATAGACCCATGAAGTGACCCATGCTCATTACCCAGATTTCACCTGATGTTACTTCGTTCTCACCACCGATGAAGATGTCTTGACGACGCTGCATGCGAGTCATTGATTTCATCAAAGGAGCCCAGAAAACGTCAGCCGCTGCTTGAGCGCCTTGTTGCTCACGGAATGGGTAAACACCACGCCATAGGTAATCTTCTGAAGTGTGTGCTTTTAGTACTTCTGCCACGTTCTCGTGAGTTGCGTTTTCCATTGCGCTGAAGTATTCACGTACAACGCGTTTCGCTTCTTGATATTTAGACATAATAAACTCTCTTATTTGCTGTCGAGTCGGCTTTGGGAACAGGACTCGAAATTAAGTTTTTTCATCCGGCCGGGGAGCCAGCCGGAGTTTTTGAAATTCAGTTACGCTTTTACTGCTTCGGCTTTTTTGCTCTTATCGAACACGCCGCCTTTTAGTGTCTCTGGCAGTGATAGCCATAGGAGACCAGCAAGGATCCATACGATTGGTGAACCCCACATTGCGGTTTGTAGGTCGGTACGTTCTTGGATGAAGATAAGTACCATTGGTGCCCACATACCGAGGATACGACCGCCGTGGAATAGCGCCGCGCCGTAGCTACGTAGGTGTGCTGGGAACAGTTCTGAGAAGTAACCACCCCATACCGCTGAAGAAGACAGACCGAAGTTGTAAATCAGACCAAGTAGAGCCAGCATGTTTAGGCCGCCAATCACCATGTCGCCAGGTGCAACAAAGAAGATTGAAACCATGATGCCTGCTAGGATGAAGCCAAATGCGTTCACCTTACGACCGAATTTGTCAGCTACCCAACCCCAGAACCACGCACCAAACAGTGAACCAAATGCTGAGATAGAGAAGATGAGACCGATGGTTGCACCGTCGAACATACGTACATCACGTAGGTAAGTGGTTACGAAGCCACCAAAGAATTGGAAACCGTAGAAGTTAAGGCCAGCCAGTAATAGACACGTTAGTGTGATCTTACGGTAAGGCTTGCTTAGCATTTCGCCCCAAGAGCCTTTTTTCGCTGGTGCATCTGATTCTTCTGCTTTTGCTTGCTCTTCTTCACCGTAAGCGATTACTTTGCTGTCGCTAGGTAGTACAAAGATCATGACAACAGCGGCTGCCAATGGTGGGATACCACCGACAAGCATTAGGCTTTCCCATGGTGCATCGATGCTTGCAATAAATGCTGCATACGCACCCATTACCATCAGTGCTACAGAGAACATAGAAGACGCGAATGCCGTCAACTTACCACGTACCGTTGGCGTAAATAGGCCGATCATTAGGCTTACTGCCACGGTGAAGTAACCACCCAGTGACAAACCAATGATGAAACGCATTGCTGCCCATGTTGTGTAGTCGGTGAACATCATATTGATGATCGTTGCGCCACCGTTTAGGGCTGTGATGGTAATAAGAGTGGATTTCTTACCAAATTTTGTTGCGAACCAAGCACAGCTCAATGCACCGATAAGTGCACCAACCGACTGCCATGTATAGAACTGGGCAGTGTCTGACAGGCTAATACCATCATACGCTTCAACGATGTATGGGCGTACGTAGTCAATAATTACAAAGTTATAACAATAGAAAAAGTAACCAACCAGTATCGCTAGATAGGCAGCTACCCTTTGAATCATAGGAACTTCGCTCATGTGTCTTTTGGCATTCATGACCGATAAACCTCTATTTCACTTAGGATTTGTTGCTATTCAAACTTAAAGAACACGATCTTATTGGGATCATCTTCGATTTCGTGTCGTGGTGAATCATAGTTTTTTTAAGGTCATTAGATCCGTGATCAATATCAATTTTAAAATGAATGCGTACCCAATTAGTGGTTTTTAGTGATGGGAGTCTCATTAAATCGGTCTTTTTGGCATTTTTGAATATATAACCGTCTATATTGGTGATTATAGTCACAGTTATGGCGGGATTATCGTTTAGATATGCTTTTTTAAAGTAATATCCAAGCACAAATAATTAGCACCCAGAATTATGGAAACCCTGAAATGGTTACGTACTCAAGTTTTGTGGTGATTGCGTTATACGTGTTAATCACCATATTAATCAGCTATTTAGTGAATAAGCGCTACAGCAATGGTGGCGACTTTTCTACGGGTGGAAAGCAATTTGGCTGGTTTACGGCGGGTGTTTCGATACTTGCGACTTACATTAGTGCGATGACGTTTGTAGGGATGCCTGGTTGGGTTTATAGCTCTGGCATGGAAGCGATGAGTATTCACCTTAACTATCCCATCGTTATCTTTTTCACCGTCATTTTCTTTGTGCCTGTCTTCTATAAGCTGGGCTTGACTTCGATTTATGAATACCTTGAGCACCGCTTTGGGGTGTATGCAAGAACCATCAACTCGATTGTGTTCATTGTGGTTCAATGTATCTCTGCGGGTGTGATTTTGTATGCCGTGGCGCTGATCTTAGTGCAAGTTCTGCCTATCAGTATTTCTGAAGCCATTATCTACATCAGTATTTTCACCGCTTGCTATACCTATGCGGGCGGAATTTCCACGGTTATCTGGACCGATATGTTGCAATCTGCAGTATTGGTAGCAGGCAGCATCGCTATCTTTGCCATTCTAATGACAGAGATTAATGCGGCAGATTACCTTTCTCGTGATCACCTGAATATCATCAACTTAGACTTTGATTTGGGCGTGGATACCACACTCTGGGCTGGCGTGGTTGCCGTGAGCTTTTTGCATTTGAGTGTGTACGGCACCAACCAATTGATCATCCAACGCACGTTAGCGACGAGATGTGAAAAGACGGCGCAGAAGTCGATGCTGTTGTGTGGTTACGGTGCGTTTTTCGTGTACTTGTTCTTCGCGGTACTCGGTGTTCTTTTGAGTGTTTTCTATCAAGAGCAATCGTTTGAAAACAGCAATGAAGTGATTTTGGATTTTGTATTCAACCACACTAACCCTATTGTGGTTGGTTTGATCATTTCCGCATTGGCGGCGGCCGCAATGTCGACGCTGGACTCGACCTACAACTCAATGGCGACCGTCGCAACGTTCGATATCTACAAGCGTTTCGTTCGCAAAAGTGCCGATGATGAGCACTACGAAAAAGTCGCAAGAAAGATGAGTTTGCTCGCTGCGGCTATGGTGGTAGTGCCAGCTCTTCTGGCTGTATCGAATGAATCGGTACTCAAAACCATCGCTAGTCTGACTTCTATCTTTGTTGGTATCCGTCTGGGTTCATTCGTGCTTGGTTTATTCTGGGCGAAAGCCAATGAGAAAGGCGTGATCGTTGGCAGTATCATGAGTGTGATTGCGGTGTTTACTGCGATGTATCTCGACGTGGCTTGGCCGTGGTTCGCGCCAATTGGTACGTTCGTCTTCCTCTTGTTTGGTGTGTTAGTGAGCCGTCGTTGGGGCGCTGTGACTGCCGAGCAACAAATCTTTATCAATAATCAAAAACATCTTTTTGCAAAGCCAACCGCAAGCCATTACGGGCTGTTGGTGTTCGCTGTGGCGACCATCGCTGCTTGTATGGTTCTCCCTGATTGGCTTTATGCTGCATTGTCGTAATAGGTAAGTTTATGCTGTCCATCTTTGATATTTACAAGATTGGTGTGGGCCCTTCTAGCTCTCACACCAATGGTCCAATGATCGCGGGTTACCACTTCACTCGTTTGATTGAATCGAACTTGGCAAAAGTGGTTCGTATTCAAGTCGATTTATACGGCTCACTCTCGTTAACGGGGATTGGTCACCATACTGACCGTGCAACGATTTTGGGTCTGTTGGGTAACAAACCAGATACCATCAAAATCGCTTCTGCGAACAAAGCGATGCGCAAGGCGATTGAAGAGGGCATGATGTCTGTCGATGGCCGTCATGAAATCGAATTCAACTACAAAACGGACATGTTGTTCCATGAAGAGAACCTTCCTCTGCATGAGAATGGCATGACGATTACTGCGTTAGATGCGCACGGCAATCAGGTTGGGTTTGAAACTTACTACTCTATCGGTGGTGGTTTCATCGCAACGGCGGATGAATTGCAAAATGGCAGTGCGACTGCACCCGTAGAAGTTGAGTTCCCATTCTCCAGCGCGGACGAAATGTTGGCACAGGCAGAGAAGAACGGCATGAGCCTCGGCGGCATGATTCTGAAAAACGAACAAGCGTTTCAGGATATGGAAGCCATTAATCAACGCGCAGAACAGATCTGGCGTGTGATGACGCGTTGCATGGAGCGCGGTTTCGAAACTGAAGGTATCTTGGATGGCGGCTTGAATGTGACCCGCCGTGCGCCTAACTTGCTGAAGAAGCTTGAAGCAAATGCAGCGATTGAAAACGATCCAATGGAAATCATGGATTGGATTAACCTGTTTGCTTTTGCTGTGAGTGAAGAAAACGCGGCTGGTGGACAAGTCGTAACGTCACCAACCAATGGTGCGGCGGGTGTGATTCCGGCAGTATTGATGTACTACCATCGCTTCATCAAAGAGCTTGATACTAAACAGCTTAAAGACTTCCTTGCTGTATCCGGTGCGATTGGCATCTTGTACAAAACCAATGCGTCTATCTCGGGTGCCGAAGTGGGTTGTCAGGGCGAAGTTGGCGTGTCTTCTTCCATGGCGGCAGCTGGCTTGACCGCGCTGCGTGGTGGCAGCAATGAGCAAATTTGTATTGCGGCTGAGATTGCCATGGAGCACTCACTAGGCATGACTTGTGACCCGATTGGTGGCTTAGTGCAAGTACCGTGTATTGAGCGTAATGCAATGGGTGCAATGAAAGCGATCAATGCTTCTCGCATGGCATTAAAACGTAATAGTAAATGTTTGATCTCGTTGGATAAGGTGATTGAAACCATGTATCAAACGGGCAAGGACATGAACAAGAAATACCGCGAGACGTCACTGGGTGGGTTAGCTTTGATTCACCTAGCGCCGCCTTGCGAATAATGAGTTAGGCACATCTAACCAACAAAAAAGCCGAAGCACTGAGATGCATCGGCTTTCCTTTTTTGGAGCGTTTATAACTTAGCTACGCGTTTGCTCACCTTTTGGTGTGCTTTGGATTGGTTGATAGTGCAAAATCACCATCGAGGTGGGTGACAGCAAGACTTCGCCTTCAGCATGTCCTGGGTTGAGGTTACGTACGTTTGTATCACAGATCGTCACCCATTCTTGCTTTCGCTCATTGGGGAGCTTAAAGCGCGCTGTGGCGTTAGTTTGGTTGATGAGGTAAACCAGCTCTTGCCCTTCTTTACCGATACCAAGGTGAAGTGCGACAGAGCTTAAACGGTTCCAATCATCGTGCTCCATTAAGCGACCGTCTGTACGGCGCCAGAAAATACGGTTGTTATTGCGGTTTTCGCCACTGAAAGCTCGGATAAATGGCACCATGTATTGATTTCGGTTGGCGACCATTTGTGACATCCATGCTTTGAAATGTTGCTTACGTTCTGTCTCTTCCCAGTTCAGCCAACTGGTTTCGTTGTCTTGGCAATAGGCATTATTGTTACCACCTTGGGTGTGAGACAACACGTCAGCAGTGAGAATGTGTGGGATACCGAAGGCAAACAGCAAGCTAGCAATAAGGTTGCGTTTTTGCTTCTCACGCGTGGCGATGATCATCAGATTTTCTGTCTCGCCCTCAACACCGTAGTTTTCTGAACGATTGTCACCGTGACCGTCGCGATTTTCTTCGCCATTGGCTTCGTTATGTTTGTGCTTGTAAGACACTAAATCTTGCAGTGTGAAGCCATCGTGATACGTGATGTAATTTACGGTGAGTTTGTATGGCCAGTTCGCTGCACTATAAATGTCACGAGAGCCCATTAATCGAGTGGCAAACTCTTTTAAATAGCCTTGATCACCGCGCCAAAAACTGCGGGAAATATCACGCAGTTTGTCATTACATTCGTTCCAA
Organism: Vibrio sp. Vb0888; assembly: GCF_033338835.1. Lineage (NCBI taxonomy): Bacteria > Pseudomonadati > Pseudomonadota > Gammaproteobacteria > Vibrionales > Vibrionaceae > Vibrio > Vibrio sp. Vb0888. The sequence goes on from NZ_JAWOTL010000002.1 coordinate 229,947, forward strand.
CCAAATGGAAAGTTACCCACTTGGTAGCCATTTGGACCAATATCCCAAGGCTCGGCAATCAATTTGGTTTCACGCAAAATTGGGTCTTGCGCAACGGCTTTAAAGAAAGCTGCTTCTGGGTTGTAATCATCGCCCTGTCGACCTAACGTTGCAGCCAAGTCAAAACGGAAGCCATCGACTTTAAATTCGCTAACCCAGTAGCGCAATGTATCCATCACAAGGTTTAACGCTGGTTGGTAGGTGAGATCGACTGTATTTCCGCAGCCAGTGTAATTGGCGAAGTGGTTGCCATGTTTGATGTAAAAACAGGAATCGAGGGCCTTCAGGTTGAAGATTGTAGGCCCTTCACCACCTTCAGCAGTGTGGTTGTAAACCACGTCGAGAATCACTTCGATACCGTTTTTATGCAATTCGCGAATTGTTGTTTTTAATTCCGTAACGGCGTCTTGTTCTGCGTAGCGCGGATCGGGCACCATAAAGAGATAAGGGTTGTATCCCCAATAATTGACCTTTTCCATCTCTAGTAGGTGAGGCTCATGCATGCATGCTGCGACAGGTAGCAATTGCAGCGTGTTGATGTTTTGCTGTTTGTAAAAGGCCAGCATTTCAGGTGATGCAAGACCTAAGTAGCGCCCCTTCAGCTTGTCTTCAACCTCTGGGTGGCGTTGGGTAAGACCTTTGACGTGCGTCTCAAACAACACCATCTCTTCTCTGGGTATACGCGGGTGATCCGTGTTTTGCCAGTCAAAATCATCTTCGATAACGACGCACTTCGGCATATCGAAACTTTTGGCTGGAGAGTAGGGAGGGTGATAGTGGAGGGCTTTATCTATTGATTTTGCGTACGGATCAGAAATTAACAGTGGCTCGTCCTTGTGGGAGACAAGATAACCGTATTTTTGCCCCGGCTTAATATCTGGAATAAAAGTATGACGTATGCCAGCGTATTCATTCGGTAAACCGCGAAGCTCGTAGCTGCCATCGTCTGCAAACAATGCCAGTTGAATGTCTTTTACGCCCGGAGCATGAATAGAGAAGTTACAGCCTTCTTTATTTAATGTTGCACCCAGGGGGTAGGGGCGAGAGAGAAGTCGTGTCATCGGAGATACTTTATTTAATATTTATTGTTACCTTTAGGAAACTATAAGTTAAAAACTTTGTCTTACTAAGGTCAACCACCCTAAATATAAAAATATTCGTGTAATTTAATTACTTTATGTGACGGCTTAGAGTCAAAAATATGAAATGGCTATCACTTTGTAGCGGCTCAAAACCGAACAAACTTACTAATTCCTCCCTAGATTGGTGATCTGACTCGAAAAAACACCATTCGGTAAATTTTCTACTCCCTTCTCATCCCCCTTAAATTAGTTTAGGGCGGAGGAAGTCATCCTTGTACGCCTCGGGTAATCTCACAACTGTTGAAACAAACGGGGATTCGTTCCCATCTTACCTCTCTTTCTTTAGGTGTGTTTTTACTGCCTATATTCACCTAAAAGAGTGAGCAGGGAAGACAGAATTATAAATACCCTTAATGGAGTTAAGAATGAAAAAAGTAAGTGCAATTGCTGCTGCTGTAGCTGCAACTTTAGCTGCTGGTTCTGCATTCGCAGTGGATTTCCACGGTTACATGCGTGCTGGCGTTGGCGTGAACGCTGACGGTGGTCAACAATTAACATTCGAAAAGAACAAGATCGGTCGTCTAGGTAATGAAAGCGATATCTACGGCGAGATTCAACTAGGTAAAGAAGTTTACAACAACAACGGCAAAACGTTCTACGTAGACTCTATGGTTGCAATGACTTCTAACGGTTCAAACGACTGGGAAAGCACTTCTGCTAACTGTGGTTTGGATAACGGCGAAGTGAAATGTGTAGACGATGCACAATTCGCACTACGTCAGTTCAACGTTCAAGCTAAAGGCCTACTAAACTTTGCTCCTGAAGCAACGCTTTGGGCAGGTAAACGCTACTACCAACGTCACGACATTCATATCTCTGACTTCTACTACTGGAACATCTCTGGCGCGGGCGCTGGTGTTGAAGGTATCGAAGCTGGTCCTGGTAAAGTTTCTTTCGCTTGGGTTCGTAACGACCGCGGCGATATCGCAGACCCAGGCAACGATGGTGGCGCAACAAACGTAAACACTCTAGACGTACGTTACGCAGGTCTTCCTCTATGGGACAACGGCTCTCTAGAAATGGGCTTGAACTACGCAATTCTTAACGAAACTGACGCTGCGCCAAACGGCACTAAAGATGCGAAAAACGGCGTAATGTTCACAGCAGAATTGACTCAAGGTCTAGACGCTGGTTTCAACAAAACAGTGCTTCAGTACGGTACTGAAGGTTACTCTAAAACAATGGCATTCTACGGCGACGGTAGCTGGTACGGCGCAGAAGCTGACAACGGTGCATCTGGTTACCGCCTAATCAACTGGGGTGTAATCGGCATGGGCGACAGCTGGGAAATGGGTCACCAGTTAGTGTACGGTGTTGGTGAAGACATGTGGGCTGGCCAAGACAAGTGGGAAACAATGTCTGTTGTTGTTCGTCCAATGTACAAATGGGATGACAACCACAAAACTATCTTCGAAGCTGGTTACGCTATCGACGATAACGACGGCGAAGAAAACAAATACGGTAAGCTAACTGTTGCTCAAGCATGGTCTGCTGGCTCTAGCTTCTGGGCTCGTCCTGAAATCCGTGTTTACGCTTCTTACCTAACGGCTGACAAAGAAGACAACTCAAACACATTTGACAACGGTCGTTCAGACGATACGTTCCAGTTCGGTGTACAAGCTGAAGCTTGGTGGTAATCATCTAACCACTAAGTCCTAAATTGTCCTAGAATGATACAGCCAGAACTTATCTGGCTGTATTTATTTAAAAAACAATAAAGAGTCGAGGTAGACAGTAATGAAAAAATGGCTTGCTCCCGTACTGCTGGGCATGTTGGCTACTGGTTGTGCGTCTGTAGAACAAGTAGAGATGAGTCCAAAAGGTCAGCAACAAGTGATCACGCAATCGGGTGATATTCAATGGGTACCGCTTAACGTGCCTGTGGTTACTGAATTCGCTTTGACTGATAAAAGCCAAATGTTGTTGGATGGTAACAGTGCTGGCGCTATTGCAGCGTTTGCTCTTCCAGGTAACCGTGGCAGTCTCGATATCAAATTAGAGACATTCGTAAGTAAAGAACTTCAATTTTATGCTCCTAATGTCGCAGTGATGAACTCGGCAGGAGAAACCATTTACCAAGCAGATTTTTCAAAGTTTAAGTACGAACCAGCAAAACTGTTGGACAATGATAAATTCGTACTTGATCTCAATGTGATTCCAGACATGACAGGTAACGATCTGCATGTGTTGGTTTACACGACTTCCGCCGATCTAAAAGGAAGTACACAAGTTTTACACCCTGCAAAAGCCTTCGCCATGGCGCGCCACACTCAGCCGCCAGATATTGCAGACCCTCTAGCGAAACATAGCCCACTTGGTCAGTTCCGCTTTTCGGTATCCGCGAATGATATTGTGAATACTAAGATTGTTGCGAAAAACGACAACATTCCCCAAGGTACGGACCTTACTAGCTACTACTACAGCTCAATTGAAGCGGCAGTCGCAGCGAATGATATTCCGAAAGCGCTCACTTTGCTTGATGAAGCAAAAGAGCTAGGTATTGAAGGTGCACAACAAGTGTTTGTGAAAGCCGTAAATAGAAAATAATCAGATAAAAAAAGGTCAGCGAAATGCTGACCTTTTTCATAGAAAATAAACTAATAAAAATACCCCTACATAGAGTTACCTTATTCACATAATTATTTTTATTACTTTGTTTTTTATATAGGTTGGATCAATAATTAATGGCAGTTCCTAATTTATTTTTTGTACTTAGGAAATAAACAAACTTCTCGAAGTGATTTAAATTCACAATCTGACGATATTTATTTGGCGTTTGATATTTCCATTTTAATAACGATTAATATTTCTTTTAACCGTTGAGTTTATTTTGCTTTGGATATACTAAAAAGGAATTACGTGAAATGAACATGATGAAGACCTCTCTTGCTGCTGCTCTACTTGTTGCCTTAGTGGGTTGTCAATCGACTGCAGAACCAGAAGCGGCCGCAGAGCCTGTTGTTAATATGTCTCAAGACGAAGTGGTTGCTTTCATGAAAGCGTGTGACAACCCAGATAGCACAGCGAAAGGACCTATTTCTAAACCACTATTTGTGGTGGGTACTTTTGCGGATTCCGATTGGAAACACGTGCCTCAGCGTCAATACACCTACAAAGGGAATAATTTCTACCAAGCCGTGGTTCAAGAAAAAGTAGGCTCCTACAAAATGCAGTACGCGACCGAGTTGTGGTTCCCACAATTTACCGCAAAAGGTAATAGAATGAACGTTGGTGAATTAACACCATTAACATTTGGTGGTTACGGTACGGATACTTCGGTTGATATTAAAGAAGATGGTAAATATGTATGGAGTCTTCAGTTTGAAGGAAAAGGCAAACCTGTTCATGTCATGGTAAATAAGTGCCAATAATATTCCATTCAGTTATTTAAAATCTATTTTTATTTATTAACCCCTGCATGAAACACATGTCGGGGTTAATTTTATTACTCAAATTTCCGTAGTTTATTTGAGTAAGTTAGGGAGAATAAAATGCGTAATATCCTACGTAACCATCGCCTGTCTCGATCGTTGCTTGCGTTAAGTGTGATTGGTGCTTTATCTGCGTGTAATTCTTCTGGTGGTGGCGACACTAATAGTAGCACTCCGCTACCGGATACCAGTTATGCTTGCCAAGCCAATGTCATGGCGCAAAGTAACCAACTTCGTACTTATCAAATCATGGTAGAGAGTTTTGTGGATGGTGATGCGAGCATTGGTCACGGTACAGGTTATGGCACCAGCCATCATAACGGCGATTTGCAAGGAGTGATTGATTCACTCGATTACATCCAAGATTTAGGGATGAACGCGATTTGGTTGACGCCAGTTTTTGAATCGGAAGCGATAGCGGGCCAAGAACACTGGGCCGATCGTCTGGATGCCACGGGCTACTTTGCAACGGATTACTTCACCATTGATCCACGTTTTGGTGATTTAGAAACGGCGAGAACCTTGGTCGATGAAGCACACAAACGCGGTTTGTACGTGTTTTTTGATGGCGTATTTGGCCACCATAAGAATGGTTTGATCAAACCATCTCCCTCCGGTTTGTTGCCATCGGGATCGAGCAACCCCGTTGATTACCCAGCCAGTCTCGATTTCTACAAAGAAGTGGCAACGTATTGGATCAAAGAACTGAAGATTGACGGCTGGCGTTTAGATCAAGCCTATCAAGTTCCGACAGACGCTTGGACACAACTTCGTAAAGCCGTCGATGAAGCCTCACAAAGTGTGACGTACACCAATAGCAAAGGCGAACAAGTGAATCCGTTGGGCTATATGGTGGCAGAGATTTGGAAAGGGGAGTCTGAAATCGCGAATGAGGCGTATGGATCGAACAGCGATCCAGCATTGTGCTCTGCGTTTGACTTCCCTATGCGATATCGCATCGTTGAAACTTTGGCCGTGAATGAGAGCGGCGTGGGTGGTCGCGGTGCGGATTGGTTAGACAACGGCTACAGCACACACAACCAATATCCAACACATGCGCAGCCGAATTTGATGATCGGCAACCATGATTTAGTGCGCTTTGGTGACTTGTTACAGCGCGGAAACTTGGCGGATGTGAATGATGCAGAATATTGGTTACGCCATAAAGCCGCGTTTGCTTTCCAAGCGGCGTACACCGGGCCAATCACGTTGTACTACGGTGATGAAATCGGGGATCAAGTGGATGGTTTTGCCGCAAAAGAAGACAACAGCACCTGCGCCATTCAAGGTTTGTGCGATGATCACGTTGCGCGCAGTAGTGCGAAAATTGAAGGCGTGACGGCGACGCTTGATGCAAACCAAGCCGATCTCAAATCTTATGTGACATCGCTGATGACAATGCGCGATGCGCATCCTGCACTTTATCAAGGGTCACGCACGAATTTAGTTGCGAGTAACGGCAGTTATGTGGACTTGAAACAATCTGGTTCGGACAAAGTCTTGTTTGCGCTAAATACCTTAGAGAGCGCTAGAAGCGTCACTCTTACTCAGGAGAGTGTTGGTACTGGTGAGTTGGTGGATTTGCTCACGAATGAAAAAATTACTCCGAGTAATGGTCAATATCAGATTCTGATGTCGCCACTACAAGGACGATTCTTTGCGGTAAAACCTTAAGGAATTATCCAGAATTGATGCTCACCAGTTGAGCTGACCACAAGCTTTCTTATAAACAAGCCAAGTGTTGTTGCTGACCCCCATAGGCGCACACTTGGCTTTTTTCTGTCTGTTTTACTTTTCCCTTAATGGTTTTACGACGATGTAGCCAACAAGTTGCTTCGCTTTTTGTATTGGCGTTTGTTTTCAGCAGGTGAATATTTGTGAGATAAGCTGCACATTAAAAAGTAAATTAACACTTGTGCAACGTAAAAATGTGACTAAAGGATTACTTATGCCCCACTAATATGTTTATCGTGTTTGGGATTTATATAACTAATGGAAAAGTATAATGAAATCCATAACGAACTCCCTCTGTCTCCTTGCTGCTGTTAGCTCTCCGTTTGCATATAGCCAAATTATCAACGGTGACTTTGAACAGTGGAATGGCAATGTACCTACGCAGTGGTCAGAGATTGACGCGGGCATTACAGTGTCGCCAAGCAGCGAGCAAATCAAATCGGGTGGTCTGGCTGCCCAGGTCGTCGTGAATACAGGTACCCAAAGCAACACCGACTTTTTGCAAACCATTAATGTGGAGCAAGGGAAAACCTATCCGTTTTCTGTCTCGGTTTATCATACCGAAGGAAATGTAAAAGCACGTCTGGTGGTTGATGGTTATCACAATTACTCGAACCCACAACAGATAAACCAGTGGCAAGAGCTCGCGCACAACTACACAGCGAGCTCGAACAAGACCATCAACGTCGGTTTGCGTTTTTACGATGAAGCCAGTTTTGATGGCTCAGAAGTTGTCTACGTCGATAATTTTCAACCGACTGAGACGAGTACACAACCTCCTGTAGAAAGTTGTAGTGATCACCAAGTGGTCTTGACTCTCACAACCGATAATTATGGTTCAGAAACTAGCTGGACGTTAAAAAACAACCAAGCTGAAGTACTGTTTTCTGGTCAGGGATATGAGTCAGCAATCACCATTGAAAAGAGCATGTGCTTAGCTGACGGTAACTACCAATTCACGATTCAAGACGAATATGGTGATGGCATTTGTTGTGGCAGTGGCGCGGGGTCGTACACGCTGACTGAGGGAGATAAGACTCTTGCTTCTGGCGCTGAATTCTCGAAAAGTGAAACCACCGATTTTAACTTAGGTGACACAACGACGACCCCACCAGTGGTTGATGGTTACTATCAAGCGGCATCTGGTAAGACGGGATACGCTCTAAAAACAGCGTTGTTTAACATTATCAATAATCACTCCAGCCGAGGCTATTCTGCGGTCTGGACCTTGGTAAAAGATGCCGATATTGATCGTTATTACGAAAATGATGGCTCTATTCTCGATATGTATTCTGAAAAGCCATCTGGTAGCGATACAGTAAGCTTTACCAAAGTCACAGACCAATGTGGCCAATACAAAACGGAAGGGGATTGCTACAACCGTGAGCACTCTTTCCCGAAAAGCTGGTTTGGCGGTAAGGTTGAGCCGATGAACTCAGACGGTCATCACTTGTTTGCAACCGATGGTTATGTAAACGCGAAGCGCAGTAATTGGCCATTTGGTGAAGTGGGCACCGCGACCTACGTGTCTAGTAATGGCTCTAAACTTGGACAAGCAAGCACTAGTCTGGGCTACTCCGGTACGGTGTTTGAGCCGATTGATGAGTTTAAGGGCGACTTCGCCCGTGCTTATTTCTACATGGCAACCCGCTATGAAAATGTTGTAGGTAACTGGGAAGGCAATTCAAGCAATGCGGATGCTGTCCTTGATGGTTCAAGTTCAACGGTTTTTGAACCTTGGATGTTAAACATGCTGAAACGTTGGCACAAAAATGATCCCGTTAGTGAAAAAGAACGAAACCGCAATCAACAAGTGTTTGATTTTCAGGGCAATCGTAATCCATTCATTGATCATCCTGAGTTTGTTGAACAGATTTGGGGAAACTAACACCTTTTTGATTTTGGTATCCACCATTTAGTGACGCCAACAAAACAAAGGGGAAGCGTGATGCTTCCCCTTTTTCATTACGGATGTTTTTAAATGAAACTAGTTTTTCGTTACCGTCACGATTGGCGCCGACTTGTCAGCCGCGTTGAAGTGGAAGTTGTAATTTCCTGCTTCTGCAATCGCAATTTTCAGGTTTGCACTACCGCCACCGACTTCCATCGTTAGCGCTTTACCAAGCTCAACACTGCCTTCGCCACCGAAGTTGGTGTCTGCTGCCCAGTCTGCGCTCGCAACTTTCATTTCGTAGTTGCCCGCCGCTAGGTCAATGTCTAGCGAATAAACGTCATTTGCAACATAGCTGAACTTCGCTGTTGAGTCTTGTGCTGGAGCATCCCATGTAGTGATAGTGCCACGTAAGTAAAGTGCTGTTTCACCGAATGTTGGTGCATCTGCTGATTTGGTCACTGACACGACCGGTTTTTCTACGCTTTCATCTTGAACATGCAGCGCGTTCAGAGTGAAGTTGTACTTACCTGTTTCAGCAACAGACAGCTTACAGTTACCTTCTGAACCTAAGTCTAGTGAACCAGAAGCTATATTCGCAATATCACAACCGATGTTTGGATTTGCCCAACCAGAGTCCGCGAATTTGAACTCGTGTTCACCAGCTTCAAGAACGCCAGTTACAGAGTACATACCGTTGCCAATAAAGGTCATCGCCCAATCACTGCTATCAGACCACTCGTTCATCGTGCCTTTCACGTAAACAACGGTTTCGCCGTAAGGAGGAATGCTCGATACGTCTTTGTTATCCGTGTTTACTGGTAGGCCAGCACCTTGTGCGCCGTTTTGTGGCTGCACGAATACCGCTGTTGTCAGTGCTGGTACTGTGAACGTTTCATTGGTGAAGCTTGCACCTTTCACGATGTCATCCGCAGAGTTTTGTTGAACTTCATGTAACTCGAAACCAGTTGCGCCAGCAACCTTGAAAGATTTCTCAGTTGATGTTGAGTTCACAACGGCCACGACAGCATCGTAGTTCGAATCTAAATCGGCACCTGCTGATGTACCATCGTCGATAGACATCACAATCAAGCCTTCCACTTGGTCTTTCCCTACGTTGCGGAAGTCCACACGGTTCATCACTTCTTGCGCGGTATCTAGGCGGAACAGTTCGCTTGTGCTACGGATTTTTAGTAGCTCTAGGAATTGTTGCTTAGTCAGCTCGATGTCGGTTGAATCTGGTTTCGCCGTGCTGTCACCAACGATGGTTTTGATCAGCTCCCAGTTTGCACCGTCTTTGTCTTCACGTGGTAGACCAACGTTCCAGTTATTGTCGCTTCCGTCGAAGAATACACGGTTGAACCAGTCACCAGAATCGTACGAGTCGCGCTGCATGGATTTAGAGCGCAATAGCTCAGAACCCATGTGGATGAATGGAATGCCTTGACCAAGCATCACCGTTGATAGGGACACAGACTGCATACGTGCACGCTCGGCAGATGAAGTGCCTGTCGCAATCTTGTAGGCGTTGTTATCCCACAATGTTTGGTTGTCGTGCTTAGACACGTAAGAGATGTTCTCTGATGGCACTTTTGTGTAGCCTGCAGGCGCACCATTGTAATCAACGTTCTTACCCAGTTTGGTTTCGCCTTTGTAATCAAGAAGGATGTAGTCAGCCAAGTTACCAGCCATACCTAGACGAACCAGATCTTGGTTGTGTAAACGACCATTCACCGCTTCTGCGTCAGTTTTGGTTTCTTCGTTAGGGTAAGCGGCATTACCAAAGCCTTGGTTAAAGCGAAGTGGGTGCTTACCTTCAGAATCTACACCGCCATCAAACGGGCTTCCGCCACGAACTGCGTCACGCAGACGATCAGAGAAAGTACCGATTTCTGTCCCTGCCATGTTGACTTGTGTCGCCTGATCGAAGCGAGCGTTTTGCGCGACTTCACCGAAGTCCCAACCTTCGCCGTAGAACAAGGTATTCGGGTCAATTTCACGGACTTTTTCAAGTGCGTAAACCATCACATCTTTCGGCTGGTGGCCCATAAGGTCAAAACGGAAACCATCGACTTTATAGTCATCCGCCCATACCATCAATGAGTCAACCATTAGTTTACCCATCATCAAGTTCTCGGTTGCGGTGTTATCACAACAGGTTGAGTTTTCGACGCCGCCAGTGTTGACGTTTAGGCGGTGGTAGTACCCAGGGACAATCTTATCCAGTACTGATTTTTCGTTCACACCAGATGCATTTGTGTGGTTGTACACGACGTCCATGACCAGTTTCAGATCCATTTTATGCGTCGCTTGAACCATTTCGCGGAACTCAAGAATACGCTTAGACCCGTTAGGATCGGTCGCATAGCTGCCTTCTGGCACGGTGTAGTGGTAAGGGTCATAACCCCAGTTGAAGCTGTCTAGCATGCGAAGATCGTTCATCAACGCTTGTGCTTTGCCCGTTGTTGGGTCGTAGCTATTTAATACCTCTTCAATCACTTTGCCGTCATCCTCGGTCTCACAAATGGAGGCTTCTGGCTTGATGCCACAAAGTTTACCCACGGTGTCGGTGATATCGACTCGCTGGTCAGCGTCTTCATCCACGGTTGCAATATCAAACGCAGGCAGGATATGTAGCGTTGTTAGGCCAGCATCTTTTAGAGCTTGTAAGTGAGATACAGACTCACGCTCAGGTTCTGTAAGCGCCAGATATTTGCCATCAAGACTTGGTGTGCCTTTGCTGTCGTTAAAGCTGAAATCACGAATGTGTGACTCGTAAAGGACGTGGTCTTCGTCTTTTTTAACCGTTGGGCGTGCGTAGTTTTTCCAATCTTGAGGCATTAAGCTTGGATCATCTAAATCAACCACTTGCGAGTATCGTGAGTTCTTAGACAAGCTCATTGAATATGGGTCTGTTACCAAACGCGTTTCAACGACGCCAGTTGTTGGGTGGTATACCTTAACTTGGTAGCGATAGTATTTGTTGACAACGTTGCTTTGTGCCTCAGAAACCCAGATACCTGTTGCTGGGTCTTCCGTCATGGCAACGGTCGCTTCTTCTGCTAAGTTTTCATCGTAGATTATCAGAGCAACATCTTGGGCAGTTGGTGCCCATAGTTTGAAGGTTGCGGCACCGCCTTCCACAATCGCACCGAGTTCTTGACCGATCGCGTTACCTGCCTTGGAATCGGCAAACACCGCATCCAAAACGCCCGGTTTTTGCACTTCAGTTGCAGAAATGACGTCACCATTTGCGTTGTAAGCCACCATAACGATTTGTGACTTCAGGATCGTACGCAAGGTCGCGTCATCGACATCGATACCCGCAGCTTGAAGGCTAGCAAGGTGACGGAAGCGTGATTTTAGTCCATCAGATAACTCACCAGCTTTTGTCAGCTCAACCGCAGTACCGCCAGAGATTTGCTTGTCTTCATCCATTTTGATGTCATTGCTAAGGCTGTAGAACAGCTTCATGGAATCCGCACTGGTCGCCGCTTCCCATGCAATGGTGTTGGCGTCTAACCAATGGGCTTTTTGACCATCAATATCAACAGGGCGCTCTTCTATTGGCTCGTAGTAAAGTTCACTGCTGCCGTGGAAGCCAAACAAACCTTTCGATTCGCCGATTTTCGTCAACTCTACTTTTGAGTTTGCGCTGCCGAACGCTTTCTCATCACCTTTGTGCAGAATGAAGTTCATGCATTCGTGTGGGTCAGAGGCGTCAGGGTTTATTTTCAGTACGTAGTAAGCACCGTAGGTGTCGTTGATGCCATCGAATGGGTGTGGCGCAGACCAATCCGTTCCTGTTCCCGGAATGCCCATTGCGTCTAAATCTGTGCTGGTACAGCCCTCACCGTTCCATAGGTGCAAGCCCCAACCTTCGTAGTCGCTTGCTGTTGAAGCTGATGCTACATCACGTTTGTAATAAATGACGACTTCGTTCTCTCCCGCAGGGTACAAGCCTGAGCCAGGGTTCGTCGTATCTTCGTTCGTGCTATCACTACCACAACCGCTGATTACCGCGACGGAAATCAAAGGCAGTACGGTTTTGGCAATTGTTGATAATTTAAATGTCTTATTGTCCACGTTTACAAATCCATTGTTATTGAATTGATATTGAGCTGCGCGCTGCCTTCGCTGACTCAATCATCAAGAAGGTTTTGCACACGCTAGAAAGGCAGATGCCAAAAAAGGAAATGTTCAATTAGATGCTAATACACTGAATCATCAGCAAAATGTGAGAGCAGGCTGTTAAGTTTTTTACAGATGCAAATTTTCTGTCACAGTCGATTTTGTTCACAAATTAAATAATAAAATAGGCGCATAGTGAGAGATTCTGCACATCATTAAAATGTAAATTTTTATGGGATGAGTAAGGGGGGATGATAGGGGATGAGAATGTCTCAGCCCCAAAACCGTGATTAAGTTCTATAAAAATGAGGGCTATATTTTTCTTTTAAAAATAAGTTGCAGTGATGTTGAATAAAATACCGCCATTAAGTCTTCGCAAGCTTCAGATTTTCGCTAAGTGGTCGTTATATAATGAAGGTAGTCGGCGTTATGTCGGCGCGTAATCATAAGATTTCCCTGAAAGGGAGTTGAATTGGGCCCTGAAACCAAAAGAGGCTATTTATGAGTAGTATGGGCATTGCCATTGCGGCAACTGGCCTTTCACTCGTCCTGATATTTGTGTGGATGATCTCGTTGTCGATGCGGAAACAGAGACTCGAGGCAGAGAGGAAAGCTCGCGAAGCCGCTTATCGAAAGGCGATGCATAAAGCGCGAGAGCAAGAGCGTAAAGAGCGAGAGTTCAAAGCAGAAACCGGGCATATCCCCACCATTTTATTTCTAGCGAAAGAAGCCGAAAAGGACAACATTCGTCAAGCGCTGTATTGGTATGATAAAGCCGCTAAACTGGACAATGTGACGGGGATGTACGGCATTGTTCGCTTAAGTGAACGCATGCGCGAAGATGTGATTTTAAAAGAGCAGGCAAACTTCTGGCGTACCGCAATTGCGGGAATGGAAGGGGATACCGAAGCGAAATTTTCGACGGGCAAGGCCTTGGTCTTTGGTCGCGGAACTGAAAAAAATATCCCAAAAGGTAACCAACTGATTGAAACTGCCGCCGAAGAAGGCTGCATTGATGCCATGATTTATATGGGGGAATGGCAGCTTTCACCAGACAATAGTGCAGGACGCAGTGCAGATGCGCTTTACTGGTTTATGAAAGCGGCGGAAAAAGACAGTGCGGATGGCAAAATCCAAGTCGGCTTATGTTACCTAAATGGCATTGGTACAGAAAAAAGCATGGTTAAAGGTTGCTACTGGCTGGAACGGGCCGCGGAAGGTGGCAGTGCTAAAGCGATGTATCATGCTGGCGAAGCGTGGAAGGATAAAGGTAAAACGGGTAATGCAATTGCTTACGTTTGGCTGTTTCTTGCTGCTAATATGGGCTACCAACCTGCACGTACGTTGCGTGATGAAGTGGCAACCAATATTGGTGTTGATGTTGTCGTTGGATTGCAGTCCATAGCGAAGCCGTTGCAAAGAAAGCTGGCCTCAGGAATGGTTAGAAAGCACTCTATTATTCGAGCCCTTAACAAAGTGTACAAACGCGAAGCGTATTTTCCTGCGGAAGAGGAGCTCAATGCGGTGTTGAATGATGAGAATAAAGACGCCTCCGAAGCTTGGGAGGAGACATCAACACTAGATTTTCAGCCTAAGATGACAACGGTAACAGCAGAAGACCAGGCAAGCACATCGCCCAACGAAAAAAAACTCTCTAAAGATGCGCTCGATTTCACTCAAAACTTCCTTCAGCCATAACCTATCTTATCCAGAAGCCTCAAGATTGAGGCTTTTCTTTTGCTCTTTTGCCAGTATCTATATCAGTCACGACAACAGAATGTAAACTTACTTAAGCAGTCATTTTACTGATGTGCATACTATTTATGCGATTTTTCAACATATTTTTAGTACTTAACTAAGGTGGGATCTGTTTACCTTAAAAAAGAGGTTTTTCCCTCTTTATTTACTTCCGCTATTGGGCTTAGATCAAGCCTTTTCAATTGATAGTAATAATGATTGAAGAGCAATACTTGATGCCCCTATTTATAGGTGAATAGTACTCATTACTTTATCTAATAATGTAAATTAAAAAATGTATTATAAATCTTAAATTGTTCTTTTATATTTAGGTGTCGATTATTGATTTTATGATTAATTAGGCGCAAGATAACGTAAAAATAAAATAGCATAGTTAATATGCAGAATTACACTAGGAAGTAACTTTTTCATTACATGTTTCATAATAAATAGAGATGATTTTTTATCTCTGTTTTATTTATATTAGAGATTTGTGTATGTTGAGAATCATTAGTGCAGATAAATTTATCTCTTCAAGGTTTATCTTAGAGTACAGTAAGGCTGAGTTCGCTTCTTTATTAGGTGTTTCCGTCGCTAAAATAAGTAATATTGAAAGTGGAAAATCTTCAATCCCCCCGGTGTATGATTACGCCATTAATTACTTGTTGAGTGAACATCCATTTAAAGATAGTGCTGTTGATGCTTTATGTTCTCATGAAACGTTAAACTTTGCTCGTCGTATTGACGTCAATACCAAAGTAAAACGCTTGTCCTGTAAGCGTTGCGATAGCCGTAGACTACACGTTATGGCTGGCATGAGTGGCTTGTATTTTGTCGAGTGCATGGATTGTAAACACACTATGTACTCGTCAGGCATGTCTGTAAAACGTTATCAGCAATGGTCGAATGATGGAGTCAAACTAGATAGTCATTTATTTAATTGAATTGTGTTTCCTTTGCACCTAAAGTAAAAAGCCATCAATACATGTGTTGATGGCTTTTTTATTATATGTTTAAATTTAGTTAAAATTAAAATATTTATCATCCCTAATAATACATTCCTAATAATTATATAGTGATGTAAATCTCAAAAAATTATTTTATTGATATTTTATTTATAACAATAATGGTTGTGGTCACACAATTTTTAATTATTTTTCCTTTTAATTCTGGTTTAAATATCATTGGACTATCAATTGGAAAGTGATGAAGGTCGCGAAATTTTAATTCGAGGAAATAAGTCTTTTAAATGTGAAAATTTAATCACGAAATTTGTTTTTTGAATTTTAAATATCGTTTTCGTTTGTAATATCTGTACTTGTCAATTTTAAAGAACAAGAAAGAGATATTCCAAATGAAAAGTTTAATTATAGGTGTTAGTAATTACATGCCAGAAGACTTCAGTTTATTAGCTGAATCTTTAGATGAACAATTTAATCGTCATTTACAACCTTTAGAGCAAGTTGAATTAACCGACGTTGGTGCGGCTATTATTACTTCAGCAGACATTAAAGCAGGTCTGCATAAAATGATTTCCGAAACGGGTTACGGTATTCCAGTTTTCTTAGTAACGGATGAAAACCCAGTTTCGGCAGAAGATTACGTTTGGCTAACTGGCGTTATCGATTTAGAAAGACAATCTATTGAGTACTACTGTCGTCAAATCAACGAAGCAGTAACCAAGTACGAATGTCGTCTGCTTCCTCCTTTCTTCAAGCAATTAACGCACTACGTTGAGATGGGTAACTCAGCGTTTGACTGTCCGGGACACCAAGGTGGTCAGTTCTTCAAAAAACACCCAGCTGGTAAACAGTTCTACGATTTCTTCGGCGAAAACCTGTTCCGTAGTGACTTGTGTAATGCGGACGTGGATTTAGGTGACTTGCTGATCCACGAAGGTTCTGCACACCAAGCGCAAGCGCACGCTGCAAAAGTATTTAACGCGGACAAAACTTACTTCGTACTTAACGGCACTTCTGCTTCAAACAAAGTAGTCTGTAACGCGCTGGTAACTGAAGGTGATTTGGTACTGTTCGACCGTAACAACCACAAATCGAACCACCACGGTGCGTTAATCCAAGCGGGTGGTATGCCAGTTTACCTAGAAACGGCGCGTAACCCTTGGGGCTTCATCGGTGGTATGGATGAGCACTGTTTCGATGAAGAGTACATTCGTGCTCAAATCGCGAAAGTGGATCCAGAACGTGCACGCGATGAACGTCCTTTCCGTCTTGCTATTATCCAACTTGGTACTTATGACGGTACTATCTACAACGCTCGCTACGTAATGGATAAGATAGGTCACCTTTGTGACTACATCCTGTTTGACTCTGCATGGGTTGGTTACGAGCAGTTCATCCCGATGATGAAAGACTGTTCACCACTGCTGCTGGATTTGAAACCAGAAGACGCAGGTGTGATCGTGACTCAGTCTGTTCACAAACAACAAGCTGGCTTCTCTCAAACATCGCAAATCCACAAAAAAGACCGCCATATCAAAGGTCAAGCTCGTTACTGTAACCACAAACGCTTTAACAACGCGTTTATGATGCACGCATCGACTTCACCATTCTACGCACTGTTCTCTGCGCTTGATGTGAACGCGAAGATCCACGACGGCGAAGCAGGTCTGCGTTTATGGCGCGATGCGGTTAAGACAGGTATCGAAGCGCGTAAAGAAATCCTTAAGAGTTGTGAATTGATTCGTCCGTTCATTCCAGATGAAGTCGAAGGCCAACCTTGGGGCAGCTACGACACTGACGTGATCGCAACGAACAAGAAATTCTTCATGTTTGAGCCAAACGCAAGCTGGCACAAATTCGAGGGGTACGGTGAAGGTCAATACTTCGTTGACCCATGTAAATTGCTACTAACCACAGCAGGTATTGCTGAAGATGGCAGCTACGCAGACTTTGGTATTCCTGCAACGCTTTTAGCGAACTTCCTTCGTGAAAATGGCATCATCCCTGAAAAGTGCGACTTGAACTCTATCTTGTTCCTACTCACTCCTGCGGAAGATATGGGTAAGATCCGTCACCTTGTGGCTCAAATTAACCGATTCGAAAAATTCATCCGTGATGATGCCCCTTTAAGTATCGTACTTCCAAGCGTCTACGAAGCGAATAAAGAACGCTACCGTGGCTACACCATCCGTCAGCTATGTCAGGAAATGCATGACATGTACAAAGAGCTGAACGTGAAACAGTTACAAAAAGCGATGTTCCGCAGCGAGTACTTCCCACAAATGGTTCACAAACCTGACGTAGCAACACGCAAATACTTCCGTGGTGAATGCAATTACCTACCACTTAAAGAGGCCGTGGGCCGCGTAGCCGCTGAAGGTGCACTTCCTTACCCTCCAGGCATTATCTGTGTGATCACTGGTGAAGTCTGGACTCAACAGGTGGTGGATTACTTCCTATCTCTAGAAGAAGGCATTAACCGCTTCCCAGGCTTCGCGCCAGAAATTCAAGGTGTGTACCTTGAAGATGTTAACGGTCGCACTACCGCACATTGTTATGTCCTAAAAGATTAATCTACCCGTTCGCACCACGCTCCGGCGTCGGTGCGAACCGCTTATTCGTGGAGAATAATTTATGAGTACTGAAACTAAAAAAATGTCGGTGGTGCAGTTAACCATTCTGACGTTCATCAATATGGCTGGCTCCGGTATTATCATGCTGCCAAGTAAACTGGCGCAAGTGGGTACCATTTCAGTGTTGTCTTGGCTGATCACGGCTGCGGGCTCTTTGGCGTTGGCTTATGTGTTTGCAAAATGTGGTCGCTTTAGTAAACGAGACGGCGGTATGAACGGTTACGCGTCTTACGCATTCGGTAAATCGGGTGCGTTTATGGCGGGCTGGACTTACGGTTTGTCGCTCCTTATTGCGAATATTGCGATCGCGATTACCTGTGTGGGTTACGGCTCCGCATTCTTTGAAGTGACCCTATCTCCGGTCGAAACCTGTTTGTACACCATCGCCATTCTTTGGATTTGTACTTTCGCTAACTTCGGTGGTGCGAAAATCACAGGTCAAATTGGTACATTCACCGTGTGGGGCGTAATCCTACCAGTGTGTTCATTGGGTATTGTTGGTTGGTTCTGGTTTAACCCAACCATGTACATTGAAGCTTGGAACCCACACAGCTTGCCATTTGGTGAAGCGGTGAGTGCTTCTATTGCGATGACTCTATGGGCATTCCTTGGTCTTGAATCAGCTTGTGCGAACTCTGAAGCGGTAGAAAACCCAGAGAAGAACGTACCAATCGCAGTGCTAGGCGGTACGCTAATCGCGGCTGTGGTTTACATTGTATCGACAAACATCTGTTCTGGTATCGTTGCAAACTCTGAGCTTGCCGCTTCTACAGCGCCATTCTCAACCGTATGGACAGTGATGCTAGGTTCTGCTGCTGGTAAAGTGGTTGCGGGTATGGCGGTATTGGCTTGTGCGGGCTCTCTATTGGGTTGGCAATTCACTATCGCGTCAGTGTTCAAATCGTCTTCTGACGCGGGCTTCTTCCCTAAATTGTTCTCTCAAGTGGACAAACGCGGCACACCGATCAAAGGTATGATCGCGATTACTATCATCCAATCAGTATTGTCTCTAATGACGATTTCTCCAACGCTGAACGAGCAGTTCGAAGCACTGGTTAACCTAGCGGTAGTAACAAACGTTATTCCTTACATCTTATGTATGGGCGCAATCTTTATTATGCAGCAAGTGGCGCACGTGCCAGAGCGCGAGATGAAAACCACCAACGTTATCGCTCTGATTGGCTCTCTGTACAGCTTCTATGCGCTTTACGGCTCCGGCTACGAAGCGATGATGTGGGGCTCTATCGTAACCTTCCTAGGCTGGAGTGCTTACGGTCTGATTGCTGCGAAGCATGAGCCTTTAGCAAATTAAAAAATAATACAGAAAGAGCCTTCCCAAACGCGGTGTGGAAGGCTCTTTGTTTTTAGGCATTTACGCCAAATCCAAGTCAGCTTAATGTATTTGAGGCTAGACATCCAATGACGTGAAAACTCATTTTCGACATTTGGAGGACGAAAGATGATAAGTCAACCTGTTAAAATCGGTGACGACACCGCCGTAGTCATTCCAAGCGTAATCCTAGCTCAGCTCGGGATAAGGGAAGGAGATACCCTAGAAATCGCACTGAATAAAGACAAAATGGAAATTAAGAAGATGGTGTTGAAAACCAGCGCGCCAACTTACTCTGAAGATATTGAGGAGAATTGAGTTAGAGAATCTTGGTTTGTCGGATACACTACTGGTTTCGCAAAACTGGCGCTTGCCGCTGTCTTTGAACTATCGATAACTACAATAAGAGGTAAGGTACTATGCAAGGTATCCTCTCTATACAATCTCATGTTTCTTTTGGTCATGCTGGTAACAGCAGTGCCGTTTTCCCAATGCAACGCATGGGTTTCGAAGTATGGCCGATTCATACCGTTCAATTTTCTAACCACACGCAGTATCAAGAAGGCTGGACTGGGCGAGCGTTTGCGGCTGAAGACATCAGCGAGTTAGTTCGTGGCCTTGGTAACATCGGTGCATTGGAAAAGTGCCAAGCGGTATTGACGGGCTACCAAGGTAGCGCAGAGCAGTGTCTTGTTGTTGAAGATACCGTGACGAAAGTGAAGCAAGCGAACCCGAACGCACTTTATGTTTGCGACCCTGTGATGGGCGCGCCAGACAAAGGCTGTATTGTGGCTCCGGGCATTGCTGAAAATCTTCTAACGCGTTTGATGCCAATGGCGGACGTGATCGTTCCGAACCAATTCGAGCTAAGTCAATTTGCTGAGATGGAAATCCACTCACTAGACGATGCGATCACCGCATGCCAACGTGCGCTAGAGAAAGGTCCAAAAGTGGTGCTAGTTAAGCACCTTTACTGCCTAGAAAATGGCAGCTTCAACATGCTATTGGCTACGCAAGAAGGCATTTACCTTGCGAAGCGTCCTCAATTTGAGTTTGCTAAACAACCTGTTGGCGTGGGCGATCTTATTTCAGCTATCTTTACCGCGGGACTCTTAAAAGGCTGGTCTCCTAAACAAGCTTTCCAACATTGTCACGACGCGTGTTACGGGGTGTTGAGTGCAACGTACCATGCGGGTGAGTGGGAACTGCAAACTATTGCTGCGCAGCAAGAGTTTGTTGAACCAAGCAAACACTTCCTGATTGAAGAAGTGGCTCTGGTCACCGCGTAATTGAGCGCAATTAAACAAAAAAGGGGAGCCATCATCGGCTCCCCTTTCTATTTGTTCTGTCAGTCTTACTGAGCTTTTTGCTGCTCTGATTTACAAACTGCTGCTGTAAAGACAACGTCTGTTGAGCTGTTTAGCGCAGTTTCTGCAGAGTCTTGAATCACACCGATAATGAAGCCAACCGCTACAACCTGCATTGCTACGTCGTTTGAGATACCAAACAGGCCACACGCAAGTGGGATAAGTAGTAGAGAGCCACCTGCAACACCTGATGCGCCGCATGCAGAAACCGCAGCTACAATACTTAGAAGTAGCGCAGTCAGTAGATCAACTTCGATACCCATAGTGTGCACAGCTGCAAGCGTTAGTGTTGTGATAGTGATTGCAGCACCAGCCATGTTGATGGTCGCACCTAGAGGGATAGATACTGAGTATGTATCCTCGTCCAGTTTTAGTTTCTCACATAGTGCCATGTTTACTGGAATATTCGCCGCACTTGAACGAGTGAAGAACGCAGTTACACCACTTTCACGTAGACAACGGAATACAAGTGGGTAAGGGTTTTGTTTGGTTTTAACGAACACGATCGCTGGATTTACAACGAGTGCGATGATCATCATTGCGCCAAGAAGAACCGCCAGAAGGTGTGCGTAGCTTGCTAGTGCGCTAAAGCCCGTTGTCGCAAACGTTGAAGCAACCAAGCCAAAGATACCAAATGGTGCAAGACGAATGATAAAGCGCACAATGTGAGACACGCTGTGGCTTAGATCTTCAAATACGGCCTTCGTTGTTGCCGATGCGTGGTGTAGTGCAAGACCCAGACCCACACCCCAAGCAAGAATGCCGATGTAGTTTGCTTCTACTAGTGCATTTACTGGGTTGTCGACCAGTTTAAACAACAATGTGCGTAGAATTTCAGCAATACCTTGAGGAGGCGTTGCACCTTCAGCGCCGGTGACAAGCGTTAAATTGGTCGGGAAAAGGAAGCTTAGAACCACTGCTGATAGCGCCGCGAAGAATGTACCCATCAGGTACAGTACAACGATTGGGCGCATGTAAGTGTGTTGGTTTTTCTTTTGGTTTGCAATTGAAGCGGCAACCAAAATAAACACAAGAATTGGCGCGATCGCTTTAAGCGCACCGACAAAAAGGCTACCAATTAATCCCGCGCTTTCGGCATGGCTTGGAGAAATTGTCGCGAGCAAAATACCAAAGACGATACCGACAAGGATCTGGACGACGAGGTTACCACGAGCATATCGGGCAACGAGGCTGTTGTGTTGCATACATCATTCCTGCAATTTTATGCCAGAGTGGCAGGGCAATAGTCCATCATTACACGGCGATAATGCCCTTGTATTGCAAGGGGTGAGCATTGCTTCTGGTCACTAAGACACATGATTATCAATTATCCTGTTTTTATAAATTCAGCCATTTTCTTGCTGAATATCACATATCTTAGCTTGGTAATATTTTGTGTCTAGTTTTAGTTTGTTTTTGGATTAAATGTTTGCTCAATGTTATTTAAATAAGATTTTTATGTTGAAAATTATCATTAGTTATGAGTAATGGTTTTTAATAAAGTTGTTAAAAAGGAGACTTTCGTCTCCTTTGATTTTATTGACAACTCAAACGCAACAAATTAATAACTTTGTTGGCGCCTGCGCTTATCACTCATGGCATTTCGAGTGAGTTTCCCGAACTGTCGACTTTGAGCTCGTTGCTCTGCCAAAGTCGCACCGTTAAAGGCTTGTTCTCGCAATAGTTTTTGATAGTTATTGAAACGACGAACTTCCAGTTTGCCATTTTCAATCGCAGTTTGAATTGCGCAACCCGGCTCAGTTTGATGCTGGCAATCACCAAAGCGACAACGCTGAGCGAGAGCCTCAATATCAGAAAATGCCTCACTGACCCCCGATTCACAATCTGCTAGTTGAAGCTCGCGCATTCCCGGAGTATCAATCAAGATGCCGCCATCAGGTAATAGATGGATAGAGCGCGATGTAGTTGTATGTCGCCCTTTGCTATCGTCTTCACGAATATGCCCAGTTGCCTGTTCTTGTTGCCCGAGTAATGCATTAACAAGAGTTGATTTGCCAACGCCTGAAGAACCGATAAAAGCGAGGGTTTGTCCTTCTTTGCACCAGGTCATGAGTTTAGAAGCACTCTCTATTTCTAAGCCGTTGACTGTCTCTATCGCTAATAGAGGGTCGAGCTTCTGTACTTGGCTTTTTAGTTCATCAGTATTGTCACACAAATCGGCTTTGGAAAGCACGATGACGGGGTCGACTTCGGCTTCATGAGCCAAGGCAAGATAACGTTCAATACGACTTAAATTGAAGTCGTCGTTAAGGGAACAGACGATAAACACTGTATCCACATTGGCTGCGATGAGTTGCTCTGCCACTTTGCTGCCAGCGGCTTTGCGGCTAAAGAGGCTCAAGCGATCCAGTAGGCGAACAAATTGCTGATCTTCATTTAAGATTACCCAGTCTCCGACGGTCATGTTGGGTAAAGAATGGTGGGCATTAAGATGAACTTGCCCAGTTTCTGTTGCCAATAAATAACCACTTCGGTGGTGCGCAATCACACGAGCAAAGATAGTGTTGTCGTAATCGTCTAATGTCAGTTGTTGCTGAAAAAATGGTTTCCAACCCAATTGTTTTAGAGGGTTTGAAGTTGAAACTAATGTGTCACAAAAAGTATGTGTTTGATTCATTGTTGAATTATCCCAGACGCAAAAAAGCGCCTTAATACAAATCGCATTAGGGTCTAATTCGGATAGAGTTGACCCCGGTGAAGACCGGGCAGAGAAGGGGAGTTGTGGCTATGCCACGTAATAGGTGCGGTTAGGGTTACCCTTGCGATGCCCAGTTAGTGTTATTCAATACAATCATCATGTGTCCTCTTCGTTGGTTAATAAGTAAGTGAATTAATTAAGCCAAGAGAGTATAGCCGCCCTTTTTCTTAGAGGGTAGCTATACTGCGAAAATATTAGCTTTGTTTGTTGATGCGCTCTTCCATTATCTGCGAATACGTGTTGGCTTTTAAGCCGTATATGATTTGGGCATGACGCTCATCCAGTATCACGACGCCATGCGCGCCATGATTTTTGAGTGCATTTTTATCGATGATGGACGTCGTTCTAAGGGTAAGACGCAGCCGAGTCGCGCATGCTCCAGTTTCTAGCAGGTTTTCTATCCCCCCAATGGCGTCAATGATCGTATCGACGTCTTGTTCGACATTGGGGTTGGTTTGAGTTAGGAAACTGAAAAACTGTTTCAGCACTGACTTAACTGTCATTTGAGGAGCCTTCAGTCGTCAGTTTTGAAATGGCTTCAACAATCGGTGCCGGCGAGAGTGTATGCGGTACCTTGGTGATTAACGTGCCATCCGGCTTCAAGAAGTAAAAGTAAGAGCTGTGATCAAGCGTGTATTTGAGCTCCGAGCCTTCCAATTCGGTTTTTCGGAAAATAACACCATAGTTGTGTGCCAAAGGTGTGGTTACATCAAGCGGTGCCGATAGGCCTTCAATCATTGGATGGAAGTAATGGGCATATTTCGCCGAGGCATCGGCCTCATCACGCTCTGGATCTAAAGAAATGAACATTGGGCGCAGTTGCGCTTTTTGCGCTTCATCGATCTGATTTAGGGCTCCTGCTAGCATAGCAAGCGAAGTTGGGCAAACATCTGGGCAGCGAGTAAAGCCAAAATAGACGACTCGAATGCGAGGGTCATTCACATCGAAGATATTGACGGCTTGGTTATTTTCCCCAAACAATACCGTCTGTTGAGAGGTGGAACTATCCACTTGCTCTGGCTTCGTTTTCTGATTATCTAAATAGCTTTTTACGCCAAACCCGAGGGCGAAAGCAACTACGAGAAATAGGGACCAATTGCGGCTCATAACGATTCCTTATCTTTGCATTTTTATAGCAGGGTAAACGGTATTCTCTCCATCACTGAGTTCACCAACCCAGGTCATGGCGTCTTGAGTGCAAACCGGCAGAATGATGTCACCTTGATATCGACCGGAAGCGACTTGCTTCAGTAAAAACTTGGGTTCTCCCATCTCCATTTCTCTTCCTGAAAGGCTTAGGACTAGTTGCTCAGCATCGCTTGTGTGCCACTCAACATTCAGAGTAGTGGGTACCAAGGGTTGAGCAGTATCTGCGTTGAGCGTCATCGTAACATTCTCTTGAACGCACGAGGCAGTAGAGAGAAAGCAATATTCATCTATCGGTTTGATCGGAGTGGATGAAGAAAAGCTTTTTAGTAAAGTTGGGGCATAAAATCCCGCAACCAGTGCGGCTGAAACAGCGGCGATTTGTAACACTTTCATTAAGGTTCAGCATTTATCACTTAACATTACCTGCATCGTAGCACAGAAGCGTCATTCGCCAACTCGTGGCCTAGATAAATTGTGCGTTGTGCCTCGATGACAGAGATCAAAATAACCGCGCGGTGTAGGGGGTGTTGAATCAAACCCATAAAGATTTTCTCTTAGCCAACAAACAAGAACGAAGCCAATTGGCTCCGTTCTTGTTTGTTGATTCCGTATTGATTTGATACCGCAGTTACTTGTCTGAATCTGCAAATTTTTCGAGGCTCAAAACCAGCGCAATGGCAGCAAGCATCATCACAACGGCAAGCACTAACTGAGAAGGTTGTGATGTCACGTGTTCAAATTCAAATGGTGATAGGTTGTGCTGTAGCAAGGGCACTTGCTCACCCTTTGAATTGGTGCGCCAAGTGATGGTTTCTTTCCAAGGCCAAATCTTTGGCAACGTACCAATCATTAATCCAGTCAAAAACATCAGAGTGAAATCGCGGAACTTGCGTAGTAACCACGACAATAGGTGCGAAAAGGACAGCAAACCAATCACACAACCTGACAAAAACAGCGCCAATGTATCGACTTGGAAACCTTTCACGGCGGCTAATACTGGCGCATACATCCCAATCAATAACAAGATAAAGCTGCCAGAGATGCCCGGTAAGATCATCGCGCAAATCGCGATAGCACCAGCGAACAATGTGTTAATGGCCGTTGGTTCCATGTGCAGAGGTTTAAGCACGGTGATGCTGTAAGCAAACCCGACACCAACAAGTAGAGTCACAAAGCGGATAAGATCACGTTGTTCAACCTGACGAATAATGTGATAGACCGATACCAAAATCAGACCAAAGAAAAATGACCAAAGTGGGATGGGGTGTGTGTCAAGAAGCCAAGTGATCAACTTTGCTAGCGTAGCAATGCTGGTGAAAATACCGGCAAACAGAGCGATTAGGAAGAATCCGTTGATGTGATTAAACGCGGCTTTAAACCCTTCTTTTCGCCAGGTAGAGAAAAGTGAGGGGTTAATGCGTCGAATGCTTTCAAGCAGCGTATCGTAAATACCAGTGATAAACGCGATGGTGCCGCCAGATACACCAGGTACCACATCTGCTGCACCCATGGCGATTCCCTTGAAGAAAGTAATTAAGTAGTTCATTGCTCTAATGCTAAGTCGTTTCGATGGCAGAGAGTATACAAACATTGCGATGAAAAAAGTATGAAATAGTGCTGTAACTACTTGGCTTTATATCCAATCTGTTGCCTATCTTTATTACCCGCCAAGAGACAATGCCGCCGTAACGAGCTTTTAATGCTTGGTTTACATTTTTGAGATGATTAACTCTACTATCAATTATCAATCTTGGTTGCATTATGCAATTGCAATTTGCATTATAGAATTGCATTTTGATAATTTGCGCGTGAATAAATCCAGCTTATATGAGATCTTGTGCCCAAAAATAAGTCTTTGCATTTTGGCATGATTAATGCATAATACTGCTCGACCCTTCTTAAGCCGAGGGTCACCTAGCCAACTGACGTTGTTAGTGAATACAATTTGTTCACACTAAATATAAGCCAATCGCGATTATTGCGGTTGGCTATTTTTTTATATGAACAACGTTACTTACGTGCTTTGCAAATTGCACTTCTCTTTCTGTCAGTCATAAAAAAGGGCTGACGTGTTACGTCAACCCTTGTGTTTTACTTTACGTTTTAACCCGTTTATCTAGCAGTTCAGTATCCCATTAACTGTAGCAAATTTTCAGCTGTCACAATGGCTTCTTTACGATTAGCAATATTAAGCTTTTGGTACAGGTTGCGAATGTGGGTTTTAATTGTCGTACCTGCCACATCCAGCTCTTGTGCGATTTGCTCGTTACTAAAGCCTGAATAAATCAGCCCCAGAACCTGCCATTCGCGTTGTGTTAATGGGCTGGTACGTACTAGCTCTGGCACATTAGGGTGATTCACCAACTTTTCAATAAAGTCTTCATCAAAGTGAATCGACCGGCTACGTTGATTCGATGAAATGTCCTTCATTAACTGTTGAGCACGGTGACGCTCAAGATCGCCCAGTTCATGGCGGAGGCTCAACTTCTCCAGCAGACCGCCAATGGTTGCACCATCAATCAGGAAGTTTCCGACCATGCCAGTTTGGTTCGTCATTACTAATGCTTCTTTTAACAGAGCCTTGGCTTGCTCCTCATCTTTTTGGCGAGCAGAAAGGACTGCTTCAACCACTAAGTTGCGATTAGTATCTGTGATTAGGTTAGTGCGACGAGCTTCACCTTGGAGAAAATCTAACGCAGCACGAGCGTCGGTATATTGGCCTAAGTTAATGTGGGCGCGAGCAATGTTACGCCATTGCAATTGAGAAAAGTGGTTGCATGCCGATTCAGGACGAACCGCAGTGTTGAGCCATTCTTGCATTGCATCGGTATTCCCACGCGCTTGCCAAAATAGAATCAACGATAGTGAAGCGTTTGCAGTCCAATCTACGTGGTAAGTCGACTGTTTCATCAAGTGTTGGATGTGCTCAATGAATTTACCGGCTTTGTCTAATTCACCGCGTCCAATCGCAATACGCGCCAACATCGAATAGCTATGTAAGTGCTTGCTTGGTGAATGGTTTTCGAGAATTTGCAGACCTTTGTACGCGCATTCTTCCGCTTCATCAAGTCGGTTCCAGCACCAAAGTACTTGCGCGCGAATACGCAGCAAAAATTCATGAAGAGGAACATGCTGAAGCTGCTGATCTTCAATCAGACGGAATGCGGAATCTTGTAGTTCAAAGGCAGCTTGCACGTAACCTTGTGCAATTAAAATCTCGCTTTGCTGCAATATTGCCCATAACGCTTGGTGATATACCTGGTACTGACGAGCTAGCTTTTCAGTTTGTTGCATCATTGGCAAAGCACGGTCTAGTTTACCTAGCACGTGGTTAACTTCACCAACAACCGAAGTCGCCACAATTCGGCTACGGTAAATTGTGTTATCAAGTTGGCTAAGCGCTAACTCCGCTAATTCGAGAGCTTTTTCTGGCTGGTTACTGTTGATAGCCACTTGAGCAAGCAACGCGTTTGCTTGACCTTGATAATGAATATCTAACGCAATGTTACGCTTTTTGTGTTCCTCTTCCGCTTCTTCAAGCAGGTGGCCCACTTGGTTATAACGATGCTGACTTTGAGCCAACCATGCTCGGAGCATCGTAAGTTTTGGGTGGCTGAACAACAGATCATCGTCCAACTTGTTAATTGAGCTTTCCAGTGTGCTGAGTTCGCCTTGGTTAAACATCTTCCAGCCGAATTCGTTTAGGATCTCTACCACTAAGTCCTTATCATTCGATTTTTGTGCATGATGAATCGCTTGGTGTGGTGCTTTTTGTTGTAACCAAGCGATAGCAGCATTGCGGTGGAGATCTTTTTCTTGCTGAGGAATACGAGCTTGGCGCTCATGAGATAAAAACTCGCCAAATAAGTTATGGAACCGGAACCAGTTCTGTTCCCCTTCGAGCGGATAAATGAATAAGCCGTAACGGTTAAGCGATTCAATCATTCCCAGTGCATCTTCGCGTTGGGTAAGGGCAAACACTAGCTCATCATTGAAGTGGTCAAGCACGGATACTTGCATTAAAAAGTGACGAGTTTCGTGATCGAGTAAGTCAAACACTTCTTCGACCAAGTAATCCCACAAGTGCGCGTGATTGAACTGCGATACCGACTCTACAGTTTGTGCCAATGTGCGGTTTTGATGTTGGGCTTGTAATGCGATCAACTGCATCGCCGATGGCCAACCTTCAACATAGGTTCTGAGGCTGTTTGCCATGTCTTCGTCGATGCCATCGGCAATACGCTGATTAAAGAAGCGAGTCGTTTCTTCGGTATCGAACGCCAACATCTCGTTGCCGATTTCGATCATTAAATCACGAACACGTAAGTTTGCAGTGCCCAGAGGCGGCGCTGCACGACTGGTTACCACAACGGTGAGGTTGTCTGGCATGTGCTTTAAGAAGAAACGCATGGATTCATGGATTTCATCATTCGTGATTAAATGGTAGTCATCAAGTACCACGTAGCACTCTTGATGAAAGTCAGCCATTTCAGCGAATACTTCGCTAAATAGGGAGCGTAAAGACGAGATCTGACGTTTTTCCGCCAGTTTTTGTGCGTTAGCGCAACTGAAGTTGGTGGCTTTGTTTAATGCTTGAAGCAGATAGTTTACAAAGCGAAAGCCGTCGTTATCGCTGTCATCAATGCTGTACCAACCGACGTTTGGCTTATCGGATAGCCACTGCGCTGCCATTGTTGTTTTTCCGTAACCTGCTGGGGAGCGGAATAAAACCAATTTGTAGTAAGGCGCTTGCTGTAGTAAGTCCAACACTCGTGGGCGCACGATGGCATTGTGCAGGCGTCCTGGTCGAGTAAGCTTAGATGGAATCCACATTAGTAGTTATGTCCTTATTTATGTATACCCAAATGACAGCAACGTGATCATTCTAGTAAAGCCCCCTTGAAAGCCGTCTTACTGAATGATGTCATCAGCATCAAAAACACTGTTTGAATGCCGGATAATGTCGCTACTGTTGGGGCTTGCGTCCGTCTGAAAAACCATTCCATACGGTCACTTAGATATAAAAGCTAGCGAAAACTAGAAATAACTCACATCGCCTAATTCTAGTTTGTATAAAAAGCGTACAATCCTGTGAGCTGAGTGGGATGTTACGACATCAGAAATGTTCGTTACTTTGATCCACTTCCTAATTCTCAAGGGTTGATGGATTTACCATCAACTACGCCCTTTATTTGTGATTGTCGTCACTTAAATATCGTTTGTTTCGTTAGCGTTAAGATCGCGTTGCACATAGATTACGAAAAGTTCTTCTACGCTGACCGAGTTAATGTGACCGATATTACAATTTTCACATCATCAGATGAGTGGACTATAAAAAGCGTCATGAACGGGTTTTAACCTTTCTCACATTCCATTGTGATCAAAATCACTAAGAACTGGTGCAAAGTTCACTTTGTTGAGATTTGGATCACTAACCTAGCAATGGTACCCCCTCTACGCCCTCAGCCCTCCTCCTTCAAAGGATGAGAATTAGGAGGATGTTTATTCACAGAGGTAAATGCACGATGTATGGCAGATGAATTACCAAAAGACGTGAGAATTTCGTAATGAAACCTACTCAACAAAAACAATTTGACAAGAAGTCGTTCCAAGAAAGCGTAAAGAAACACCTATCTGTAACTTACGCTCATACGATTGAAAACGCAGACAGCCGCGCATGGTACCTAGCAATGGGGCATGCTCTGGCTGAATTTACTACTCTAGATTTGCTTGCGACAGAAGAAGATCCACGCATTAAAAGTGCGAAGAGCGTTAACTACCTTTCGCTAGAATTCCTTATCGGTCGTTTGACTGGTAACAACCTAATCAGCATGGGTCTGTACGAACAAGTAACAGAAGCAATGGCTGAACTAGGTTACAACCTAACTGATCTGCTAGAAGAAGAGCGCGACCCATCATTGGGTAACGGTGGCCTTGGTCGTCTGGCTGCGTGTTTCATGGATTCATGTGCGGCACAAGAATTCCCAACTGTCGGCTATGGTTTACATTACGAATACGGTCTATTTAAACAGTCATTCAAAGATGGTCGCCAGCAAGAAGCACCTGACGCATGGCGCGGTGTAGAAGGCTACCCTTGGGAAATTGCGCGTCCAGAACTTGCGCAAGAGATCGGTTTCTACGGTCACGTTGAAGTGATTAACGAGAACGGTAAAGAGGTTCGCAAATGGGTACCAGGCATGACAGTAAGAGCAATGCCTTGGGATCTTCCAATTGTGGGTTACGAATCAGACACGGTTTACCCGCTACGTCTTTGGGAATGTCAGGCGATTGCACCATTTTCACTAGCAAGCTTTAACAATGGTGATTACTTCGAAGCTCAGCACGCACTGATCGACGCAGGTAACATCACTAAAGTGCTTTACCCGAACGACAACCACGAGAAAGGTAAAACACTGCGTCTAATGCAGCAGTACTTCCACTCAGCAGCGTCTGTACGTGACATCCTACGTCGCCACGAAGCTGTGGGCTACTCGCTAGCGGATCTACCTAAGCAAGAGACTATCCAGCTTAACGATACGCACCCAACGATTGCGATTCCTGAACTAATGCGCATCCTGATGGATGAAAAAGGTTTAGCTTGGGAAGCTGCTTGGGAAATCAGCTCTAAGACATTTGCGTACACCAACCACACGCTACTTCCAGAAGCACTAGAGACATGGCCAGAGTCGCTAATCCAGCACCTGCTACCACGTCATATGGAGATCATTTACGAGATCAACCACCGCTTCCTACAAGACGTACGTGCAATGTGGCCGGGTGATGTCGCGAAGCAACAGAAGCTTTCTATCATCGAAGAAGGTTTCCACCGCATGGTTCGCATGGCAAACCTATGTGTAATCGGCTCTTACGCAGTAAACGGTGTAGCAGCACTTCACTCTGAATTGGTTAAGAAAGACCTATTCCCAGAGTTCCACGAAATGTACCCGACACGTCTACACAACGTAACGAACGGTATTACGCCACGTCGCTGGTTGAAGTTCTGTAACCCAGGTCTGTCTCAGCTTATCACTGAGAAAGTCGGTCCAGAATGGCCAGCGAAACTAGAGCAACTTGAAGGTATTGCGAAGTACGCTACTGACGCGACATTCCAAAAAGAATTCATGGCAGTGAAGAAAGAGAACAAAGAACGCCTAGCAACTTGGGTGAAAGAGAACATGGGTATCGAGCTCGATACTAATGCAATCTTCGATGTTCAAATCAAGCGTCTGCACGAGTACAAACGTCAGCATCTAGACTTGCTACACGTACTGTCTCTGTACCACCGTATTCTTAATGAACCAGGTTTTGAGTGTACGCCACGCGTTGTGTTCTTCGCAGCAAAAGCAGCACCGGGTTACCACCTAGCGAAAGAAATCATTTTCGCTATTAACAAGATTGCTGAGAAAGTGAACAACGACCCTCGCATCGGCAACAAGCTGAAAGTGGTCTTCATTCCTGACTACCGCGTGAGCATGGCTGAAATCATTATCCCTGCGGCTGACGTTTCTCAACAAATCTCGCTAGCGGGTAAAGAAGCATCAGGTACAGGTAACATGAAGATGGCGCTAAACGGTGCGCTAACTATCGGTACAATGGATGGTGCAAACGTTGAGATTCGTGAGGAAGTAGGCGATGAGAACATCTATATCTTCGGTCTAGATGTTGAAGGTGTGAAAGCGCTGAAAGCTCAAGGTTATAACCCATTTGATTACTACAATGCGGATCACTTACTCAAAGCGTCCATGGACCTACTACTGGGTGAAGAATTCACTCCAGGTCAACCGGGCTTACTGCGTGCCACATACGACAGCCTACTAGACGGCGGTGACCCGTACTTATGTCTTGCGGACTTTGCATCTTACGTGAAAGCGCACGAAGACATGAGCGAACAATATAAAGATCAAGCTGGCTGGGCGAAGAAGGCCATTCTTAATACCGCCCTTGTTGGCAAGTTCACGTCAGACCGCTCAATCCGCGACTACGTGAACAATATCTGGAAACTTGAAGCGGTGAAACGCTAATAGAACCTAGTTAAGACCAAGGTAGCCAAGCGCTACCTTTGGTCATTTTCCAAAAGAAGTTATTGATAACAATAAAACCCTACATGGAAGGTGTTGGTATTACCTTCGGAGAAAGCGATGAAAGAACAAACAGCATTAAAGAAAGTCGCGGAAATGGCGAGATTGGCTGATAGCTATGTCAGTGCTTGGGGAGATGAGGCTAAAGTGTCTGAGGAGACGCTACGCCGCTTGCTCGCTTCGCTTGGCTACGATACTAGCAGTGATGAAAAACTACTGGCTTCTGCTGAAAAGAAACATAAAAAAGACGTACTAGCCCCTGTTCTTGTTTTACGCGACGGCGAACCAGTCGAAGTGGAACTAAACCTAGGTACGAGTGCTCGTGAGAGTGAATTCAGCTGGCGTTTAGAAACAGAACAAGGAGAGGTACTTGAAGGCTATCTTCAGTCCCAAATTGTTCGTGATGAGCGTGCTGAGGGTGGCCCTCTAGTGTTTGCATTGCCAAAGAACTTGGCTTGGGGTTATCACAAACTGATCATCAGTCGTAAGCGTCGTAAAACACCTTACGAGATGTCATTGATCATTACGCCGAAAGCGTGTTTCAAACAAGACGATCTAAACCAACACAAAAAGCTATGGGGTCCTAGTATCCAGCTTTACACACTGCGTACTCAGCATAACTGGGGCATCGGTGATTTTGGCGACCTAAAACAACTGGTGAGTGATATTGCCTCTCGTGGCGGTGACTTCATTGGCTTGAACCCTATTCACTCGCTGTTCCCTGCGAATCCAGAAGGGGCAAGCCCATACAGCCCGTCTTCTCGTCGTTGGTTGAACATCATGTACATCGACGTAAGCTCTGTACCTGAATTCGCGCTAAGTGCAGAAGCACAACAGCGTGTTGGTAGCGCAGAGTTCCAACAACGTTTACAAAAAGCGCGAGACTCTCATTGGGTGAATTACACCGAAGTTTCGCAACTAAAAATGAGCGTTCTTCCGCTACTATTCAGTGAGTTTAAAGCTCGCCATTTAGACAAAAACACCGATCGCGCTCGTGCCTTCTTGGACTTTGTTGAAAAAGGCGGCGACAGCTTGCTACATCAAGCTGCATTCGATGCACTTCATGCTGATTTACATGCAGAAGATGCAAACATGTGGGGTTGGCCTGTATTCCCTGAGAAATACCGCACATTCGACGCAGCTGGTACTCAGAAGTACATCAAGGATAACCAAGATCGTGTTCACTTGTACATGTACCTGCAATGGATCGCAGACGATCAAATCAAAGAAGCGCAAGCGCTAGCCGAAGAAAAAGGCATGGCTGTGGGTTTGTACCGTGACCTTGCGGTTGGTGTTGCTGATTCTGGTAGTGAAACATGGGCTGATGAAGGCGCGCTAGTATTGGATGCAAGCATCGGTGCGCCACCAGATGTTCTTGGTCCACTAGGTCAAAACTGGGGTCTACCACCGCTAAACCCACAAGTGTTGGAAGCAACTGGCTACGATGCATACATCAAGCTACTGCGTGCAAACATGAAACACTGCGGTGCGCTGCGTATTGACCACGTTCTTGGTCTACTTCGTCTATGGTGGATTCCAAAAGGCGAGAAAGCGACAGAAGGTGCTTACCTGTACTACCCAGTTGAAGACATGCTAGCAATCCTAGCGCTAGAATCTCATCGTCATCAGTGTTCTGTAATCGGTGAAGACTTGGGTACTGTGCCTGATGAAATCGTGGATATCCTTCGTGATGCGGGTGTGCATTCGTACAAAGTCTTCTTCTTCGAAACATCAAAAGACGACGGCGGTTTTATTTCTCCGAAGCACTACGCTGAGCAGTCTATGGCTGCGCTGTGTACGCACGATATGCCAACACTACGCGGTTTCTGGCACTGTGATGACTTGAAGATGGGGCGTGAGATTGGTCTGTACCCTGATGAGCAGCAGTTGGAAGGCCTATTCGCTGACCGCTTGAAGTGCAAACAAGGCATTCTAGACAGTGTTCGCTGGCATGGCTATTTGCCAGAAGGCATTGGTCATGATGCTCAGTACGTGCCAATGGATTCATACCTAAGCGAAGCGCTGCAACTGCACGTAGCCGCGGGTGACTCTGCACTGCTTAGTGTTCAGCTTGAAGACTGGCTAGAAATGGATCAACCGGTCAATATTCCTGGTACGGTGGATGAGTATCCAAACTGGCGTCGTAAATTGTCGATGAACCTAGATGAAATCTTCAGCCGTGAAGATGTGAACCGTATTTCTAAACGCCTTACTGAAGTTCGTGCACAGGCGAGTAAGTAAGATGCCTAGAGTGGCGTAGATGGACGAGCTGATTACCAATTTTGTTAGCTCAGAGGTACGAAAGTTCCGTCTAGGTCACTCATTCCTAAAACACAATCCGTTAGGATGAAGTACCGTTATTATGCCCGCGACAATAGCGGGCATTTTTGTATTTTGACGCCGTTTACGCAACGAACGTGAGAAGCGGAGTCTTTTTGTGAGTTCACAACGTTGGCTGTGGAGAAACCGATGTTTGATTCAGATCTCTGGTCTTGAAAAGGATGTTGGCTCTAGGGAGAAAGATTTGAAAACCACCAAAACCAAGAAAATAAAGAAACAACACGAACGCGCATACGAACTGCTTGCTGAGGCGGCTTACTCAGATCCATTTGCGGCGCTGGGTCCTTTCATTGACGACGAAGCTTCGCTGAGAGTTTGGATGCCGGGCGCAAACAAGGTTGAACTGCTTGTTAATGGTGAACCTCGCGTGGCGCTTGAGCGTGATGGCGACAGCGGTTTCATCTTAAAAGAGCAACGCGATTTACACCTGACCCACTACCGTTTAGCGGTCGATTGGAATGGTGTTGAACAAATTATTGATGACCCGTACCAGTACCACAATATCTACCAAGAGTACGAGCATCTGCATACGCCAAAAGACATGTATCACTACATGGGCGCACACTTTGTCACGCTAGAACGTGGCGGTGAAAACATCTCTGGTGTGCGTTTCCTTGTTTATGCACCACATGCATCTGCTGTTAGCCTTGTGGGTTGCTTCAACCAATGGGATGGCCGTCGTCATCCAATGCAACGCTTAGACTACGGTATCTGGGGCCTATTCATTCCTGGTTTGGAAGAGGGGGTACAATACAAATTTGAGCTCAAAGGGCCAAATGGGGAAGGGTTGCCACACAAACAAGACCCTTGGGGTTTCTACTCTGAGCAATACCCATCGTTCGCATCCATTACCTACGATCACAAGCGTTACCAATGGCAAGATGCGAAATGGCAAAACCGTGCAGTGACACAAAAGCGTGATGAAGCGTTATCGTTTTACGAGCTACATGCTGGATCATGGAAGCGCGACGAGAACGGTGATTTCCTGAACTACCGCGAACTCGCGGAGCAGTTGGTGCCATACCTTGTGGATATGGGCTACACCCACGTTGAGCTGATGCCTGTGTCTGAGCATCCATTCTATGGTTCATGGGGCTATCAACCTGTTGGCTTGTTTGCACCAACTAGCCGTTTTGGCTCACCTGATGATTTCAAATTCTTCGTGGATGCGTGTCACCAAGCTGGTATCGGTGTAGTGCTGGATTGGGTTCCTGCGCATTTCCCATCGGATGATCATGGTTTAGCTAACTTTGATGGTACGCCTCTGTTCCATGATCCAGATCCTCGTCGCGGTTGGCACCAAGATTGGAACTCCTACATTTACGATTTAGGCCGTGAACATGTACGTCGCTTCCTTGTCTCGAATGCGCTGTACTGGTTTGAACAATTCCATATTGATGGCATTCGTGTCGATGCTGTTGCGTCGATGCTCTATCTCGATTATTCACGTAGCCACGATCAGTGGGTCCCGAACGTTGATGGTGGCAACGAAAACTACGACGCAATCGCAACCTTAAAATGGATGAACGAAGAAGTGTACAAGCACTTCCCGAATGCGATGACGATTGCGGAAGAGTCAACGGCGTTTCCGGGTGTGTCTGCGCCAACCTTTATGGGTGGTTTAGGCTTTGGCTTCAAGTGGAATATGGGGTGGATGCACGACAGTCTTTCATACATCAAAGAAGATCCTGTTCACCGTAAATACCACCACAATACCATCACCTTCCCGCTGGTTTATGCGCACAGCGAAAACTACGTCTTGTCTCTCTCTCACGACGAGGTGGTGTACGGAAAAGGCTCTATCCATAACAAGATGCCGGGCGATGAATGGCAGCAAACCGCAAACCTACGTGCATACTACGGTTATATGTATGGTCAACCGGGCAAAAAGCTGAACTTCATGGGCGCGGAAATCGGCCAAACGGCGGAGTGGAACCACGATGATCAGTTGCAATGGTTCTTGCTGGAATACGAACGTCATCAAGGCGTTCAAAAGCTGATGCGCGATTTGAACCACTTGTACCGAAATGAAGCGGCGATGCACGATCAAGATTGTGTTCCTGCTGGTTTTGAGTGGCGTCTACAAGACGAGGCAGATGCAAGCATCCTAGCGCACGAGCGTATCAGTAAAGAGGGTGAGCGTATTCTCATCATCACCAACTTTACGCCCGTACCACACGAGCGTTTCCGTTTAGGTGTTCCAAATGCAGGTCAATACGAACTGCTGCTGAACACGGACGACAGCAAATACGGCGGAAGCGATTTTAAAGTGCTGACCAGTGTGAAAACGGAACAAGTCGAAAGTGAATCACTGCCTCAATCACTTGAGCTTCGTTTGCCTCCACTTTCAACCGTGTTCTACAAGCTGCACAAATAATTTAGTCTAATCAAATTCTAAGCCCGTTTTACATTGTAAATCGGGCTTTTTTTAACCAAGTTTTCACTAACGATAAACAGACTGCATACTCTATACTTGCATCATATTGTTTTATGAAATCAGGCTAGGTCGGACTTTGAGAAAGATTAAATCCCTTCTGTTCAATATCTTATTGGTGCTTTTGCTTTTACCAGTGATGCTCGTTGGCATAGTGAAATACATCGATCCACCAATTTGGGGATGGAAGATCAGCCGCATAATTTCTCCTCCTGAAGGATTTCCTGAAGAGAGTCAAAATGAATGGGTGCCTTTGAGTGATATTTCTAAACACATTCAACTGGCCGTGATTGCGACAGAAGATCAAAAGTTCCCGACCCATTACGGAGTGGATTTTGATTCCTTGTTTAAAGTGATCTCAGAGTCTGGCGAGAGCGGTCCCTCTCGCGGTGCGAGCACGATTACTCAGCAAACTGCAAAGAACGTGTTTCTGTTTCCTTCACACTCTTATGTGCGCAAAGCGTATGAGCTTTATTTTGCTCTGCTGATGGAAGCAATGTGGAGTAAAAAACGCATTCTTGAAGTGTATTTGAATGTGGTGGAGTTTGGTCCAGGTATTTATGGCGCGGAAGCCGCTGCGCAAAACTACTTTGGTATTCCTGCTAAACAACTTTCAACACGCCAAGCAGCAAGGCTTGCGGTGGTGCTGCCAAATCCGTATCGCATCAAAGTTTACCCTCAGACTTCTTACACCATCAGCCGCGTCAATTGGGCGATGAGACAAATGCGTAACCTTGGTAGCGTTCAGCTTTAAACTCCTTTTTACCCTGCTCATAAGTAGAACTACGCCCCCATAAAAGCAAAATGTGAAGCGTCACAAGCTTTAGGGCGTAGCTTTTCAGAATGATGCGCTCAGTTTTTCATCCATTTACTATTAGTGTGAATAAAACTACAACACGAATACTGCGCCTATGCGCAACCAATGGACTGAACGATGAAACTGAATCTGATTACGACTACCTTATTGCTTGCATCGGCAAGTGCCATCGCCGAGCCAAACATCACCATTTCTACCACGACCAACAGCCGTGACTTTCCGTTAAGTGCAGAGCAGCCTTTGGTTGTGCCCTTAACCAAAGACGGATACACGCTCAAAATCACGGGTGTTGAAGGCGACTGTGTCGCGCCTGATGGCCAGAAGGTCAAATTCAACAAACCTATCGCGCTGAACTGCGGAAAACCAACAGAACTGCCGTTAAAAATCCGTTTTACTGGCGATTACTCTTTTGCTTTTGATGCGGAAGCGAAAACACTGCGCTTCAAGCGTGAACCTAAGAAAGCCGCCAAGACTGAATTCAAACGCCCAATCCCACAAGTGCAATGTGAGGTTTACCAAGGCGGCGAAGTCACCATCGCGCTGGGTGACAGTTTCCCCGATGGCACCAAGTTGCGTGATGCCTATTCTGGTCAAATGGTCGAAGTAAAAGATCAGCAAGTATCGCTGACGCCAAGCAAAGACTCAGGCGGTTTGGTGCTACTAGAGCCAGTGAAGAAAACCAAAGAAGCAGTACCGTTTGATTACCGTAATGCCAATATTTACTTCGTGATGGTCGACCGTTTCAACAATGCCGATACCAGCAATGATAACAGCTATGGTCGCAAGAAAGACGGTAAAGAAGAGGTTGGTACCTTTCACGGTGGTGACCTAAAAGGTGTGATCGAAAAGCTAGATTACATAAAGAGCCTAGGTACAGATGCAATTTGGTTGTCGCCAATCGTTGAGCAAGTACACGGTTTTGTGGGCGGCGGCGATAGCGGCTCATTCCCATTTTACGCTTACCACGGTTACTGGACGCGTGACTTTACCAAGATTGATGAGAACTTCGGTAACGAAGCTGATCTTAAAAAGCTGGTGGAAGAGGCACATAAACGTGGCCTTAAAGTCTTGATGGACGCAGTAATCAACCACACTGGTTACTCAACGTTAGCCGATTTGCAATTTGACGGTATTGAGGTGTTAAAACCAAACGCTGACCTACCTAAGAAATGGGGGGATTGGAAACCAAAAGCGGGCGAAAACTGGCATAGCTACCACCAGAATATTGATTACCAGAGTCCAAACTGGGCGAAATGGTGGGGCGGTGACTGGGTAAGAACAGGTCTACCGGGATACCCAGTTCCGGGCAGCAGTGATATCACCATGTCATTGGCGGGTTTGCCAGACTTTATCACTGAATCAGACAAAGCCGTGAAGCCAGCTCAATGGCTATTGGATAACCCTGGCACTCGCGTTGAGGAGCGTGACAATTACACCGTCTCGGACTACCTAATTGAGTGGCAAACTGATTGGGTGAAACGCTTTGGTATTGATGGTTACCGTGTCGACACGGTGAAGCACGTTGAAGGCGATGTGTGGAAACGCTTGAAAGAAGAGGCATCAAGCAGCCTTGAGCAGTGGCGTAAAGAGAACGGTAAGTCAGGTCAGCCATTCTGGATGATGGGTGAAGTATGGGGACATACCGCTTATCGCAGCCCTTACTTTGACGATGGCTTTGACGCGTTGATTAACTTCGATATGCAGAAGAAATTAGACAAAGGCGCGGCGTGTTTCAGCCAAATGGCAGACACCTACCAAAGTTACGCAGATACTATCGCCAATGAGAAAGACTTCAACCCAGTGAGCTACATGTCTTCTCACGATACGGAGTTGTTCTTCTCTCGCTTCAAAGATTACGGTATGCAGCGTAACGCCGCGAATGCACTGCTTCTGAGTCCTGGTGCTGTTCAGGTTTATTATGGTGATGAAGTTGGTCGTAACATTGGTCCTTACGCGGACGATTTCCACCAAGGCACTCGTTCTGACATGGTATGGAAGCTATCTGATGAGAAGCAAGCGCTGCTCAAACACTGGCAAACTCTTGGTCAGTTCCGTAAAGCGCACCCAGCGATTGGTGCGGGTCAGCATCAAGTAATTGAACAAGAAGGCGCGTACGTGTTCTCTCGCTCGCTTGGCAATGACAAAGTCGTTGTGGCGTTTGTGGGTCGCGACAAGTAGTTAGAACTTCGTTTTAAGCCTAGATAGAAAAAGCCCTTCCTTGAGTTATCAGGGAAGGGCTTTGTTGTATTAGTTCGCCAGTTCTTGGTCGATGACTTTTTCTAGCTCGTCAAACGGCACATAGCCAGGAATGACTTGATCATTAATGATCAACGCGGGCGTGCCGCGTAAACCAAGTTGCGTGAAATACTGATAGTTTTTATCAAGCAACGCCTTGGTCTCTTTGTCGTCGACAAGCTGTGCTTCTGTCCCCGTTTTTTTCGCGATTTGATTTAAGGAACGTGCGTCATGTGCGCCCGGTTTTTTCACCAATAACTCATGCACTTGTTCGTACTTATCTCGCTGGTTTTGCCAAACATTTAATGCGTAACTTGCCGAGTTGTAGCCGTTTTTCTCGTATTGTTCTTTAAAAGAGACATTGAGGTTAAGCACTTTTACCTGCGGATATTCCTTACCAACTTTGACCAGCTCTCCTTCTAAACGTTTACAAAAAGGGCAGCTGTAGTCTGTTACGTTAATAATGGTTAACTCAGGGTTTTCAGCACCAAAAGAGGAGTGTTTGCCATCACTTAGATATTGACGAACCTCCTTCAAGGTGTCGCCAAATGACTGTTGATACGCAATGTACTCTTGAAGGTTTTGGTGCAATGAATCAAGAATTTGAGGGTTTTCTTTTAGTATCTGAGTAACTTCCTCTAGCTTTTGTTCTGCGGTCTTTTCTGATGCGAAAGATACGGCAGGTACGATAGCCATCGTTAACGCCAAAAGTGTACGAGTGAACGTCATAATATTTCCTAAAACTTTTAAATTTCGTTGTTTGTTATGTGAAGTGAATAAAATATGTACAAAAGTCAGGCAGAAAGGTCTCTCGCCTTGCTGGCTTTATTCTCTAAACACGCAAAGTTTTAGGTGAACCCGATACTTTTCCGGTATCGGTTCTGTGTATTCCAGATAGCGAATTGCTGTGGTTGTCATCGGCAGCGCCACAATCAAAGCAAACAGAAAAAATGGAATAAGAATATGATCAAACTGATGTTGGTAAGCTTGAACCAGCTTTTCTGAAAGGTCGCAAGATGGTGATAAATTCACGCTTTCATCTTGCTGACTCTGTATTTGGTGAGCCTTCGGGCAGCTTTTCGAGAAACCAGAATTTTGGCTTAAGCATATCATCACCACCCAAAGCACGAGGGCGAGTGTCCATTTGGCTATTTTATATTGTGAGCGTAACAATGGGTCGTATAGTCCTGTTAATTCTGGTTTATGCCGTTTACATATGACCGGGCCATCCTAACCTAAATTTCGTGGCTGAATGTTACTTTCGAGTTAATCGATATTGCCTCAATGCCAAAGTATGAAGTACGTCATGAATGTTGTAGAAAGCAATATTCGTCAGAATAATTTGTTGAGTTGATGAAGAAGTCGTGAGCTATCGACATAGATTAATATACCTAATTGTTAGCACAAATTTTTATTATCTTTCAATTGTGATTGGAATCATAAAACAAAACTTCATAACTGAGTCGCGATAATGTTCGGCAGGCGGATTGATTTTGATCATCTCTCTAGCACATTATTCAGGTGAACATATGTGTTAAGTTCCACATGTGTAGGTAATGTTATGAAAATTCCTGTTCAAACTGAGCGTAAAGTTACACTGGGGTGCTACGTTGCTCTGGCGTTTGCGGTCGTGTTCTTTTCTGGCCTGATGCAATCTAGCGAATGGTACGGTGTATTCGATTTTACAACGCTCAATGGCTCTTTCGGCAAGGTGGCGTATGGTGTCACCGAAACGGCTGACGGTGTGCAAGTTGCAACAACGTCGCTTCGCGGTACTGGTGGTAGCGGTGCTCGCGACGGTTTCATTTTCGCACTTACTTTGATTCCAACTGTTATGTTCGCCTTAGGTATGATCAACGTACTTGAGCACTACGGTGCACTTGAAGCAGCTCGTAAGCTTCTTACTCCTCTTCTACGTCCTCTAATGGGCATCCCTGGTAACTCTGGTCTGGCTTTAATTGCTTCTCTACAAAGTACCGATGCAGGTGCGGCAATGACGCGTCAGCTAAAAGATGAAGGTCACCTAACTAAGCGTGAAACGGACGTATTTACCATGTTCCAGTTCACTGCAGGTGCAACCATCGTGAACTTCTTCTCATCGGGTGCTGTGCTGTTCACACTGACGATGGCTGACGGCTCTCTAGCAGTAACGTCTTCTATTGGTTTAGCAGTTGTGGTGATGTTCGCATTTAAGATCATCGGCGCGAACCTGTTCCGTATCTACCTGAACATGACGGAAGGTAAAGAAGACAAGCAAGACCAAAACAAATCAGAGAACCTAAAAGAGGAGACGGCATAATGGGTGACGTTAAAGCGAAAAAACCAATGGTGACGGATATCTTCGTCGAGGGTGCTAAGAAAGGCTGGGTAATTGCGACTACCTCTACGGTGCCTAACGTATTGATGGCGTTCGTTATCATCAAAGCGCTGCAAATCACAGGCGCGCTGGATCTGATGGGCACGGTGTTTTCTCCAATCATGGCGGTGTTTGGTCTGCCGGGTGAAGCAGCAGCGGTATTGATCGGTGCTTGGATGTCGATGGGCGGTGCGGTTGGCGTAGTGATTACGCTGTTTGACCAAGGTATCCTGAACGGCACGCACATTGCGATTCTTGCGCCTGCTATCTACCTAATGGGCTCTCAAGTTCAGTACATGGGTCGTATCATGGGGCCAATTGGTACTGAAGGTCGTTACATCCCAGTTATGGTTGCAATCTCAGTATTGAACGCGTTTGGCGCAATGCTGGTGATGAATCTGTTTGTCTAGGAGTGAGTCATGCAATTCTCTCTAAATGAATATCTAGAAGAGCTACGTCCCCTAATTAATGTGGATTGTGGCACTTACACTACTGATGGTATCGAGTTTATCGCTTCTCAATTTGAAGAGAAGTACCAAGCGATGTCAGATTGGAGCGTAAAACGCATCGACTGTGGCAGAGCGGGCATCGGTCTCGAAGTTCGAAATAAGCCGGAAGCTGAGCAAATCGATGTGATGCTGATTGGTCATATGGATACCGTGTTCCCTGTGGGTACTGCTGAGCTTCGTCCAATGTCTCAAGATGCAGAGAAAGCTTACGGTCCGGGCGTCTCGGACATGAAATCTGGCTTGCTGAACATCGTATACGCGATGCGCAATCTAGACCAAGCGGTGTTGGATAAGCTGTCTATCGCTATCTGCATGAACCCAGATGAAGAAACGGGTTCTCTGGATTCTGTGGATTGGATTCAATCAGTAGCGAAAAACGCAAAGAATGTACTGGTTGCAGAAGCAGCACGTGCAGACGGCGGTTTAGTGAAAGCGCGCAAAGGCATGGCTCGCTACAAAATGACCTTTAATGGCGTTGCAGCTCACGCAGGTAACGAGCCAGAGAATGGCCGCAGCGCAATCACTGAGATGGCGAATTGGATTCTGGCTGTCAATGCAATGACCAACTTTGAATCTGGTACCACATTGAACGTCGGTATTATTTCTGGCGGCAACGGTGCGAACATCGTCCCGGAGCACGCGGAAGCGATCGTGGATGTGCGTTTCTGGAGCAACGAAGAATACGATGATGTCGACAACAAGCTAAACGGCATGCTGGAAACACCATTCGTTGATGGTGTGAGTATCGAGTTGGTTCGTGAAGCTTACAAACCTTCTATGGTGCCAAGTGCGCAAACGGAAAGCCTGATGGCATTAGTTGAAGAAGCCGCAAGTGAACTGGCTATCGACATCAACTGGAAAGAAGTGGGTGGCGGCTCTGATGCAAACAACACGGCGATTCTAGGCGCTCCAACCTTGGATGGCCTAGGTCCTATCGGTGCGGGCTTCCACAGCGATCAAGAGTACTTGTTGCTTGAGTCTATCGAACCACGTATCAAAATGTTGATGCGTGTCCTGGAGAAGATTGCTCAATAAGGCATTCTGCTTCTAAAACTTGGCTCCCAAAGCTGTTGGTTTCTAAGACTTTTGATTTCCAAGACTTTTTGTTTCCAAAGCAATAATCCCCGGACTTCGGTTTGGGGATTTTTCTATCTGTGTTTCACTTTACTATCATTTCTTGTTATTAATCTTGCGTTCAGGTTCGATTTATTAATATGTTGGACATAGTCATAAATTTCGGAGGCAACGATGACCACAACAATGTCTGTAAAATCGGCGCCGAAAGACGCCAAAGATCAAACGATGCAAGCGCCAGATGAGAAAACATTCTGGCGAAAAATGAAAGGGTCGGTTAAGAAAGCGGGTGAAGAAATTGCCGTAATGGGCATAAAATCATGGCTCGCGATGACAGATTCCAACACCGCCGTTCGCCACAAGGCTATACTAGGTGGCGCGCTGGCTTACTTCGTCCTACCAACAGATATGGTGCCAGACGTACTCGCTGGCGTCGGTTTTACCGATGACATGGCAGCACTTACCTTAGCCGCGAACTCAGTCGGTAATGCCATCACTAAAGAACACGAAGCACAAGCCAGAGAAAAACTGAATTCGATGGCGGATTAGAAAGAATATTTCTAGACGCGGAGAAAACAAAAGCCCCGATGTTTCCATCG
The DNA here is from genome assembly GCF_033338835.1 of Vibrio sp. Vb0888. Classification (NCBI taxonomy): domain Bacteria; kingdom Pseudomonadati; phylum Pseudomonadota; class Gammaproteobacteria; order Vibrionales; family Vibrionaceae; genus Vibrio; species Vibrio sp. Vb0888. The sequence continues at coordinate 274,654 of NZ_JAWOTL010000002.1, forward strand.
GGGCTTTCTTTTAGACAGGACTATATAATTTCAGAATGGTAATCGTAGAACGATTTAGGCGTCAGCGCGTTTAAGATGCACTTCTTCTTCGGCTACGCCTGCCATTGGGTCGTTGAAGCGAGCTTCATCCAATGCACCTTCTGATTTCGCAACGATGACGGTCACAGCACTATCACCAGTGATATTTACCGCGGTACGAATCATATCAAGAAGACGGTCAACACCCATGATAAGTGCAATACCCTCTAGAGGCAGGCCTACTTGGTTCAATACCATTGCCAACATTACTAGACCCACACCAGGAACACCTGCGGTACCGATAGACGCCAGAGTTGCCGTCATGATAACCATTAGGTAATCGCCCATAGTTAAATCAATATTGAAAGCTTGAGCAATAAACGCAGTTGCTACGCCCTGCATGATCGCCGTACCGTCCATGTTCACGGTTGCACCAAGTGGTACAGTGAACGATGATACACGGTTCTCAACACCCATGCGGTGCTTTGCTGTTTCCATTGTCACTGGAATCGTCGCGTTCGATGATGCTGTAGAAAAAGCAAACATGATCGCGTCTTCCATCTTACGTAGGAACGTAATTGGGTTTAGACCTGTGAAACCTTTTAACATTAAGCTGTAAGTAACTAGACCGTGTAGGACAAGCGTACCAGCCAGTACTAAGAAGTACTCTGCCAGATTGACGATCGCGCCCAGACCAAGACCAGTAAATAGCTTCGCCATTAAGAAGAACACCCCATAAGGCGCCAAGTTCATCAAAATCGCGACCAGTTTCATGATCACTTCATTCAGATCAGAGAAGAATGCTGCGATGCGTTCGCCTGGTTTACCCGCTGCACTGATCGCGATACCGAATAGCACGGCGAACACGATAACTTGCAGAGTTTTACCTTCTGCCATTGCGCTGATTGGGTTGGTCGGGAACATATCGATGATCACCTGACCCAAAGATGGTGCTTCTGCTGATTTGAATGAACTTGCTGCGGTTAGGTCAGCGCCAGCACCTGGCTGGAACAGAGTACCCATAGTTAGAGCAAGCGTAATCGCGATAGCCGTTGTTGTAACGTAGAAAGCGAGGGTTTTACCACCCATGCGACCCAGTGTAGAAAGGTCTTTGAGGGAGCTAGTACCACAAACTAGTGAAACAAACACTAGAGGGACTACGAGCATTTTTAAGCTGGCGACGAAGATCTGTCCACCAACTTCAAATAATCCATTAACAATGTATGCGTCGACAAATCCGTTGCCGGCAAAAAGTGTGCGAATTGCAAATCCTGTCAAGATACCCGCTACCATCCCCAAAATTACGCGGCTGGTTAGCGACATCGGTTTCTTGGTATTCATGAGAACACTCCTTATAGTTATGCACCTTGAGTTCACTTCAAAGCGGCGAGCAGAGTAGCAGTGGAGTGAGAAAATACAAAAGAATAATCCTCTAAATGGTTAATAGATGTGAACTTTATCACTAATAAAAATAGAGTTTTAACTAAATCTTAACTATTTGACTGGTCGAAAAGTTTGTATTTTAACACTTTTATCGAACATACAACCGATAAGAAGGAGTGTTTACATTTATTTTTGGTAGTAAATGGAGTGCATATTACCTTTAAGGAGTGTTGCTCTTGCATAACTATCTAGATTTTATTCAGGCTAGAAGCCGTCTCTTTTTGACTGTTTTTGTATTGGGCTGAACACCAGGGGCTAACGAGCCGTCTATGCCCCTGCTTATGTTACCTATCCGCTGAATCAATGATGGTTGGTCAATGTAGATAATTGGAGGTGATCCCAACTCCAATAATTCTGACTGGTATTTTTAATCCCTCCAACCCAATAGCATTGTTTCGCTCGTATTAAGCCTTCCAAACACTGCTTGCCAGCCTCAGTGATACGGACGCTTTGTTCCCACCAGTGCCTTTCACGTGACTCAATCGTGATCAAAGGTGTTTGACACTGTGCTAGAGGGAGGAGTAACGCGTAAAACATCACGTCTCCTAGGTAAGGAAGAGGTTCTAGTTGTTGATATTGCTCAAACCAATCTTTGATGGGAATTGAACGATTTTGCGAGCTCAAGACCTTTAGTGCGAGGTGTTGTGTCAAGCTCAATCCAGTTTGTGAATTAGGTAACTCTTGCAAATGGCGTTTAAGCACGTTGAATATATTGGGCAAGCAATCCAGGTTATGCTGCTGAATCAAATTAACTATGGAAATAGGTGTCGGTGATGTAATAGCGTGCCAACACCGTTTAGCCTGACTGAATAATTTTGCTGTCACAGGTTTACGGTATCGCCAACAAGAACGAATAGCTTCTTCAGGCAACTGCCCAAAGCCGATGAATCGTTCAGTGCCCGGGAACTGGTTCAACTCAATGATCTCTATCACTTTATTCTCTACATTCTCTAACTGTGTTAGAGCACGAATTAGCATCAATTGATCATAACTGTCATGTTCGACCCAAAAGACGATTCGTTCAAATACATCACTTTGCAACAGATCGAGGTTTGATTGTTCCAATGTGACTATATCTTGAACCGAGTCTTCACGCTTCATCACAGGCAGCAGAGTCTCTACGACATATTGGGCACGAATGGCAAGGAAGTTCTGCGGTGTTGCTGGTATGGGGCCAATACAAAGCGGATCGATCAGGGCTAAAAATGTCCCTTCAAATCCACTGGTTTTAAGCTGTTGTTGTATATCGTGACCGCAACGAACGTGTAGCGTTTTTACTTTCGCATCTAGGGGCGGTTTTTGTTGTTTGATGGCTAGTTTGTGCGCTTCTAGCTCTTCGACATGAGCTTTTAGTTTACTCCAACTGGAAAAGCCCAGTTCTCTTGCGAGTGCATGTTGAACGTCAGCCAATTGAATTGTATTGGGACCCAAAGATTCTGGTTTGGAGTGAAATCGCTTAACTAACTCCAACATGGCGTCATCGTATAGGCGGATAGCTTTGAGCCTTTTTTTAGCAATGGATTTTTGCTGATTGATATTGATCGAGAAGCTATTTGTAGAGTTCATATTTCACCTTTCTTATTTCTTCCACACTCGCCTATATAGAAGCAAAAAAGAAGGTAAAAACAGATTGTGCCTGCTAAACCAAGCAGGTGAGGATATTGCCATGAACCGAGTTCTTTCCGCGAGTGTTGGGTGCTTTAGGCATGAGCAGAGTGATAGTAGGTGGTCGCTATCCTTCGTGCAACCTTTTGTGAGAGTGTAGCGTCACAAAATGGCCGTTTCTCTATATTTAGGGAGAATCAATAGCCGATAACACTAGCGATTCAACTCAATACCACTGTTGCTAGACTCGAGTTTCTACACTTTTGAGTAAAGTACGATAAAGCGCTTGAGTCGCAGGACCACTTTTGGCTCCTTTGGGCAAAGTGAGGTGCAGCGCAACTTGATATTGATGGGAGTGTTCGATCTCCAATACTTTAATTTTATCGCTCTTTCGGGCTGAGACTAAGTGCGCTGGTAGCCGACAAAACCCAACGCCTTGCTCTACGGCGTGAAAAGCGTGGTCGAAGTTATCGACGGTAATACGCTGACGTGCGCGTAACCAACCCACATCTCTTTTCGTTTTGTCTGAATCACCTAAGTCACGGATGACAATTTGGCTGGTGGTTGCAAAATCGTCGATGGAAACATGCGGCTTTTTAGCGAGTGGATGGTGTGTTGCGATTACAGGCAGCATGGTTGTTACGCCAAATGCTTCGGCAGGGTAGTTGGTTATCGGTAAGTTGATGATTGCGATGTCAGCGAGCTCATTTACGACCATTTCGGTTGTTTTGCTCAGTGACGTTTCAACCACTTGAACGGAGGTCGTGTTGTTGTCCTCCAAAAATTGACTGAGTGGTGCATAAAGCCAACAAGGGTCACAAAGATGATCTACTGCGACCGTGATTTGAGATTCCACCCCACTTTTTAACTGCTCGCTGATGACTTCTAGTTCCCGCGCTTGTTCAAGCATGGATTGTGCACGACGCAGTATGGTTTTGCCGTGCTCTGTCAAACCCGCTTTGCGCCCTCGTACTTCGATAAGTTGAATACCAAGTTGGTCTTCTAACTTCCTCACCGAGTAGATCAATGTAGTATGGCTCTTGTTGAGCAGTAAAGCTGCGGATTGAATGCTGCCTTCTTGATTAATCGCTTGTAGCGTTTGCCATTGTTCTAAGGTCGTTTTTAGTCTCATGATTCAATTTTTTAGACAGTTAATGGCGAAATTATGAACTTTTCTGTCAGTTTTATAAAGGTAATAATCTTGTCATCGAAAACGAGTCAATAAGAAGAGGAGACTCAAGATGGCGAAATTATTGCAAGTTGATTTTGAATTTCATGGTCCGTTTGGTGACGAGATGTCGAATGCTCTGGTCGACTTAGCTAAGTCGATTAACCAAGAGCCGGGCATGATTTGGAAAATCTGGACGGAAAGCGAAAAAGACAAACTCGGTGGTGGTATCTATCTTTTTGAAGATGAAGCCACGGCGCAAGCGTATCTCGAAATGCATGCCGCACGCTTACGAAAAATGGGCGTAGTCGAAGTACGAGGTCAAATTTTCGATATCAATGTGCCGTTAACGACGCTCAATCAAGGGCCTATTAGAGGATAAGGAGATGATGACCAACCGCACTTTTCTAACCGTTCATGGTGTCGTATATACGGTATTCGCTTTTGCGTTGTTTTTTGTACCAACCATAATGTGGCCGATGTATGGAGTACAAATTAACGACCAGTACGCGCTGTTTTTATCGCAGCATACTTCGATCTTTTTAGGTGGAATCGCAGCGGTGAGTTTGATGTTACGTAATGTGGAATCAGGGCATACTGCGAAACAGCTGTTTAAAGCATTATTGATTACTAATGGCTTAGGGGCAGTGATTACTACCTATGCCGGCATTATCGGAGTATTTGTCGGTTTTGGTTGGAGTGACCCAATATTCTTTGTCTTGCTTAGTTTGATTACGTACAAGCAACTAAGAGTGCAATAGAAAAAGCCCTGCTGTTTCTAGCAGGGCTTTGTCATATTTGGTTTAATTAGCGATCTAAATTCAAGTTATGATTCGCTTTTGTACGCGTAGTTATAGTAGCCGTATCCATAGCCGTATGAGTTAGATGCTTTTTTCTCAACTGCATTGAGAATCACACCTTTAACTTCAACGCCTGATTGCTCGAAGCGACCTTGCGCGACTTCAATCTCCTTCAAAGTCGTTTGATCAAAACGAGCGACCATCAGAGTTGTTCCTGCAAGCGCGCCAACAATGCTTGGGTCGGTAACTGCGAGTACAGGCGGCGTATCGATGATGACTAGATCGTATTGTGCAGACATCTCGTCAACAAAGCTCTTGAAGCGAGGGTGCATAAGAAGTTCTGACGGATTTGGTGGTACTTGGCCGCGAGTCACAACATCTAAATTATCAATGGATGTAGATTTAATGATGTTGCTAAGGGATGTCTTACCGCTCAAGTAATCAGAAAGACCGTTGTCCCAGCGTAGACCGAAGCATTGCTGCAAATAACCTTTACGCATATCCGCATCAATAAGCAGCACTTTCTGACCGGTTTTCGCAGCGACGGCCGCAAAGTTGGTCGATACAAATGTTTTGCCGATAGATGGTGCAGGACCTGAAATCATAAGAACGTTATTCTTCGCTTCCATCATTGCAAAGTGCAAGCTAGTGCGAAGACTACGTAGAGCCTCAATGGAAAGATCAGCTGGGTTAGCTTCCGCTAGAAGGACTAGCTCATTGTTGCTGCCTTTGTTGCGCTTAAGCTTGTTTGCAAATTCCAGTTGTTGAATAGATTTTGGAACGCTTGCGTAAACTGGCATGCCAATCTGTTCAATTTGATCTGGTGTTTCCACACCACGGTGGAATGCTGCACGAATTAATACGAAAGCCACGCCTGCCATACCGCCAAGCAGTGTTGCTAGCACAACGATAAGCGCTTTTTTCGGCTTGATTGGCTTAGAGAAAGATTGAGCGTTATCTAAGATTCGAACGTTGCCAACTGTTCCGGCTTTAATAATGTTGAGCTCTTGAACCTTGTTCAATAGTTGGATGTAGATTTGTTGGTTTACTTCTACATCGCGTGTCATACGTAGAACTTCACGCTGTGTTTTCGGTAACTTTTGAACTTGTTTATTAAGACGTTCTTTCTCTTTTAGTAGTGTTTCACGTTTATCAAGTAGCGACTTATAAGCTGGGTGATCCTGTGTGAAGCGTTGGCTGATCTCACTTTCTTTGAATGTAAGCTCATTTAGCTGTGCTTCTAACTCAACCATTACTTTCAGCGTTGACTGAGCTTCAAGGCCTAAATCGATAGATTCATTTTCTTGACGGAACCGATTTAAAACGTCTTCAGAAGCGGTCAGTTTTGTTTTGATGTCTGGGAGGTGACCTTTCAAGAACTCGAGGCTTTGCTCTGCCTCTGCAGAATTTCTTTGAACGTTTTGTAAGAAGTAGTTTTGGCTAATGTCGTTCAAGATATCTTGAATCTTAGCGCGGTCTTCACCAGAGAAGCTTAAAGATATAATCCCGGTTTGCTTACCACGTTCGCTAATCGATAAGTTTTCTTGAAGTTTATTAATTGCATCTAATTTACTGATTTTGCTGACCGTGAATGAGTCACCAGTTTGAGCCACAAGTTCAGTCGCCAAAAACTGGTATCCATTCTTCTCAAGCAGTTCACCAACTTTACCTTCTAGAATGACGTTATTGTCATCTTCTAAGAGCCTGAACGTCTGTTTTTCAGAATCAATAACTTCAAGAGTTAAAGGAACGCCAACTGCGTAAGAAGGAGCATTAAATCGTGAAACGCTCAGACTGATTTGCTCACCTTGTAGTCGAGCTAGGCCTTTACCAATAATTGGCATGTAGTTTGGAGAAACGACAGTCGTTAAGTTGAACTTATCAACAGTACCGCCCAAGATCATACGAGATTTGATGATCTCTATTTCTGTTGTCGCTGATGATTCTGCTGAAAACAGCTCTCCCATATCACCAACCATCGCTGAAATACCACCTGAACTCTTACTTTCGATTTGGATAAGAGCGTCAGCTTTATAGATAGGTGTTGATAGAATGGCAACGCCGACGCCTATAATCGAAAATAGGACTACGGTACATAGAATGAGCCATTTGGCATCGAGAATGATCCCAAATAACTTTCCCAAATCGATCTCATCGTCGGCTTGACGTGATTGCTTAATAGTTTGTGTTGTCATTACTTTAACTTCTTAAATACCTTGCCATTGGCGTTTATTTAGCCTTGCGGCTTATAGTTTTTGAGACCACGCTTTTGCTGCTTTTTCTATAAGCGTATATGCATGTTCGAAAGCTTCTCTACTTTGTCTGTATGGATCAGGGATGTTTTGTTCATTTATCCACTGTCCAAACAGCATCGTTTTACCTCGTGCCTCAGGAGCGATTTTGGTTAAGGCTTCTAAATGACCTTTTTCCATAACCAATATCAGATCGTATTGAGCGCAAAGCTCAGGTGTTAATTGTCGTGCTTCGTGTCCATCTAAGCTTACGCTATGTTCGTTCGCGATAGTGGTTGCCATCTCGTCAGCAGCTTTTCCCGTTAGATGGCTCTTATCTACTGCGATTCCTGCTGATGCGACATGTTTGTTTGGTAGTAAAGACTGCAAAAGCCGCTCTCCTGTTGGAGAGCGGCAAATATTACCGACACAGACGACAAGAATATTAGAAAACAAATGCTTACCCTACTTTAAGTTGTATGCTTATGATCTCAACTGAATTGCTGGCTTCTTTATATTGCGCAATTGAGCTGAGTAGCTATCGATTACGTGCCGCAAGAGATAATTTTCTTGCGGCACGTTGTTTTACGGCCAAGTGCGTACTCGTAGTACACCTTCAGTTAGTTCATTAAAGCCGGAAATGGTTGGAACGAGCTGAGCAATCACACGATTCCAACGACTAACAGGTGCAGCCGTCACATAGACTATGTCGTAAGGGTTGAGATCAAACTCAGTACCAATCACCAAAGCAGAAGCGTCAGAAACATCTAGCTGATAAATGTCCGCCATTTTAGCTTCTTCTTTTGAACGTCTGATGACAAACACACCGGTAGCATCTGCGGAGATTTCACTGATACCACCAACGCTGCTAAGAGCCTCAGTAAGGCTCATGCCGCTACGATCAATTTTGAGTAATTTCGGATCGTTAACCTCGCCCATAACAAATACTTTTTGCGCATCGTTTCGAGGAATATGAACAATATCACCAGGCTTTAGAAGGCGGTTTTGAGTTAAATCGCCTTGTTGCATCAGAGCATACAAAGAGACGTTTTCAACAACGCCATTGCGTGTCAGTGTCGCATTACGCCAATCAGCCTCGGCAGCCAGTCCGCCAGCTCTATTCACAGCATCTAGAAGTGTAAGGGGGATGTTTGTAATTGGTTGTTGTCCTGGCTTGTTAACTTCGCCAGTTACATAAGTCTTTTTAGAGCGAAATGCCGCAACGCTTACATCGACCTGTGGGCTCTCAATGTATTTTGCAAGGCGGCTTGCAATGTCTGCACGAATCTGACGTACGTTTTTGCCTTCAACATGTACGACACCTATGTAAGGGTAGAAGATCGTGCCATCCGAATGCACCCAGTTACCCGCTTCGGCTGAGCTTCGGTATGAGCCCGCTGGGATCGTTAGCTCTGGGTGATCCCAAATAGTGATATTTAGGATATCGCCAGGTCCTACTTCGTATTCATATTTTGCGATTTCAATATCTAACTCTGGGTTTGGTTTTGAAAAAGGGTCCACTGAATTTAAAGACGTTACGCGCTCCAAAGTTAAGGGATAAACGGTAACCTGAGACTCTATATCACTCGATTCAGTGCTCATGACGGTTTTGTCACTGACCGAAAGGTGGCTACCAGGCAAAGTACACCCTGTAAGAAGGATAGGAAGTACTGATATCCCCAAAAATTTATTAAATGTGTTCATTGGTTTATAACTACCGAAAGAAAGTTTGCCGACTGAAATTGATTCATTCTAATTGAACTGCATTTCATCAATATTGATGATTTACTGCAGTTTTAAGCCTTTAGAAAGCGAGTCCATTCAGAATTATTTGTGTAATAAACACTCCAAATGGCTGCTAGCGACTTAGAGCTCTTAGTTTCATTAATGAAGGTGTGAAAATCCGACCCACAAAAAATAGTCAACTATTATCCATCTGGTTGCAATAAAGGCAACAAGTTACTTGAAAAAATACTGACGAATACATGACAAAATTGTGTCTATTTAACGTTATTGAGATGAATGCATGATTTTGCACAAGCAAACAGGCAAGAATGTGAAAAAACTCATGCCAAAGTTGTATGCATCCTATTTACACTATATGCAACTGCCGTTATGCTTCCTGTTGCGGTCGGATATAACAACAAATATTGGAGCTAATTTTGAAAATCAAACTTTTAACGGCAAGTGTGGCAGCAGTCCTACTAGCAGGTTGTGGTAGTGACAGCGACCCTGAGGTAAAAAGATACTCAGTTCAGGCTTATGACCCAGCTGTTATCGGCATGAAAGTTCAAGCAGTATGTGGTGGTGAGACATACGACGCGATTGAAAATACAACAAACTATGAAGGTATGGTTGGTAAAGCGCGTTTTGAAAATATCAACGTTGTAAATGCGCCAGGTGATTGTGCTTTCGTATTAACGCACACAGAAGATAGTAAAGACGCGTCAAATGGCAAACCTATTACATCTGACTACAAAATCCCTCAAGGCCTAGCCCAGGCGGATTCATTGGTAACAGGCTCTCCATTTACGACTTTGGTTGCTAACTCTTTAAAAGATGGTGAAGTATACTCTTCTGATATCGCTGAAAAAGTATTCGAGAATTTGGGTATCGATATCAATGCAAGTGGTAAAACAGTTGACGAAATCCTTCGTGATACAGAATCTGTAGTAGCAGGACTTGGCAGTGAGGGTGGTAACAGCGCACTTGCTACTCAGCTAGTTGCAACAGCAAACGTTGTATCAGATATCATCAAAGCGAACCCAACAGCTTCGCCTGAAGCTGTAGCTGTTGCTGCAAAAGCAATCACAGAAGATGTAATCGCGGCGAACCCAAATTATCCTGAGAATGATTCAGGTGACGTTATCTACGTAACGATTCCAGCTGAAGATACTCAGAAAGTTGTTGCTGATGTACAAGAGGCTATCGATAACGACATTCCATTAGAAGATATCGAACCTGACGTACCACAAATTCCAGATGCGGAAGTCGGTGAGCCAATTGAACCTGAAGATCCACCGGGTACAGGCACTGGCGCGACAGGCGGTAACTAAGCAAGCTTTTGCTGACAGATTCTAAAGGCCTCTTCAGAGGCCTTTTTTGATCCTATCGTATTGTGGTCATCACCTTTTAGTGAGCCCTTTTCTGTTTAAGTAAGGCAGGATGTGCGGACGTGATTCGCCAGCCAGTTTACTGGTGACTTCTTGTGACCAAGTACTCTGTTTTTGATTGCTCGAACGGTTTGCATAGTAGTTTTGCATAGTTTGGTCATACGTCTGAATATCATCCAAGTTTAGGTCTTGATACTGATTTTCATGCACCACGACATGCTTAGGTAGGCGAGGTTTTACTTCAGGGGCTTGATCTGGATGACCAAGACACATACCAAATAAAATGGCGGTATTTTTAGGTAAACCTAATAATTCGTCTACTTTTTGGGCATTGTTTCGTAAACCACCAATATACACACCTCCTAGTCCCATCGACTCCGCCGCAAGCAAGCAATTTTGTGCCATGATGCCCGAGTCTACAGCGCCTATTAGCGTTAACTCGGTAAAGTCAGCTTGAACATCTGGGTTGATACTGGCATGGCGCTGGTAATCAATACAAAACACCAAAAACTCAGCCGCGCTTTCAACGTACCCTTGATTTCCGGCATATTGAGCTAATAGCGTGCGTTTTTCTTTGTCGGTCACGCGGATAATTGAAACGACTTGCAACATGCTTGATGAGGATGCCGCAAGGCCGGCTTGAAGAATGGCATATAATTGTTCACTCTCAATCGGTTGTGAGGTGAATTTTCGAATTGAGCGGTGATTGAGAATTGTTTGAATCGTGCTGTTCATGGTGACTTAACATCCCCTGTTACGTTAAAGGCTGAAGACTCACCTTAGCGACATTTGATGAGTCGGTAAACTATCTCAAAAGAAAAACAATGCTTGGTGCATAAGTGTGAAGACGAATCGAGAATACACCACTCGTTCTGTTTGAGAGCGTATATACTGTTTTTAGAATCAATAATTTAAATGCAGTGGAAAATATGAAAGAACTCATTGTTCATACAGTTACGGTGTTTATGGGCTTCTTTGCCATCATGAACCCTATCGCCAATATTCCCATCTTTTTGAGTTTAACTGCTGATGAAGATAAAGAAACCATCCGTTCCATTGCGCTCCGCTCAGTCTTTATTGCATTTATTATCATCGCGATATTTTCTATTGCCGGTAAGTTAATTTTTGATTTGTTTGGTATCACGCTTTATGCATTGCGAATAACAGGCGGTATTTTGGTGTTTTTGATAGGTTTTAACATGCTTCAAGGTGATTCGACGCATCAGAAAACCAAAGAGAAGGCGTATTCACCAGCTCAGCAACGGGCGACATTGAGTATTGCAGTGTCTCCATTGGCGATGCCAATATTAGCTGGGCCCGGAACGATTGCTACCGCGATGAACTTTGCGACAGCGGGTGGTTTCGATCAAACCATTATTACTATCGTTTCTTTCGCTGTCCTTTGTGTGATCACCTATGTACTGTTTTTGTTTGGAGACAAATTGGTCAAAGCGGTTGGACCAAGTGCTCTAAATGTTGTGACTAAAATGATGGGCTTAATTCTAGCGGTTATTGGTACTCAAATGTTTATTGATGGCGCGGGCGAAGCCTATAAAACGGTTTTCTCCTAGATTTCTCTTAGACCTTGCCACCTTGGTTAAGCCCGCAATTACATTTCTAACGGGTACGGATTTTTTGAACTTTAGTTTTCATTTTCTAAGAGAGAAATAAATAGACTTCACCTATTTCAATAATAAGAATATTCAATTGTTGTGATTGCACGAATTTCATTACTCTTTTGGCAAGGAGAATGGGGGAAATATGGCAACAAAAGCAATTGTAGTAGAAGGTGGCGCGATGCGAGGCGTCTTCGCAAGCGGAGTGTTAGATGCGTTTTTAGAGCAGAGTTATAAACCGTTTGATTTTGCAATCGGTGTATCTGCTGGTGCATCAAATTTGATTGGGTATTTGACCGACTACCCGCATCGCAGTATTAACGTCATTACTAAGCTGGCCACAAGCAAACGCTTTTTTGACCCAACTCGCTTCGTTAAAGGTGGGGACCTCATCGATGTGAAGTGGCTGTTTGAAGAATCTAATCGCTTGTATCCCGTCGATGAAAATAAACTGTTTAATGGCGTTCCTTTTCTCGCAGCGACAACAAATGTAGATACAGGGCAGGCAGATTATTACCGCGTGACACGTGATAATTTTCACCATGCGATTGAAGCGACAACAGCATTACCGATTGCCTACAAGCATACCCCTTGTTTTTCTGGCGGTTGTTATACCGATGGTGGGGTCGCTGACTCTATACCAGTGCGTGAGGCTTATCGTCGAGGGGCTCGCGACATAACCGTAGTACTCTCTCACCCGCTGAATTATGCCAAAAAGCCAGTTAAGACCACATGGCTGATGAAGAAACTTTTTGCGGAGCACCCCAAAATGGCGGATGCGATGTTAAGACGTGCAGATAACTATAATCAATCATTGGAGTTTATTCGTAACCCTCCACCAGGAACACATGTTAGGGTAATTGCCCCACCAGATAATTTTCATGTTCAGCGCTTATCAATGCGACAATCCGTTTTACTAGAAGGGTATGAAATGGGGCTGATTGAGGGGCGAGCGCATCTCACTAGTTTATCTGGTGTTCATGGTTTAGACCGGGAAAGCTGTCATTTTTGCGTTTGATTATAAAAGAGCCTCATCGTGAGGCTCTTTTTACTTAATATTCAAAGGGTTATTTAGTTGACTTTATCCCAAGCCATCTCCCAGTGTGAACCTATTCCAGGCTCGTAATGGTTTGCGCTTTCTTTCCACTGCATACAGTAACCAGAGTATGGGAAAGGTTTACATTGATAAATGCCCCCGTCGCTGGCAAGCACTTTTGTGCCCGCCGTGTAGCTAGATAGTCCTTCAGGGAAGACAACATCGTACTCACCAGATGGTGGTGGAGTAACTGACTCTTCTTTTAAGTGAAAGTCGAGCGTTTGCTGATCCACCAAGTTGCCATCTTTATCCTTAATACGTGTTACGAGCATATGGTGACCCGGCTCCGATTTACTTAAAGCGAGCGATATCGCCTCTACCGAGCCGTCTTTCATTTCGTTTGCCCAACTTGCAAGTGGTTCGCGATGGTGATTGTAAACGGTGAGTTCTGCATTTAAATCGCCTTCAGCAGTTAGTGTCAGATCCAACGTTGTCGGTGTTGACTCAATGATATATTCGTCTGCTAAGCCATCTACTGTGAGTGAGTATTCTGGAACAGGAGTTTCAATGTTATAGCCGATCTCTACTCGCTCAAGGCCGCTATTTGCTTGCAGATACACCGGATTAGTACCATAAACAGGAGTGAATTTATCCTCTGCATACTGCCCGGCTTGCAGTTTTGCTTGTTCTTGGTTTAGCTTAGTCGCGAGTGCGTAAGACCAGTTTTTCGCTTGGCCCATTGCTGCATCGGTAATTTCTAGTTCAGTTCTATACGCTATGTTTTCACCTGCTTGATCAAATACGCGCGTATAAACCGAATCCCCAATATTTAAATCCATTGTAGGAATAATTTGACCGCCTTGCTTCCAATCTGGAATAACGGGACTGTCACCATCAAATTTCACATCGATCACGTTATAAAATGAGGCTGCAGTGTCGCCAACATCCCATACTGCCAGGATGACATGGTATCCCTCGCGAGTAGGCACATTACATTGATGGCTTACCTGTTTCGGGGGTTGAACCATATTGCCGTCGACGACACAGAAAGGAGTTAGATCAAAAGAGTCTCGTGATAGTGAAGCGTTTGGGTTCCAATCAGGCTTGGTGATGTAATATTTCCAGTCGCGCGTCACGTGGTTAGCGGTAAATGTCCATTCAAAAGTTTGTGTACCTGCTTGAATAGTGCGTTTTACCCAACGGTCGGCAGTTTGCTCATCAAGGGCAGCTGCTAAAGCGGTTTCGGCACTCGCTATTTTACCATCGCGAGGCCCTGTTTCGGGAAAGCCATCAGGGCCTTCAACGCTTTGCGGTTCATATTGAATCGCACCGCAGTTATTATTTTTTTCGTTAGTATCTGGCGTTGGATACTTACATAGTGCCGAGCGACTTGCAGCGACACCACCATTGGTTTCTGATACATAACCGTGAGCCGCAGCACCTGAGCTAATGCTTGCAAGTGCTAACGCGAGTACGGATTTGGTTGGAAATGATTTCATCACATGTCCTCTGTTATGGCTGACAAACTAGTGTCACACCCCGGCGCATGCTGAGCATAAAGCAACGCTACAGAAATTGGACTTCTGTAACACTGCGTCATGGTAACCCCGCTATCATGAGCATTCTTTTAGATTTTTAAATGCTGACAGACCGGAAGCTTTGCGTCCCACCCTTTCGAATGGTTTGCCGAAATGTGATTGAGCAGCCAAAATTTAGCTTAAGAATTTACATGTGGAAAAGTAAACGTCACTGACATGGAATCCTGTTCTCAAATTGAAAGATAACGATATCTTAACCTCGTCAATATTGTGCAGTGTCGTATTGCAAGGTATTGATTTTAATTTTGTTTTTATCCTTTTTATAGTCATGGTGAATGAGTGGGGGTGGGGATAAGTGGAGAGGAATCGTGCTAAGGGTGGAAGAAGTTCTGTCTAAAGGGCGGAGTGTACCGCCCTCTGGATGGTGTTATTTCGGCATAATGACAGTATCAATCACGTGAATGACACCGTTTTTAGCTTTCACATCGGTTGCGATGACATTTGCATCGTTAACCATGACTTTATCGCCCATGGTTTTAATCATCACATCTTGCCCCTGAACCGTAGTCGCTTTGTCTAGCTTAACAACATCGGCAGCCATCACTTTCCCTGGGACGACGTGATAAGTCAAAACAGATACTAACTTGTCTTTGTTTTCCGGCATTAAGAGCATGTCGACTGTGCCGTCTGGCAGTTTTGCAAAAGCGTCATCCGTTGGTGCAAAAACAGTAAATGGGCCTTCCCCTTTGAGAGTGTCAACCAGGCCCGCTGCTTTCACCGCAGCAACAAGCGTATTGAAAGAGCCATTTTCAGCGGCAACGTCGACAATATCGGCTTTCATCATGCCATGCTCATGAGCCTGAACGGGAAGCATAAAAGATAATGTCGCCATCAGTGTCGCCGCGATAACTAAGATACGTTTGAACATAATGTGTTCCTTACTAGTTGAGGGTACAACGGGTTCCCTGGAGTGTGTTTGCATTTGTACGCATCGTGATTGAAAGATGATCATCGCGTCCTACTTTCTTTTGAGGGTCTAACATGTCGCGCAAGAATTCGTCTGCCTTCTTGTTTCACATCAGCTCGTTTCCGCCACGTCCATAAGCGCTCTCTTGCTGCCTTAGCTGCTTTGTCTGGTGCGATAATAGGTGCAAGGTAACGGCTATCTGGCTGCAATTGATACATGACAGCTTCCATCTGGGTCATTGTCCAGGGCTCGAATAAAAGAGGGGGAGGAACCATTTGTAACTCAGGTACCCACTTGTAGATGAACGTACCGTTAGGATCATGTTCTTGGGCCTGCTTGATCGGATTATAAATACGGATTGTGTTAGTCCCGGTTACTCCTGCTTGCATTTGGAATTGTGGGTAATGAATTCCAGGCTCAAAGTCGAGAAACAGTTGCGCTAAATGCGTTACACCTACTCGCCAATCCATGTTCATGTGGTGAGTAAGAAAGCTAACCAGCATGGCACGCATGCGAAAGTTAATGTAACCAGTGTGGTGCAAACAGCGCATGCAGGCATCAATCAAAGGTACGCCAGTATGCCCGGATTTCCATGCTGCTAACTTTTCTTCATCGAAAGTACTACTTTGTTTAATCAATGGTTCGTAAGCCCGATTAACGCAGTAAAACTCCATGTCGTATTCCGATTCGAATTTTTGGATGAAGTGACAGTGCCAATGAAGCCGTGAAGACAATGCAATTAAGCTGCGACGAAACCCAGCGACTTGCCAGTGTTTCAAAAGGTATTGATAAACTTCACGCAAGGATATGTTACCCCAAGCGAGATATGGAGAAAGTCGAGTACAGGCTGTGCGTGAGGCTGTGGGACTAGAAATGCTTCGATAGTAATCACGACCTCGACGATGGAAAAAGTCCTCTAGTGTTTTCCAAGCGAGCCGGCTTCCTCCCGTTTGCATTCCTTTGCATTTTGATAGCCAGGATGATGGTGGCGAAAACGAACAGCCGAGAGCTTCTGCATCCAATGAATGCAATAAGTCGGTTTGGAGCTCAATAGGGCTTATTGAGGCTCTCATGACAGAGTCCCAATGTTTGTCCCAACCTTGCCGGTTTATTGCACCTCTGATTACAGCACCGTGTTCGAATTCAAACCAGTCGATGTTCTGCTCATACAGCCAAGCGGCAACTTGTCGGTCTCGTTCAAAGGTGCAGTTGAGTCCTATTTCTCGGTGAGAAAAAACAGCGTTGATTTGATATTGCGCTTGAATTGATTGGAAACATGCTAAGGCATCGTCAAACAGCACCGTGATTCGATGCCCATACGCTTTGAGCGTTTCATCCATGTCTTGCAGTGATTGCCAAACAAATCGCCAGTGGCGCTCAGAATAGTGTGGGTTGTTCAATAGCAATGGTTCAACAATATACAAAAGCACAGTTGGGTGCTTTGTTGATAATGCTTGAGTTAGTGGTTGATGGTCAGTCAGCCTTAAATCTCGCTTTAACCACACGACATTGATTGTTTGCATCGGAATCCTCTTTGTTTCCGATGTTGTACGCAAGTAAACCGAAGAAATCTCATCCAATGATCGGTTTTATTCTACAAAACGTAGAGGTAACTTTCAGGGAGGTGACACATGGCAATACCATTGAGTAAGTTACAAAAATACTTCTATGTAGACAAATTGGTCATTCATTCGCTTGATCTCGCATTGTACCAGGCATCTGTCGTGATTGATGGAGAAGCGCAATTTATCACTGATGACAACGGTATCTTTTTGAGGGCTCATTCCCTGATCGAGATGCAAAAGAAGTGCAGGAATATCAAAGCAAATAAGCAGGTTCTAGTGCATCAAAGTGCTTATGATGAAATGGTGGGGCTACCCGAAGGCAAAAGAGACAATCAACTAGAGGTATTGGTGAGGGATACAAAATTGTATTGAAAGAGTATTGGTGCGTAGTAAAAGCGAGCCACCTTACGGCAGCTCGCTAAATATAAGGAGAGTTGGGCTTAGTCTTGTTTACGCTGCGCTTCTTTTTGCGCGTACTTAGCGGCACGTCGGGCTTCTCTTTGCTTGGCACTTTCACCACCAACATGCTGCTCGCCTCGCTGCTCTGCAAGAACAACTTGTTTTTCACGCTCGCGGAATCGAGCAATTTGTTCTTCTGAGTGTGTGCCGTGACATTTTGGACAGCTCACGCCTTGCTCGAACAATTCTGACTGTTTGTCTTCTTCAGTGATCGGTAGACGACAAGCGTTACATAAATCGTAATCTGCTTTTTCTAGCTGGTGGTTCACTGCAACACGACCGTCAAATACGTAACAATCGCCTTCCCACATGCTCTCTTCTTGAGGAACTTCTTCAAGATATTTAAGAATGCCGCCTTCTAGGTGGTAGACCTCATCAAAGCCCTGTTCTTTCATGTAAGCCGTTGATTTTTCGCAGCGGATACCACCGGTACAGAACATCGCAACTTTCTTGTGTTTTGCCGGGTCCATGTTTTCTTTTACATAGTCTGGGAATTCACGAAAGGTTTCAGTATTTGGGTTTACAGCGCCTTTGAATGTCCCGATCTCGATTTCGTAATCATTACGTGTATCGACAACAAACACTTCAGGATCAGCAATAAGATCGTTCCACTCTTGAGGTTTCACGTAAGTACCCACTACGTGGCGAGGGTCTATACCTTCAACACCTAATGTTACGATCTCTTTTTTCAGTTTCACTTTGGTGCGATTGAATGGCTGGGTCTCAGAATACGACTCTTTGTATACGGTGCCAGTCAAACGAGGTTCGTTGTTTAGCCACTCCAGTAGCGTATCAATACCTGCACGATCAGATGCAACAGTACCGTTGATACCTTCACTTGCCAGTAGTAATGTTCCGCGAATATGGTGTTTTTCCATCAACGCAAGTAATGGCTCGCGTAGCTCTTGATAGTTATTCAGCTCAACAAACTTGTACAGCGCACAAACTACATACTGACTCATGAGGTTTCCTTTAAAAATACAGGTGGTCAACGACCTTAAAATTTTAGCGGCACGAAGTATACCTGACTAAACTAGTCGGAAATACGGACAAATTATACGGATATTATGAGTAGGCGGGGCCTGGCGGTCTTTGATAGGGGGAGCATGTCCGCAGGTGAAGCCGCTATGTGTTCAAATTATAAGCATTAATTATAGTGGGTTAGGTAGGTTGGAGCCGATACTTTTGGTTTAAATTTATGCTGTTTTGGGCCCTTCAAAAAAGTTAGGCGCAAGAAGCACCAAGTAATCACCGGAGTCATTGACAAGGAAAGGACATGTCGCAGTTTTATACATGAGGTGGTGAGGGATAAAGGTTTAGGGACAAAGAGTGAAAGACTGATCGCCATAGTTCATAAACCGCTATAAACGCCTTTCACCAAATATTGAAAAGGCGTTTTTCTAACGTCTGTCCTGCTTATTTCAACGTAGCTGCGGTCTGTTTTCCCATGGCAATGAGCCTGTCGAGAATGCGTTCACCGTCGGCACGCAAACCGTTGTGCTCGTACTCGTTGGTGATCCACGCTTTTGAATTTGGGATTAACGCGAGCGTCTCTCGGCTGATATCCATTTCAACAAACATATCATCGGCGTAAACGGCGCAACTGACAGGCACTTTATTTTGAGCCAGTTGAGTTTGATCGTACAGCGCAGCCCAATCTTCTTTCGCGGCCAATATTTCTGCGGCGTCTTTTAGTGGTTTAAGGTTGACGTATTGGTCGAACATCCACGGGAAGACCATTTCCCCCGTAAAGTAAAATGGCTGGTCAGGTTCATAATTAAACTCTGGTCGGGTTTGGCGAACACGGTGCGCACTCCAATTCGACGCAAAGTCTTGGCAGTAAATCGATTCATGCAAAATGGCGTAGATCGGGTTGGTTTGGAAGTTTTGCTGCGCCAACATATCGTTCAAGAACTCATAGCGAAGTTGTGGTTTGCCGTTCACTTCAATCAACGCGCTTTCTAGCCAATAGTAAGTTGGCAAGAAAGTATCACTCACACCAAAATTGATGCCGATTTGTTGAAATTGTTCCACCGTGAAGCGTTGACCATTTGGTAGGTACTCTTCATTTTCCAGCAAATGATTCGCAATGTTTTGGCAAAGTTGTTGCGCACTTGGAAATTGTTGGAAGAACGCTTGGTTTTTCTCCATGGTGCGTTTGAAGGTGGCTTCATACACATCGTCGGCATGACGCGAGACTGATGGCACGCCACCTGTAATGTAGCTTTGTAGCAAGCTGTCTGGGAACAAAGACAAATAGGTGAGGGAACAAAAACCACCAAAGCTTTGACCTAAGATCGCCCATTTTTCGACGCCAAATTGCTTACGAATGTACTCCGCGTCGCGCACGATGTTATCCGCTCGGAAGTGGCTCAAGTAGTCTGCTTGTTGCTCTGGCGTGAGGTGAGCAAGAGTCTGGTGATTAATTACGCTGCTATTGCCCGTACCGCGCTGGTCGAGAAGCAAAACTCGGTACTCTTGCAGCGCGCGTTTTACCCAGCCGCTATTGCCGTTTTGACGCGGAGAGGGAAAGCCAGGCCCGCCCTGAAAGTAAACCAACCAAGGTTTGGTCGATTCTTCATCGCCGACTAGGCAAACCGCACGGGCGAAGACTTCAATGGTGCCTTTACTCGCGTCTTGGTAATCCAGAGGAACGGTAAAGCTGTGGGGAGTGTAATGCAATCCTGCGTCGATAAATGATTGAGCGTTCATTGTTATCTTTATTTCCTTATTGAGGGGTAGCGCTACTTTACTGCGAATGGCGTGAAGAACCAATGCTATTTCCCAATCGCCTCTTCAGTTCTATACCTTGGTCAAATCAATGTAAGTTCAAGAAAATGAAACGATTAGCGACTGGTGCAACTGGTTGAGTGAGCTATGCTCAATAGAGTTGCGACAAAGTAAGAGCATGGAGGAAGTCGGATGAAAGTGTCACTGGCTCGATGGACAATTGTGACTTGTTTAATAAGCGTACCTACTTTTGCCGTTGTTACGCCCAACCCACCTCAGTTACAGGCAAAAGGCTACGTATTAATGGACTTTCAATCCGGTGCCATTATTGCCGAGCATAACGGGCGAGCAGGCCTTGCTCCGGCGAGTTTAACCAAGTTGATGACCGCTTATGTAGTTGGACAAGAAATCAAAGCGGGGCGTTTGAAATGGGATGATGTTGTCACCGTGAGTGAAAATGCGTGGTCGGCCAAGTTTCCCGGTTCTTCTAAAATGTTCATCAAACCGAAAGATGAAATTAGTGTTGCGAACTTAATGCGCGGCGTGATCATCCAATCAGGAAATGACGCGTGCGTTGCACTGGCTGAGCACGTTGCAGGCAGTGAACGCGGCTTTGTCGCCTTGATGAATGGTTGGGCGGAGAAATTAGGACTGCAAGACACCTATTTTGTGAACTCCCATGGTCTTGATAGTAATGGCATCCAAACCTCACCAACCGATATGGCAAAACTCATGCAGTCGATCATCAGCGATGTTCCTGATGTGTATGCGCTATACAGCGAGAAAGTCTTCAAGTGGAACGACATTACG
Organism: Vibrio sp. Vb0888; assembly: GCF_033338835.1. Taxonomy (NCBI): domain Bacteria; kingdom Pseudomonadati; phylum Pseudomonadota; class Gammaproteobacteria; order Vibrionales; family Vibrionaceae; genus Vibrio; species Vibrio sp. Vb0888. The sequence continues at coordinate 295,753 of NZ_JAWOTL010000002.1, forward strand.
CAGTACAACCGCAATAAGTTGTTATGGGATAATTCCATTGATGTCGACGGGGGCAAAACCGGCTACACCAGCAATGCCGGATACAGCTTGGTGAGCTCGGCCAAAGAAGGAAGAATGCGCCTTATCTCGGTGGTGATGGGTACGCCAAGTAAACAGGCTAGGATCAGCCAATCGAAGAATCTACTCAGCTATGGTTTTCGCTTTTATGACACCAAGCAAGTTGCTAAACAGGGGGAAGTTGAGTCTAAAGTTCGCGTTTGGAAGGGAAATGCTAATCAAGTTGAAGCGATCTTCGCTAAAGATGCCTATCTCACTCTACCTCGTTCAATGACGGCTGGGCTTGATAAGAGTGTGGTGTTAAATGAACCGTTGATTGCGCCGATCGCGCAAGGAGATGAGATTGGTAAGGTCGTTTGGAAAAGCGATGACAGTACCGTGGCGAGTTATCCCTTGGTCAGCAGCCAAGCGGTAGAAGAGGGCTCGTGGTTCGGTCAGCTTTGGGACAGTCTGGTGCTGTGGGTGAAATCGTTCTTTAACTAGAATAAAAACGAGCAGAAGTGTCTTTCTGCATTCTTTTGTTGATGGCCGCCCAGCTAAACGCTGGGCGGTGTCTTTTTTAACGGTTTATTCCGACAAGGTGATGATTGGTAAATCGTCCCAAATCTTACTTTCATCCGATGCGCCACCGGAGAAGTTCCAAGGGCCTTTGTCTTGCTCTAGCGGACGGTAAGTTGCTGAAAGACCGTCTAAGTCCCAAGTCGTGACATAGAAACGGATACCATCGAGCGAATCTGGGCGGCCTAGTGCATCGCTAGCAAAGTCCATTGAAATGGTGTTGTTGGCTTTGTCTACTGTCACTGTTGGTGCTGGCGTTACGGCTTCTCCCCATGTCGTCGCATTTGCTCCTTTGGTGTTGTAAATAGAGCTTTGCCAGCCAAAAACAACCGCATTGCGACTCCAGGTTCCGCTTGGCATAGAAGCGTTGATCTTCGGTAGCTCAGACAAGTTGGTTGCGGCTTCTTCCGGTAAATCAATAAAGATGGTGAAACCCACGTGGTCGAAGCCGTTTGGTGGCAACCAAGTGTCGGTGATTTTGTCCATGGTGAAGGTCAAACGTACGTTACTGCCAACGGTAAACACTTCTGCTTTGTTGATCGCGAGTTGGCTGTTGTCTTTGTCGAACGTTGGATCGGTTGGTAATGAGTAGTTGCCGTTTGGGCCGCCCACGCCGTCTTGTGCATCGCCCGCATCATCAATGGTGTCGTCCGGCGTGTTTGACCAGCTTAGGTTGGAGACAAAATTCACGTCCTCGATGCCTGCTTTTTTCTCGGTGGAATAAATCGCGAAGCGGTGCTGTTGCTCGCCAATCGCAAAATGACGAGTCGACAGCGTGACACTAAACTGACCATCAGCACCTACAGTAATGGTTTGCGCTGTTTCCAAGTTACCATCGACGACAAGGTTCAACTCCTCGTTGGCGTTCGCACTACCCGCGATAACAATATCACCAGTGATGGTTTGTCCTTCCCAATCTTGAGCAAGTCGGATATTGAGGTCTGGGGTATCTACAGATTGATTGCTGCTTGTTTTTGAGTAAATCACTGCAGACTTGGCTGGCAACTCAAGGGTTACGTGACCATTTTCATCTGCGACTAACTGCTCTGGAGCTTCTGCCCTGTTCGACATGATTTGTTGTTGGAAGACGGTGCCGCCAACTTGTTCTACATCGAGTTGGTTCATCAACATTGGCGAGTTGGATGTATTCATCACAACCAAGACTTCGTCGTTATCCAAAGTACGGGTAAAGGCGAACACACCTGCGCCGGCTTTATCGCTGCCAATCACTTTCATTTCGCCACGTGTCATGACTTTGTTTTCGGTACGTAACTTAGCAAGCTCTTGGATGAACAAGTACATCTCGCTGTTTTGGTCGAATGAGTCTACGTAGTCGCCATCTTCACGGTACCCTCCGGCGAACATCGCATCACGCGCCGCTGACATCGCCTGTTCTGTACCTTGGTAAATCACAGGAATACCAGGTACGCTCATCATGGTGATCAGTGCTTGTTTCATGTCATTCACGCTACCTTGCGACAGAAAGCGCGGCATGTCGTGATTATCAATGAAGTTCGGCATGATGTATGGATTTGGGAACATCTCCATCATTTTCTCAAGACGGAAGCGTAGGTAATCGGTCGGTTGTCCTGCTGCAAACACGCGAGTCATGGTTGCTTGCAATGGGAAGTTCAACACCGAGGTTAACTGCTCCGGCGAGCCGCTTTCGCCGATGTAAGTCAGCATCTTCTCTTCGCCTTCTGTGTTGTAAGGCGTAGATGTTTCGAAGACTTCACCAAAGGTCAGGAAGTTATCGCGACCAGTATCAACCGCTTGAGTCATCACACCATCGTCGGCGTGCAGGAAGTCGTTCCAGAAATCGTGCTCAACAAACTTCACGGTATCGATACGGAAACCGTCAACGCCCACTTCGCGGATCCATTTTCGGTAGCTCTCTTTTAAATAAGCGCGAACTTCAGGATCGGACGTATTTAGATCATCCAGATCCGACAGTTGCCAGGTTTTTTCTTGGACGGGATCGTTGTGGTCGGTGATGCTTGGCGTCCAGTGGTAAATGCCAGTACCGTCTTCTTTACACTCATTCATGTTGAGCGGATAAGGCAGTTCTTGCCCTGCTGGCAGCGCATTTTCAATCAAACGGAAACCTTGGCAAGGTAGGCTAGGGTCGTAATAGTATGGGTCATCGTAAGTGAAGAAGTTACCTACGTGGTTGGTCACGATGTCTTGAATCAAGAACATATTACGAGCGTGCACTTCTCGCGCTAACGCTTGGTAGCTTTCCATGTCACCAAAGTGCTCATCCACTTTTTGGAAATCACGCGCCCAGTAGCCGTGGTAGCCGCCGTAGTTTTGCTCGGCATCCCACCATTGGTTTGCCACTGGCGGTGTAATCCAGATAGAGGTAGCGCCTAGGTCTTCGATGTAGCCCAGTTTGTCACTGACACCAACCAGGTCTCCACCACTGAATTTCTTGTCTGAGGTAGGATCGTATTCATTCTGACCTTGATCGTTAAGCGTGTTGTCGCCGTCGTTAAAACGGTCGATCATCAAGAAGTAAATGATCTGGTCTTGCCAATCAGGAGATGCCACGTGGCTTCCTGTATCGGTTGGCGTAGTTTCATCGCTACCACAGCCAGAAAGAGCTAGGGCGATCGCTATAGGGAGTATTTTTATTTTATTCATAGGGTTAGGTAAGGTTTCAAACACGGTTTTTGTCTCCGTTGTGCAGCAATGCGGAAACGATAAATCAAAGGTTTGAAATTGAGAGTGTCATTTCACGCCAAAAGAGACGTGAAATGATGTCACGAAGTGCTGAATTTGAACTGTGCTACATATTTAACTGAGTGGTTGCACAATTGGGTATTGAATCGGGTAATGGTCTTTGGCTAACTCATTACCAGAATGATCATAGAGTCGGAATCGACACTGTTTAGCCGTTTGGGTGAGGGGAAGTTGTAGCGCCCAGCATGTGTAATCTTCTGCATTCTGAGTTTGGCTCATTGCGTGCAGAGCTGGCGCGTCACCCACGTAGCAATCGATCTTCGCTACGTCTTTTAATCTACACGCGAGTTCCACAAACAAGGTGTACTGAGTGCCGAGTTGGATAAGTTGTCTTGTCGGGACAATGTATTCCGTTGCGCCAATTAAAAGCCCCTTGGAGACCACATAGTCACGCTGGTGGTTATTCTCAATGTAACGTTCCCCATCGACTTCATAACAAAGGCGAAAGGTAAGGGGGTGCGCTACCGGAAGTTCGGTCGTTGCCCATAGTTCGGTGCCATGACTTAAAAAACGCTCGAAGAAAGCGGGGTAGCGCCGCCATGCGCCATCACGGTCACGGCATTCTACCGAGACCACTTTCTCAAACGCAATATTATCCACTTCCATCCAGATTTTACCGACGGGTTGGTCAATGTCGTTATCGGCTAAAGTATTCGCTTTGGCGTAGTACAAGCGGATGGGTTGGTTGTTGAGATGAGTGCGGTTATCTAAGCACTGCTGGCGATATTGCATGGGTGAAAACGGATACCAACGACGAAAAGTGCGGTGAAAGTTCGAAGGTTCTTCATAACCAAGTTGATAGGCGATTTGCTGCGTTGTGAGTTGGGTGTCGGCAAGCAAAGTGAGTGCTTGATTTCTTTTAGAGAAATCAATGCATTGAGAGTAGCTCATTTGCTTTTCTTGCAGTCGACGTTGCAAGGTGCGTTTGGAGACGCCCAGTTGCCTTGCCGCTTGCTCTAACTTGAGCGCGTAATTGCTGTTTTTGATGAACAAGGCGTTCAAAACACTCAGCAATTCGGGTTGTTCAATTGGCTGGTGAGAAAGTAGCAAATAAACATGTTTCACCAGTTCAAACACGCTTGAACTCGTTTTAGAATCTCGCGTTTCCTTTAGAAAAATATCGGCCGTGAGTGGATTGTTGGCGTGAACTTGTACTTGTATTGATTCGCTTAGCTCAAGCGTCTCCAACTGCATTTTGAGCAAGCCAAACACCGACTCCGCCCAATTTGGCATATCGGCTGTTCTGCATTCTACTTGCAGATGGATTTGGGCATCACCATGTTGCAATGTGACGTACAAACGGCGGTCGAATAATGAGACACTTTTGCTCCACCAAAGCAGCCCTTCTTGGAGGTTAGGCGCTTCTTTCAACATCATGCATTGCAAGGCCACCAACTTCTCAATGTGCCAATATTCGCCGGCAATTCGAAGGTGATTGTGACCGAGCTTTTTGCACAGAAAGGATGTAATAACGTTATCTTGAGGCAGCATGAGTTGAGTTTGGTTGCGAGCAAACATGCATTATTGCTGAAAAGATGAAGAAGTTCAGTGAGAACGCTCAAAGCCTTTCTTATCGTTTTATTTTCAAATTTATTTTGAAAATGTTTTTAATCGAAATCGGTTTTTCCCTTTATCTCATGAGGTTATGCTGTTACACAGCTTAAATTCATTAATTGGAGAACCTCATGGATATCGTACAAGCTGCAAAATCTCGTTACTCAACGAAAGTGTTTGACCCAACGCGCAAGCTACCTCAAGAAAAAATCGACGCAGTTAAAGAGCTGATTCGTTTTAGTCCATCGAGTGTGAACTCCCAGCCTTGGCATTTCATTCTGGCAAGCACAGAAGAAGGCAAGCAGCGCATCGCTAAAGCGGCGCAAGAGAATTACGCGTTTAACGCGGCGAAGATTCTCAACGCTTCTCACGTATTGGTGTTTTGTGCAAAAACAGGCATTGATAACGACTACATTGAAGCGCTAATGGTGCAAGAAGAAAAAGATGGTCGATTCCCAACTGAAGAAGCGAAAGCGGCTGTGCGCGGTGGTCGTAGCTACTTTGTGAACATGCACCGTTTTGATTTGAAAGATGCAAACCATTGGATGGAGAAACAAGTTTACCTCAACGTGGGTACGTTGCTGTTGGGTGCTTCGACGTTAGAAATCGATGCAGTACCAATTGAAGGGTTTGATCCAAAAGTGCTGGATGAAGAATTTGGCTTGCGTGAAAAAGGTTATACCAGTGTTGTGATCGTGCCGCTTGGCTACCACGCGGAAGATGACTTCAACGCGAAAACGCCAAAGTCTCGCTGGGACGCAGAAACCGTATTCACCGAGATCTAATTCGAGCTTACTTGCAGGTGACGTAGAACCTTGTAATCAATATATAAATCGCAAAAGAGTGATAAAACGATGATCCACTTAGTTGCAGAAGTGAAAGCCTATCCAGATAGTAAGGATCAGGTGGTGAATTTGCTTGCTGGTTTACTAGAGCCAACTCGCAAAGAAGAAGGCTGTTGCCAATACGAGTTGTATCTCGACGAAAAAGTTGATGGCCTATTTATGTTCCAAGAAATCTGGGCATCGCAAGAGGCCTTGGATAAGCATTTGCAAAGCCCGCATATGGCGACGTTTCTTGAAACATTGGAAGAGAACGATTGGGTTGAATATACCCAGATTCGTCCTCTTCGATTTATCGCCTAATGACAGAAGGTTGCCAGCACGTTGGCGCGTTGCTGGCAGCATTTTTGCTGGATAAAGTCGCGGAAAGTCCGAATCGTTGGCGTCAATAATCGACGATCGGCACATACCATGTAGAGCGGCACTGGGCCGCAATCCCACTCTGGTAACACTCTCACCAATCTTCCCTCGATTAAGTCTCGGCTAATGTCCATCAATGATTTATTCGCAATGCCTTTGCCTTTGATCGCTAACCGATGTGGCAAGTCACTATCGTTGCTCAACAAGTTACCGCTGACCACGATTTGTTCTTTCTCGCTGCCACGCGTGAGCGTCCATTTGTTGTAGACCGAATCCGCGACCATGTAGCACAAGCAGTTGTGTTGCGTTAAATCGGCAGGAGAGGCGAGTTCTGGATGTGTAGCTACGTACTCTGGCGATGCACATAATATCCGTTCGTTTGACCCACACAATGCCAATACGACCAGATTGGAGTCGGCCGGTTCGCCGTAGCGAATCGCAATATCGACAGGCTTGGTGTACATATCCGTCAAGCTATCGGACAGCTCTAGTTTGATGGAAACATTTGGGTAGAGATCGATGAACTCATCCACCCAATCGAGCAACATATTGCGACCAAAATCGGAGGGTGCAGTAATGTGCAACTGACCAGACAACTCCCCGCGCGCACTTGAGATCTGATCCAACCCCTCTTGCAATGTTGCCAACGCTTGCGTGGTTTTGTCTAAAAACAGTTCGCCCTCTGAGGTTAAACGCAGGCTTCGGGTGGAACGCACAAACAGTGGGAAACCGATTTGCCCTTCAAGACGCTTAATCGATGCGCTAATGGCGGCAGGTGTCATGTCCATGCTGTTAGCGGCTTTTGAAAAGCTGCCTTGGCGCGCGGTTTCGACAAAAATATTGAGGTCGTTGAGGGCTTTCATAATGAAAAGGGCTTTTAAGAAGTTTGGGCTACTATAAGGGAGAGTCGTAGGCCAATTCAAGGTTAAAACATTAGGTTGCACGGCGAGTTTGAGTTAGATTAGCGCGCAACTTCACTTTACCGGATCAATAGCATGAGCCAACAGCAGCCGAATAACCCACTTCACGGGTTGAGTTTAGAGAAAATCGTCACCCGACTAGTTGAACACTTTGGTTGGAATGGCATGTATGAGCGCGTTCGTGTGAACTGTTTCAAGAAAGATCCTTCAATCAAATCGTCGCTGAAGTTCCTGCGCAAAACGCAATGGGCGCGGGACAAAGTCGAAGCGCTGTACATCGAGACGTTCTGCTAACCGCTCTATGGTCTGCAGCAAGCGGTAAGTAGATTCTTAGTCTCGCTTTGGCTCGCTAGAATGACGCAGCTTTTCTTATCGCGTAGGTTGGAAGAGTCGCTCCACTGATACGTCCAAAGTGATTTTCCGGATGGTCACTTAGGCTTATCTGGAATCGCTTTTTTAGATGGTTTTGTAGAGGTCAGAGCCAAACTCGAACTGTTATTCTGAACTGAGAGGAACGAGCGTGATTCAGAATTTACCCTCAGATTGTATTGAGTTTATTCATGGCTCTATGGTCTGTAGCAAGCGGCAAGTAGATTCTTAGTCTCACTTTGGCTCGCTAGAATGACGCAGCTTTTCTTATCGCGTAGGCTAGAAGAGTCGCCCTACTGATGCGTCTAAAGCGAGATTCCGGATGGTCACATAGGTTTATCTGGAATCGCTTTTTTAGATGGTTTTGTAGAGGTCAGAGCCAAACTCGAACCGTCATTCTGAACCGCGAGGAACGAGCGTGATTCAGAATCTACTCTCAGATTGTATTGAGTTTATTCATAGCTCTATGGCCTGCAGCAAGCGGTAAGTAGATTCTTAGTCTCGCTATGGCTCGCTAGAATGACGCAGCTTTTCTTATCGCGTAGGCTGGAAGAGTCGCGCTGCTGATGCGTCTCAAGCGAGATTTCGGATGGTCACTTAGGCTTGTCTGGAATCGCTTTTTTAGATGGTTTTGTAGAGGTCAGAGCCAAACTCGAACCGTCATTCTGAACCGCGAGGAACGAGCGTGATTCAGAATCTACCCTCAGATTGTATTGAGTTTATTCATAGCTCTATGGTCTGCAGCAAGCAGCAAGTAGATTCTTAGTCTCGCTTTGGCTCGCTAGAATGACGCAGCTTTTCTTATCGCGTAGGTTGGAAGAGTCGCTCCACTGATACGTCCAAAGTGATTTTCCGGATGGTCACTTAGGCTTATCTGGAATCGCTTTTTTAGATGGTTTTGTAGAGGTCAGAGCCAAACTCGAACTGTTATTCTGAACTGAGAGGAACGAGCGTGATTCAGAATTTACCCTCAGATTGTATTGAGTTTATTCATGGCTCTATGGTCTGTAGCAAGCGGCAAGTAGATTCTTAGTCTCACTTTGGCTCGCTAGAATGACGTAGCTTTTCTTATCGCGTAGGCTGAAAGAGTCGCTCTACTGTTACGTTTAGCGAGGTTTCGAATGATTCACTTTAGGCTCATTAGAATGACGCGAGTTTTCTTATTGCGTAAGTTGGAATGGTACCTCAGCATCATTCCCGATAGCGATGAAGAAGCGCTGTCGGGAACCTCGCCTTTAATCTCTCGTTTCTTGCTACTCCAAGTGATGCGTACTACCCACGGTTCCTTCCAAGTCTAAAATCGACTGGCGAACGTGGTCTGGAATCGCCGCTTTTACGTTGTTCTTAAAATCAAACATCACACCAGTGGCGGTCGCGATGGTCGCAATCTTACCCCACTTCTTACTCAGCACTTGGTACTCCATTGTGATGCGATCTTCTTGTATGTCGATTACGCGAGAACCGACTAATAGCGTGTCTGGGTAAGTAACAGGCAATTTGTAGCGGCATTGAGTCTCACTCAGTACTGGTCCAATTTGCGAGGTCTGCAGGTCGACCAGCAGGTTAATTTTGTTGAAGTAATCTAAACGTGCGGTCTCGAAGTAGCGAAAATAGACCACGTTATTAACGTGTTGCAGAGCATCCATTTCACCCCATGCGACTTTTATCTCTGTGATAACGGGAAAGTCCTTTAACAGTGTGTCCATTTTTATTGCTCCTTTTTCATCTGCTTTGCCACAAATTGCGACGCGACTTATCACTTTGAGCATTTATTCTAGATGTAATCATTTAATATGTAATAAAATTGTTTTTAAAATGTGAAATGAAATAGTGGTTTGATTATGTAAACTAGAAACTTTACATAATCGAGTTGAAGGCGTAAGTTTAACTAAGAGTAACCAGATAGGAGGTGTCTCATGATTGAACTCAAAGGTTTCAACCTCGCAAGAGTTGAGAAACGCATTGATTGGACAAGTGAGCTGTTCAGTTTGAGAATATCTGGCGCGCCTCTTTCATTTAAAGCTGGCCAATTCACCAAGCTTGCTTTGCTTGATGATGAAGGTAAGCCGATCAGCCGTGCTTACTCTGTGGTTAATGCGCCAAGCGAGCAATTCGATTGGTTGGAATTTCTAATAGTAGCCGACCCTCAAGGACAACTTTCTCCACGGCTCCAAAAGCTTAAATCTGGTGATAGCATTTATGTCGGTGCCACCGCACATGGCGATTTAATCCATGATTCTATTCCTAAACAGGCTCATGACCTGTGGCTGCTATCTACAGGTACGGGGATTGGACCGTTTTTATCGCTGCTGGATGATATAAACTTACCGCCTCACAATGAGCGCATTGTGCTGGTTCATGCCGTTCGTTTCGAAAAAGATCTGGTTTATAAATACCTAATTGAACAGCTTCAGCAACGATATGAAGGCAGATTAAAGTATATACCGATAGTCAGCAGGGAAGTGGTTGATGGTAAATTACAAGGCCGAATTCCTGAACTCATCGAATCGGGTTTACTGTCCAACGCCGCTGATGCGCCATTCTCAGCTCAGCGTAGCTTTGTCATGATGTGTGGGAATCCACAAATGATCAAAGATACCGTGCCCGTCTTACAAGAGCTAGGCTTGGAAAAGTATCGCCATCAAACCGGGGGAAATATCATTTACGAACGTTACTGGTAGCGTTTTGTTAAATTGATACGGTTATGCTCAAGATGTAATGATTACTTTTGAGATACGACCGCGATTTAGTATGTTCTTAGTTGAATATTATGTTGGCAATACCTAAACTGCGCTCACCATTGCGCGTCTGTACACTCAGTCATTCTCGCTTAACCAATTACATTGAGGTGACTGAAGTCCATGTATGCTTTTATCGCGAGCAAGCAACAGAGAATCATTGCTGGTTTTATCGACCTGCTCTTTGCGATGGTGGTCGTGTTAATCATCGCATTGAGTATTAACTCTTTTCTTAACGACTTTCAGCTCTCTTTAGCAGATAACCTCACGCTTGTTCGTGAAACTCAGGCGTTTTACTTGCTTTCTTTACCAACGGTTTTAATGATCAACTGGAATGCATTGAGTCATGGGCAAACCATTGGTATGCGCATGATTGGTATTAAAGTTGTAATGAAAAATGATAGTAAGGCAACGAAAGTTACAGCAGGGTTAAGGCTTGTTATTAGCTACTTGCTGGAGATGCTCATTCCGGGGATCCCGTTGGTAAATTTGGCATTGTTGTTCTTTCATCCGGAGCGACGATTGTTGCATGACTTGATCGCCAATACTAAAGTTGTCCAAGCTTCCTAATTTTTGATCAAAAAAGCCACGTGAAGTGGCTTTTTTAATATCGATAAAGTTAACCAGATTTACTGTTGATTAACATATTTCTTAAAGCGAGCTTTGGTTTCTGCGTCTGCTTTTTGGTACCAGAAGTGCAGCATCTCTTCAGCTGTCGAATCCGCTTTAACCGCAGTTGCTCTCACTTGCTTCATATCCGCAGGAACCTTTGCAGGAAGCGTGACTGGCTGCATGGTTGCTGCGCCAGCAAAAGCCACGGCTGCTGCACCGCCAGCTTGGTTATAATCTTCGATTTCACGCACGTAATCACGACCGATTTGCATACCCGGTTTGAGCAACTTGTCCTGGTCAACCGCGATTGCGTTGCCAGAATCATCAACCAGTTTCCAATCTAAGTCTTTGATCTTCTCTTCCGCATCACGTAGGTTGCGGTATTCTGGCATTTGTAGAGTGAGTTCGGCATTGGTCGCGTCAAATCGTGTAACGATAACATCGCTTTCAACACTTAAACGGTCATTACCTTGGTTGAAGTAAGGGGCGAAACGAAATACGACTTGGTTAAGGCCATCAGGTAACGTCAGTGTTCTTTCAGAGGCGAAAAAACCACCCGAAAGATCTGCTTTTTCACCGTTAGCCGCTAATACTGAAACGTTGTCAGGAACACTCACGGTTACATCTGCGAATGCCATGCCACTCATTGCGAGAGCAAGCGCACAAGTTAAAGGCTTGATCAATTTCATTGTTTTTATCCTAAGCAAATTAGTGGTCATCGAGAGTGCATCGTTCATTGCCCGATTGCAACTCCCAAGTGTAATAAGTATGAAAATTTAACAAGAACGTCATTTTTATCGCATTTATTACGACGAAACTGTGATCCAAATAGAATCAAACCGCTGAAATGCAGCGGTTTGATATCATAAGTTATAGATTAAATTTATTTCTAACTTATTGATTTATTATATGCCTGCACCGTGTCCAGGTTCTGATTGGTCATTAGAAGCGTCTTGTTGTTCTGCCATTTCTTCTTGCTGTTGTGCTTTCTCAATGCTTAACCACCAAACAAATAACTCATACCAAATTGCTAGGATAACGGCACCTAAGAACAGACCAACGATGCCGTAGAAAAGCATACCACCGATGGCACCGAGCAGAATCACAGGCATTGGCACGTCGACGCCACGTCCCATTAACATTGGTTTGAACAGGTTTTCAGAAAGAGCCGCAACTACGACCCAAACAGTAAACATGGTTGCTGTTGAGGTGTCTTGGGTCATGTACATGAAGCCAATCACAGGTAGCACTGCGAGCAACGCCGGGAGCTGAGCGATACATAAAATCATTAGAAGCAGTGTGAGTAAACCTGCTGCCGGAACGCCAAATACGAAGAAACCAGCACCGATCAACAGTGCTTGAATCGCCGCTACACCGACTACGCCAAGCAGTACGCTTTTAATTGTCGCAGCGATAAGCGTGGTCCAGCTTTTTGCGTTTTCACCAGCGGTTCGAATCGCGATGGTTCTTAAGCCTGATGCTGCAGATTCAGAGTACGTCATGAAACCTGCTGCAATCGCAAGTGACAAGATTGAAAGCAGTAAACTTCCCAATACGCCCCCAAGTGTACCCAGTAAAGATGTGAGTCCTGCCTTTATTTGTGGCATAAAGGTTTGAATCGCTTGCTCAAGATTAGTAGCGAATAGGGTCCACACTTCGTAGAGCTTATCACCCACGATAGGCCAATCCGCTACGGAAGGTTTTGGCCCTGGTATTTTCACTTGTCCATTTTGTAGTACTTCAAGCGCGTGCGTTGCACCATCCACAATGGAGCCTGATACCATAACAAGTGGCGTGACAAGGAGGGCAATACCAAGTAAAGCAATGGTTGTGGCTGCCAGACCTCTGTGACCACCATATACACGCTGCAATTTTTGGGTAAGCGGCATTAAAGCGACGGCTATAATAGCGCCCCAAATAACCGGAAGGATGAAGGGTTTGATGATGTCGTACGTAAACATCAGCAAGACAAAGATCAAGCCAATGCGTATTGCCGATTCCACCATATTACTGATGAAAAGCTTACTGTCGATTTTTACCGATTGTTTATCCATTTTTGTTTACCTGATGATCAATGTTAGAACTGACGAGACTTGAAACAACAATCGCCATATAAAAAACACCTGTGATGGCCTCTAAATACACCACGACTTGAGCCAATGGTGTTAGAGGACTAATGTCGCCATAACCGAGCGTGGTTAAGGTAACGAAACTGAAATACGCTGCATTGGAGAAGTTCTGCCCCCAAGAAATCGCTTCCATACCGGTAAAGGCTTCAGGCGAAAACTCAAGCAGAATGAGGTAGGCAATCGCCCACATCAGACCAAGCAGCAAGAAAAGCGCTACCGAGCCAATGACTTTGTTGCTGTTGACATGGCCGGTGAAAAGAATCTGTCTTGCGATGGATTTAAAAGTGCCGAAAAAGAACGCAAAGGTGAGGGCAAGCATCACCACATTCATCTCTCTGATGTCGAAAACGGTCTTGATCACAATCACAAGAACCCAAACACCAAACAGGCTGTAGAGGAAACGAGACCAGGTTTTGTCAAAGCGAAGGCTCGCAAAACAGACGATAAACGTCAGAACCGTGAAAGCCTGAAGTATGTGTTCAATCGTCCCTTCACCTACGACTTGTGCCATCGCACTCCCTAGCAACAAAATCACTAGTGCTAAGGTTAGATAGAAGAAGTTGTTTTCTTCATTAATATTTTTGAGGTTTTTACCAATGACCATGGCTCTTCTCACTTAGTTATTGTTCACTTTCTGCGGATGACTCTTTCATCACCATGATGGACGCAGAAAGCCCGAATCGAAGATCAACATCTTCAGGAAGTTCTTGTAGGGAGATTCGCACCGGAATACGTTGTGCTAAGCGAATCCACTGAAAAACAGGGTTTACGTTTGGCAGAAGGTTGTAGCCGACCGTGCCGTCTTTGGGCGCAATACCCCAACCAATCGAGTCAACCGTCGCGTCAATTGGCGTGTCTGGGTGAGACATCAAAGTGACACGCGCTTGGCTGCCAGGTTCGATTTGCGCAAGTTGGTTTTCACGGAAGAAACCAAATACCCAAAAGCTGTTTTTGTCGATCAGTGCGAGCAGTGGTTGGTTTGCGACCGCTTGCGTACCGTTTCTAATATCGAGGTTAGATACAAAACCATCGACGGTCGCATAAACTTTGGTAAAGCTGAGATTAAGGCGTGCTGATTTTAGTTGCTCTTCTGCAGATTTGATTTGCAGTAGCGACTCTTCGTAAGCGATTTCACGACGAATCAGATCCTTATGAGAAACTGCGCCACGGTCTTTGGCACGAATGTCTTTTAAGCGGTCATATTCGATTTTTTTACCGCGAGAGCTAACAATGGAGCGCTCCAGTGCTACTTCGGCTTGAGATAACGCAACCTGGTAAGTCGCAGGGTCGATTTCAAACAGTAAATCCCCCGTTTTTACTTCTTGGTTGTCTTGCACCGCGACATTTACAATTGGGCCTGATACGCGAGGAGCCACTTTGATGACGTTAGCACGCACTTGCCCATCTCGTGTCCATGGGTTATTAAAGTATTCCTCAAACTTTTGATAGCCGAGCCAAGCTGCGCCACCAAGAATGACAAGATTGAGTGCGATTACGAATAGTTTTTTCATCTTGTTTGGCACCTAAAATTGAATATAAAAGCTGTCGATGGCCACCACATAACCGACCATGATGGCAATAAACGTCAGAGACGGAAAAGCGATGAAGCGAGACAAACGTGTCTTGTTCAATATCATCACCGTTATCCACGTGGCCGTGACGGCGAGAAAGAGCACGAGTAGCGTAGGAGAAAAGTAAACGTCTCCCCAAGAGAGTTCATGAGGCATTACCGATCCTCCGTTTTGTTTTCATCACTGGTCTCAGCCGGAGTTTCGAGGCGCAAAGGCGGCAATACGCGGTTTTCTTCATTTAAATAACCATCCCAGTCAGTTCGTTCTGTCATTTGCTTGGCAATAGATTCACTGAGGAAGGGTTTGCCTGTTTGGGTTTGCCAGCCTCCACCGAGGGCTTTATAGAGTGCAACAACTTGGTTCGCCACGTTCCCTTTGATCGTTGCGTAGCTGTCTTCCGCACGGGTCATTTTTTCTACCGAGTTAAGCAGACGTTCGAATGAAATTTGTCCGTTTTCGTACTGTGTCATGGATATGTTGAACGCACGAATGGAAGAGTTGACCGATTGCAAGCGTAAATCTTTTTGTTGCAAATACAGGTCATACGCTTCGATTGCATTGGTGACTTCATTAACGGCTTGCAGTACCTTTTTGTTGTAGTTCGTCAGCGTTTCTTGGAAGCGAGCATCTTCGAAACGAATGTTATTTTTCACGCGTCCGTATTGGAAAATGTTCCAACTGAACGTTGGGCCAACCACCATGGTGAGCGAATCGCTAAAACTGAAACTGCTGCCATCGGGAACCGTACTGTCGATACCGATGGAACCGAACAACGAAAAGCTTGGGTACAGAGCGGTTTCTGCCACGCCAATCTGCGCACTTTGCGCGCGAGCTTGCATCTCAGAGACTTGCAAATCCGGACGTCGCATCACTAAGTTAGCATCCACTTGCGTATCCAAAAGCGGTGGACGTGGCACAATGGAAAGCTCGTCGGTGCCCGATAGTGCCGATTTTCTGCCCGTCGATTTGAACTGGGCTTCGTACTCAGCGATTTGCTTGTGCATCCCATCCGACTGTAGCAGTCGATCTACTTCTTCTGGTAACAGACCCAGTAGCAAAGCCAACACAGTACGTGATTGCTTCATTGCCACTTCGAGGCTCGGTAACGCTGCTTTGGTGGTGTAGAGTTGGTTTTTAGCTTGTTGAACGTCCAATTCTGTAACGTTGCCAGAGTCGAACTGCACCTGAGTAATACGTACGACACGCTCTTGAATCTCTATGTTGCGGCGAGACAGCAAAATACGTTCTTGGAATGTGCGATAGTTGATGTAATTGCGCGCCACTTCGGCGGTTATGGTGACCATGATGTCGTGATACGATGCGATGGATGCGTAGTAACCCGCTTCTGCCGACTCAATACCGCGAGCATACTTGCCCCAAACATCCATTTCCCAAGCAGCATCAAACGACAAAGTGGCGTTATTCACGCCCTGATCATTTACGTAGGCACGCGCTAGGTTTCCTGACACGGTTTGAACTTGTGGGTATTGCAAGCCAGTCGAAATACCAAGCAATGAACGTGCTTGGACAATTCGTAGCCCTGCGGCTTCTAAATCGAGGTTTTGTTTGCTCGCCAACTCAACCAGCTGATTAAGAGTCGAGTCATTAAATTGCTGCCACCATTGTTGTAGCTGTTGCTCTGATCGCTGCGTATCTTTGGCTGCTTTTTGCACCGACCAGTCACTTGGCAGTGGCGCCTGCTTTGGATGAACATAATCTGGTCCTACCGTGGTACACGCACTGAGTCCGAGCAAAGAAAGTATGGCGAGGCTTGGTTTGGTTAGTTTTGGAAGCATCATATCCCCACCTTTAAAAACGCTTCTGTTGTAAGTTCACCCAATCGATATCCTCGTAGGTTTGCTTGCAATGCTTGATTGCTTCGAACACGTTCCGTTTTAAATTCAGCAAGATATAAAAACCGGCTATCTCTGAATAAGCGTAGTCAGATAAATCCAACTCACTAAAAAAATCTTCCAGTTTATCTTCGAATGTTTGGTAATCCTGACTGTATTGGTCGAATACGGAGTCGAGTTCTTGTGTTGCTTGATGGCTGGCTAAAGCGCCCGCCATCAAAGGAATGATGGAATCGCGGTGCTGTTGGCGAAGCTGAGTAATTAGTGGATTGGTCATCAACTTTTTCTCGGCGGCCATTAAGATGTTGATGTGATTACTGAGTACATCACACGCTTTGCTAAACGCGCCAATCGCTTCTGGCGTGGTTTTATCAAAGTGTTTGTGGTTGATTTTCGAACCCCAGACTTTGAGCTTTTTCGATGAGACATTGAGCGTCACCAAGTGTAAGGCCCGTTTGAGCGGCGTAATAACCGAGCTGGACTGCTGTTGATAGGTAGTGAACAGCTCTCGGGTATGTCGGAAGTAGCGTTCTTTTATGGTCAAAAAGAGGTGTTCTGGTCGTGAGCTAAACGGGAAGTAGTGCGCGAAAATAATCATGAACACCACCATGTAGAACAACAGCATGATCGTCATGAGGATCCCGAAGTGATAAAACATGTTGTTGTCTAAACCAAGAACAAACAAGCCAATCATATAGAAAATCGTCACTGGCCCGTTAAACAGATAAAAGCCGATAAAGGTGTAGATAAAGATGAACAGGCCAAGTTCTAACCCGAGATCCAATTGCGGAAGAATGAAGACGTAGGAAGGCACCGCGAACAAGAAGCCGAAAGTGAACAGCACAAGCAACAAAATTGGGTGCACAGGCACGAACGACAGCAAAGACATAAACATGGTCGAGAAGACCACGAATGAATAGCCGCCTGGTGGATTGAAATAAATCCAAATCAGTCCAGCAACCCAATAAGTGACAAAGGTTTTGACCGCGGTTTTAAAGTTTTCTGCGTCCCACCATAGAAACTTGCCTTTCGGTTTCGGCAGTGGCACGTCAAAGGAGACATTGTTCGTCACAGAGTCAATACAGCTAATGCTCTCCGCTAAACGCGACAAATTTTGATGCATCAGTTCCAACATTTGACCAAGCGTAAGCGCAGAGCCTTTCTCTAGGTGCGCTGCGTCTTCTAGCAACGCTTGGTTGTATTTGACTTTGAATTCCTGAGCACGATAAGCGGGTTCTTTTTCGTCCCAGACTTGTTGGCAGGTATCAAATAGCGCGTCAATTTCCGCCACGGCTTGATCAAAGTTGCTGATGCTTTCACGGTCTTGCTGGTGGCTAAAGTGGCTGTGCGCCGCAACGGTCAATTGTTGCGTTACTTGCTTGTTCAAATGAACCGCCAAGCGCCACTCTTTCATGTAGGCCGACACGTCGCTGCATTCCACACTGACTGTGGCAAAACGCTGTTCGAGCGCATTTTGGGCGGCAAACATCTGTTCGATAAGAGAATCCACGCTAGGTTGTGGCTCTCCTGCTTCTGGATTTTCTTCGCCCTCTTCTTGAAGAGAGACTTGCCCTGCCGATTTTTGCTCGAAATTTTGCAAGATAGCGGTGAACAACGCGCGTTGTGCTTGGTTGAGTTGTTCGATGAGCTGTCTTAGGTTTTGTTCTGTTTTGGTCGGGAATAAGAAAGTCCCCACGAGTGTGTAAACCACCACCCCAAACACCGTCATATAGGCGCGGTCAACGCCATAAAGAAACGCACCTTCTGCGTCACCGCCATTGGACATCATCAACGTCATCACGCCGGTCAGCATGAGTAGCGTTGGATCTTTTTGATAGGCATTACGGAAGTAAAAAATGAATGAGACCACAACCGACACGCTCAACATGTACAGCAAGCGGTCTTGAGCAAACAATCCCACCAGTAACAAGCCAACGACGGCGCCAACCAACGTACCGAACACGCGTAAGGTACCTTTGGCGAGGGATTCACGACGACTGCCTGTGGATGCAATCAGCATCACTGTGGTTGCGGCCGTCGATGCTTGCGGCCAACCCATGGCAAACGGGATCAGATAAGCCAGAGTCAGGCTAAGCGATACTTTAATAGCGAATTTTATTTTGTCGTTCATAGTGTCAAAGTTTGCTCAGGCTTATCGTTATAAGTTGATGAATTTCTTATATGAATAATCAGAATCTTGTTCTGAATAAATTCGGGGGGCGGAATATAGCGGGTGAAAAAGTGTGCTTTGTAAACCCTTTGTCAAAACAAAAAGTGCGTATTTGGCTTGATCTCGTGTTAGCCCTTGGCGTTATTGGTGAAACGCCTAAAACGAGCAAATTCGCGATCTGTGATGATTCTCACTTTTGAAACAAAATCGCTGCATTGTGTGAGCCAATTCTCACCTTATATTCTTCGCCTGGTACCAAAGCAGACCACTTGTACCATCTGCAATGAGCTTTACTGCTTTAAAAAGCATAGATGATGAATGGGTACTTGAGAGGGAAAGTTATTACTTTTTATCGGCTTGCCGATTGTTCGTTTGTTTTTTTGGATCGAGATAAAAAAACCAAAGCGATGCCACCAAGAATGATGCCGCTGGTTAAAAGAATATGCAGTGAAAGAGGCTCGTGGAGTACGACGGTGCCGAGTAGCAAAGCAATGGCTGGCACGGAAAGTTGGCTGACGGCGGCTTGAAGCAAAGAGAGCTTACGCATTACTTGATACCAAAGCGTATAACCAAGGCCAGAGGCAATGGCACCAGATGCGATAGCGAGCAACACTCCGCTCCAAGAAAGGTGGATTGAGGACAAGATTAATGGCGAAAGGAGCACGCCAATTATTGATGCAGCGATGAATCCCCACGTGATGCCACTACTTGGAGAAGGCGCTTGTTTACCGAGCGCAGTAAACGCAGCCCAACAAACGCCAGAAATCAACATAAGAAGTGCAGAGCTAATATCAGGGCGAGTGGCAGATGGCAACATCAACCAAACAAATCCAACAATTGAAACACCGATACCGATGATTTCGAGAAACTGAAAGCGCTCACCTTGCAACCAATAGATCGCCAGTAATGTAAGTTGCACGGCACCAAACAAAAGCAAAGCACCGGTTCCTGTCGCCAGTTGTAAGTACGCGAAAGAGAAAAGGGCAGCGTAACCAAATAACGCCACGCCAGCAAAAAAGCGAAAGCGAGAAGTTGGCCGATCGGTTTTCCACTGACCTCTCACGACAAGCATTGCGATTAAGATAACAGCGCCGGATATCAATCGAACGAGCGTGAAGCTTCCTGCATCAATTAACCCTTCTGCCAAGGCAATTCGACACACTAATGAATTGGCAGCGAACGCCAGCATTGCAATAGCAGTGAGTAAAAAGGTCGACATCCTTGATCCTTAGCGTGTAAATGAACAGCTAGTGTAGATCCAAAAGAACATTTTTATTAGTTGATAAAGTGATTAGTTATAGCTATCAGAGCAAGAAAGTCATTAAAAATAACCAGATAAAACCTGACCTTAGCCTGAGTCTTACTGTGGTTGGGAAGGTTGTTTGTACAATGACTTAATGGTGTTTTTCAACCATAGCAATTTGGGATTGTACGCATTGCGTTTATGCCAAATCATGGTAAATGGAATCAGTAACTTGTCTTGTTGAGCTTGGTCTAATGGAATTGGCAAGCACACCAAATCGAGATGCAGCTTTTCTGTATAACTTTTGCAATAGTGCGGCGCGGTGGTGATCATGTCATGCGTCGGCTGCGCTGCCATAAAAAGGGATTGCTCAAAGTTGGACATCGTCAGCCCGATAGAGCGCTGTAGCCCTAGTTCCGTTAATACTTCATCCAACGCCCAAGTTTCACTTTTTTCCCAAACAATATTGATGTGTTGGTAGCTCAGAAAGGTCTCGAGATTCCACTCTTGCTGTAATGCCGGATGATCTTTATGCAAATACACCATCGGCAGGTCATAAAATAGAATCTCAAAATCCAAGAAATACGGCAGAAGATCCAACGACTCTTTCGATCTCGGGTGACTTTCTCGGCCGGTAAAACCGATATCCGCCTCGCCTCGAATGATGGCGTCGAGTGAATCGTAATCCCAGTTACTGGTTTTTACTTTCGCTTCAGGGTATCGCTGGTGGATAGCGACGATGAGTCTGTCCAACACCGTGAGCACTAATGGCGACTCAATCGTGATATCAAAACGCACTCCTTTAGGCGTAATATCGCTGCGTTTTTCTGCAATCTGGCTGCCAATTTGCAGCCATTCTGCAAGATCTTGCTCCATGCTTTGCGCCAAAGGCGTTGGCGCAAGACCTTTAGGTGTTTTGACAAACAAAGGATCATCGAACCAATGACGAAGTTTGTTGAGCGACTTACTTACGGTAGAGGGCGTAACGTTCAGCTTTTTTGAGGCTTTCGAGACGCTTTGTTCTTGCAGCAATAATTGCAGAGTGAACAGTAAGTTTAAGTCAAGTCGCGCTAGGGATTTCTTCATAATGGGTATCGTGAACAGGCTTTGGAATCAATAGTATTAGAGCAAGGCTGATTACGCTACCTAACACTAAGATAAACACCAACATACTCAGAGCACTAACGCCGATGAAACCCATAAACCAAATATAGAACGCTGAACTACAAACTTGAGCAATGCCCAGTAACGAGCTCGCCACGCCAGCTTGTTGAGAGAATGGGCTGAGCGCTTGGCTCATGGCCACGCCAAAGCCACAAGCGAAGCCAGCGCAAATCAGCCCAAGTCCGAATACATAGTAAAGAGATTGTCCATCATGGACATGGGCAGCACTGAGCACGATGGCTGCGCAAGCGAGCAATACTTGAGAGGTGATCATTAAGGTTCGCTGCTTAAAAATCCCCAATGCCAATGGCGCCGAGAACGAAATCAACATACTGATCGTCGCAGTCCCTGCCATGATGGAAGAATAGCCGCCGCGATCAAAACCAAGCATGCTCATCACGACAATTGGTGAAGCGTTAACAAAGGTCAGAATGGTGGTCACTCCAAGCGCAGTAATGATCAGCCTACTGATAAAAAATCGCTCGAAGAAAGTCTCTTGATGGCTCTCTGGCGCTGTCTGTTCTTCACGTTGTTGGCTGGGTAGTGATTCCTTGAGAACAAAAATGGCCAATACACTGACGAGAATGCCCATTCCTGCCATCGTGGTAAACAAACTCGGCCAAGGAAATTTCAGCATAATCAAGTGACCAATCACGGGGGCGATCACTGGAATGATACAGGTGATGCCATTGAGCATCGACAATACTTTCGCGCGGCGTTCATCGTCTAACGTGTCGCGTAAAATCGCGAATGCGACGACATAGCAAGATCCAGCCCCGATGCCTTGGCAAAAGCGAGCAATCAAAAAAGTGTTTGGGTGCTCAGCCATCCCGCCGAGAAAGGATGCGAGCACGAAGATCATCGCGCCGACGACGGCAACAGGTTTTCGTCCCACAGAGTCTGCAATTTTCCCCGCGAATAACATGGTGGTAGCCATGCCAGCTAAATAGATCGAAAACGCAATATGCAACTGAGATTCACTGGCATTGAGATCTGACGCAATTTGAGGCAAACCAACAAGATACAAATCAATGGCAGTAGGGTAGAGTAAAACGAGTGCAAAACTACAAAGTAAAAAACGGGACATGGAAACCTCTCTATCGAATGGTGAGGATAATAGAGTGCTAAACGTTTGCCTGCGAGTGGGAAATACGACACTAGGTATTTCTATTTACGACATACCCTGTATGAATTGAGCATAAAAACAACAAGGAAGATTATGATTACTATTGAAAAGTATTCGCCTGAGCGACATAAACAAACTTGCGAACTTAGCGTGCTAGAAGAGCAATCGCAGTTTACGGTCGCGGATGTGGGTGAAATGCTTACATGTCTTGAACCTACAGAACTTCCGCATCTGATTTTGGCAGACGATGACGTGGTTGGCTTTTTTCTATTTGATGCAGCTTACAGCGAGAAATACGATTTTTGCCCGAAAAACAGTTTAGGCGTGCGTGCTTTGCTGGTGGATCACCGTCATCAAGGCAAAGGCATCGCCAAGCAAGCCATTCAACAGTTTGCCGATTTCGCCAAACGCCATTATCCCGAGTTTGATGCGCTTTATCTCACCGTGAATTGCCGCAACATACCCGCTTATCAGTGCTATTTAAAATCAGGGTTTGAAGATACCAATGAGCTTTACCACGGCGGCCCCGTTGGACCGCAGCACATTATGAGACAGCCGCTTTAGCTAGGAAAAACCAAGGATGGAAAGATGAGGATTGAAATCGACAATTTAGAACGGCCGCAAGTGATAGCGCTGTTGGAAGGACATTTACAAGACATGTACGCCACGTCGCCACCAGAGAGCGTGCATGCGTTAGATTTAGATAAGCTCAAAGCACCGGAAGTGACATTTTGGACCGGATGGAAGGGTGAACAACTGCTTGGGTGTGCTGCGATTAAAGAGTTGGATGGCCAACACGCGGAGCTGAAATCCATGCGCACCACGCCAGCGGCAAGAAACCAAGGTGTGGCATCTCAATTATTGATTCATGTGATTGAGCAAGCGAAGCAAAAAGGTTTGCAGCGCTTGAGTTTAGAAACGGGCTCGATGGAGTTTTTTAAACCAGCGCGCCTGTTGTATGAAAAGCATGGCTTTGTGTACTGCGAGCCGTTCGGGGATTACGAACTCGATCCGAACAGTCAATTCATGACCCTAGAACTGAGCTAGGGCCATGAATTTTTAGAAGCTAAATCCAATCGATTTAGAAATTCAGATTCAAGTTGATGGTTGGCGACAAGAGGCTTGAACGCTCGTCAGCCAATCGCTTTCTCTTCTCTTTCAGTCTCTTGGCATTATCTTTGTCTGGATTGCCATCAAGCTGATTATCGATGACCGAGATTTCAGTATCGATTTGTTGGATGCGTTGCTGGCGTTGATATTCTTGATGACCTAACTGGTAGTTCTCAATAAACTCTTTGCTGCTGCATACACCGTAATATTCTTTGCCTTCGATACCGACAGTGTACCCATTGTCTGGTGAGCAATATTGGATAGTGCCTTTATCAAAGCCTTCTTTCCATTTCGCTCGGTCGGGTGTCACACCCGCTTCACCACAGTCTTCGGTATAGCTATTGATAATGTTTGGATCGTTGCCATCTCGGCCATCTTGATAACCTACGTTGTACCAGTTTGCCGTTTTGCACTCATCCGGAGACATGCTGGCGCAACCTGAGAGCAAAGTCAGTAAAGCCAGGGGGATTAGCGCTCTTTTCATCAGTGACTGTCCTTTAAATAAAATCGAATTGATAACTTGAGTTTAAAATGAACACTGTTCATATCAATGGTTGAAATCATTGTATTCACAATTGTGGTGACTCATTAATCTAAGTGATAAATTTATTATGCTGAATAGAAGTGTGTTTGATTAGTATTATCCACGAACTGCGCCTTTGCTGCATCAATCCACTAGCCTTGGCCCCAAATTAAGTGATAATACCAACATAAAGATAAACACCGTCAATGAGGCTAAGACATTGAGCGAACAACCCACCGTCCTTATTATCGAGGATGAATCTGCTATCGCAGAGAACCTGATTCATGTATTAGAGATGGATGGCTACCACGCAGAGTGGTTTGCAACAGCAGGAGAGGGCTTAGCTTTTTTGCAGCACAACTCCGCAGCGTTACTTGTCTTAGACGTAGGCTTACCGGATGGCAATGGTTTTGAATTATGCAAAACCATCCGTGAGTTTTCTGATATTCCCATAATCTTTCTCACCGCAAGAAGCGATGAAATTGACCGCGTAGTCGGTTTGGAA
Organism: Vibrio sp. Vb0888; assembly: GCF_033338835.1. Classification (NCBI taxonomy): domain Bacteria; kingdom Pseudomonadati; phylum Pseudomonadota; class Gammaproteobacteria; order Vibrionales; family Vibrionaceae; genus Vibrio; species Vibrio sp. Vb0888. Next base: position 319,899 of record NZ_JAWOTL010000002.1, read on the forward strand.
ATTGGCGCGGATGATTACGTGACTAAGCCATTTAGCCCGCGCGAAATGTTGGCTCGCATTAAACTTCGAATCAAAGCTAAAGCGCCAATGATGGAGCACAAACCAGAGCCTGTAGCTGTTCCAGAACAACCTCAATTTAGTCAAGATTTGGTTGCGCAGAACTTCGACTACGGTGTCGGTGGACAAATGCTTGGGTTAACTGCGGTGGAATTTAAGATCCTCGATAGGCTGATTTCCGTCTCTTCCAATGTATTGAGCCGAGAGCAGCTCATGGTCGCGGCAGACATGGCGCCAGAGGCTGCATACGAGCGCAATATCGATACCCACATCAAAGCCATTCGCCATAAGTTGAAGCCGTTTGAGATGTCTGAACGCATCTGTACCAAACGTGGCTTTGGTTACTTTTACTGCACTAAAGGTGAATGATGAATCGCTGGCCGAAGATCCCGCTTGGACTCAGACTGTTTTTTCTCTACTTCATCTTAGTCGGAATGACGGCTTACATGGTGAGCAAAACCGTTGTCCAAGAACTGAAGCCAACCGTGCGTCAAACCACCGAAGAGACGCTGGTGGATATGGCGAACTTGCTTGCGGTATTGGCGGAAGAAGACGTTGCAAACGGAAAGTTGTCTGAGAGTCGCTTCTCCAAACTACTAGCGGCTTATGGGCAGCGAGAACCCCAAGCGCGCATTTGGGAAATTGGCAAAAAAGCGATTAACCATCGAATTTACATCACCGATAAACAAGGCATTGTGATTGCGGATTCTTGGCAGCAAGACGTAGGCAAAGACTACTCGCAATGGAACGATGTGTATCTCACGTTGCGTGGTCAATACGGCGCGCGCAGTACCATCGAAGACCCGAAAGATCCACTCTCAACCGTTATGCACGTTGCTGCGCCCGTTTACCACAAAGGCGAAATCATTGGTAGCGTGACGGTGGCAAAATCCAATCGCTCAGTACAACCCTTCATCGATCTTTCTAAACGCAATGTGCTGTTTTGGATGGTGTGGATGAGTGGTTTAGTGCTATTGGCAGGGGCATTGTTTGCTTGGCGAATTCACTCGGCACTGAACAAGCTGGAAGATTACGCAACCAAAATGGGTGAAGGTGAAAAGGTCTCTAAGCCGACATTTCGTATCTTTTATGAGTACGGCACGCTAAGTGATGCATTAGAGAAAATGCGCAATCAGCTCGATGGTAAACAGTATGTGGAAGAGTACGTACAGACGCTGACTCATGAGCTGAAAAGTCCGTTATCAGCAATTAAAGGTGCGAGTGAAATATTGCAAATGCCATTGCCTGAAGAAAAGGTCACGCGCTTTGCTGGCAACATTGAGCGAGAAAGCGATCGCATGCAGTCATTGATTGATAAGTTGCTAGAACTTGCTCGTCTTGAAAAGCGCCCTGAACTAGAACAAGTCGAAGCTATCTCGCTAAAACAAATGGTCAATGAAGTGGTTGAATCGGCGGATGCGCGTTTGAGTGCAAAGTCGGTGATTGCCAACATCCAAATTGATGACCACCAAGCCGTGCTTGGTGATGCCTTCTTACTGAAACAAGCCGTTTTTAACCTGATGGACAATGCGCTGGATTTTGTTCATTCAGAGGGACGCATTGAGTGGAAAACTGAGGTCACGAAAGAAAAGGTGTGCCTGTCGATTTTCAATTCAGGTCCTCATATTCCCGACTATGCAATGCCTCGTTTAACCGAGCGCTTCTACTCCCTCGCTCGGAAAAATGGTGTTAAGAGCACTGGGCTCGGGCTGAATTTTGTTGAGCAAGTGATCAAACTGCACAAGGGTAAGTTGCAAGTCGAAAACGTCGATTCTGGCGTGAAAGTGACGCTGGTTTTACCAACTCCATAGAAACTCCACATTAGCTCCATTCGTTCTCCAAATTGCTGATTTAGATTACTCCCATCAGCAAATGGAGAATGAAACATGAAAAAGATCCTCAATAACCAACTCGGCACGAAGTTCGCCTTCGTGCTGTTTTTGTTTGTCTTACTGCAAATCCCGCTTTCAATGGTCACTGGGCTGATCTCAGAACGCTCATATCGCCAAGATGAAGTCAGAAACGACATCGCACGCAGTAGCAGCGGCGAACAGCGCATCATTGGTCCATTCATCATGGTTAACTACACCGAAACCAGTTACCGAGATGACAAAGTACAGATTAAAGAGCGTCGTAAATTTCTTTTACCTAGCACTTTTGATATGAGCGCGAATCTGGACAGTTTTGAAAAGTACCGAGGTATTTACCGTGCGCGTTTATACAAGGCACAAGTGGCACTGAAAGGCACTTTTGATGCAGACGATCTTGCGGCGTTGCAGGGGCTTGATATTGAAAACATGAGCCTAGTGGTTGGCATTGAAGACAGCCGTGGATTGATTCGTTTGGATGACATGACCATGGCGAGCTCTAATATTGAAGTCGAGCCGGGAACAGGGTTAGACCAGTTACCACAAGGCTTCCACAGTGTTCTGACACTCGCAGACCTAAACGCAGAGCAACCTTTGGCTTTCGATCTTAACTTCTTGCTACAAGGGATGGGGCAGCTTCAAGTCACACCAATTGGCAGTCAAACAAAGGTTGAACTCTCTTCAACTTGGGCACATCCAAGCTTTATCGGTGATTACTTACCGGTGTCATCAGAAGTCTCTGAAGATGGATTTAACGCACAATGGGCGAGCAACAACTTCTCTACCAATATCGCGCAGTTGTTCCAAAGCTGTTTGTCGTCGAATCACGCTTGTCACGAGCTTGAACAGCGACAAATGGGCGTAGATTTGATTGATCCCGTGGACCACTATTTGAAATCTCACCGAGCTGTGAACTATTCACTGTTGGTTATCACATTAGTATTTGCGAGTTTCTTCTTACTGGAGCTGTTCCAAGCGCGTCCGGTTCACCCAGTACAATACGGCTTTATTGGTCTGGCTTTAGCGCTTTTCTATCTATTGCTGATTTCGATGAGTGAACACCTCGGCTTTAACTGGGCATATGTGGTGTCAGCAGTCGCATCGACGGGGCTTTTAAGTGTTTACGTGAGCGGTATGTTGAGCAACACCAAACACGGCGCGATCTTCGGAGCGTGTTTGCTCACTCTCTACGGATTACTGTTTGGCTTGCTACAAGCAGAGAGCTACGCATTGGTTATGGGGACATTACTGTGTTTCGCGATTTTGAGTTTCACTATGGTTATTACACGCAACATCGACTGGTACGCACGAAATAAGAAAGCAGAAGAAAGTGCAAAGGCGAATCATGAAGACGTTTAAGCGAGCAGTTTTCACTGGGCAGCCAAGCGATATGGTGGAAGAGACGTCCGCTATCCGCCTGCAATTTTCTGCAAAAAATGGACTGAAAAGCTTGGTGTGTTTTATCACATTGGTCGTTATCGCGCTCTTTGTTCGAGACAGTTTTATTCGTCCGACATTTGGTGATGTTCTGGTTGTGGTTTGGCTCTACTACTTTCTTGCAAGTATGTTCTCTATGCCCGTTAACTGGCTGGTTTCATTGGTGGTGTTGATTGCGTTTGCCGTCGAGTTGGGGCAATTGCTTCAGGTCGCAGCTTGGCTTGGTATCGAATCTTCATCGCCTCTGGCTGTAATTTTGGGCGCCACATTTGATTGGAAAGATCTGCAGGCTTACTGCATCGGAGGTCTACTGTGTTGGTGGATGGAAAAGAAATGAAAACCGAGATGAAAGCCATTGTGCTACCAAACCGACTCCGCCATTCCAAACGAGGTATTCGTAAGAGGCTCAAAATCAGTTTACTCAAGCGCGTGTACCTTTGGTCACTGACCAATAGAGAACTGCTGTAAACCTCGCCTCTTTATATGAAATACAAAAAGGGAATCTTAACTCACCGGCGCATAGGGTGAGTTAAGATTCCCTTATTATTGACTAAGATATTGAGTTCTTACTTTTAATTAACTTTCAAATGAAAGTTTCTCGCCGAACGTCTCTTTCCAGTCTTTATCGAACTGTTCAACCGCCGGTTTTACTGCTGGGTGAGCGAACATTTGTGCCGCCACATCGGTTGGCAATGTAATGGCTTCGATGCCCAGTTTCATCACTTCCATCGCTTGTTGAGTGTTCTTGAAGCTGGCTGCCAAAATCTTCGCTGGTAGTTGGTTCTGATCGAGCAACAATTGAAGATCCGCGACCACTTCAACACCGTTGCCGTTCATCGCATCAATGCGGTTTACGTAAGGCGCTAGGTAGTCTGCACCGCACAGTGCTGCAAGGAACCCTTGTTGAGCTGAATAGATAGCGGTAGCAAGAACCTGAATTCCCTCTTTTTTCATTAGCTTAATTGCTGCTAAGCCGGTTTCTGTTGCAGGTACTTTTACCACCATATCGTAGGGCAATTCATTCAGTTGGCGCGCTTCTGCCAGCATACCTTCGACGGTTGAACTCACGACTTGAGCATGAAAGCGAGGTGCACCGCCAAGTGCTTCTTGCATGCCTGCTAGGGTTTCATTCAGTCCCTGTTTTGACTTCGCCAAAATGCTTGGGTTTGTCGTCACGCCTTTTAGCGGTAGGCACTGGTTAAAGCGTTTTACTTCTGCCACATCAGCAGTATCTAAATAAAGTTCAATCATGGTTTCTACCTTAAACAAAATCTTCGTTTTGATGATGGGGTCACTATAGATCTGACAATCGAACGAGATCTTGATTTTGATCAATTGAAATTTCATTTGAAACTATAATAATTTCATTAAATGAAACTTGTGAGCGCTCAAATGAAGCTTTCAGTTCGAACAAAGAAAAGCCGCTCATAAGACTTAACCAGCAAGAAACGGATTAAGTACACAGCGGTAGCACAGACCAAGAGGCAAGCAGAGATGTATTTCAATATTCAACGATTCTCTACCCATGATGGCGATGGCATTCGTTCCATTCTTTTTCTTAAAGGATGCAGCTTGTCTTGCCCTTGGTGTCAAAACCCAGAAAGTCGCAGCGAAAAGCATTCACTGCTGTTTGATCAGCGAAGCTGTATGGAAGGTTGCCAACTGTGCGTTTCTGCTTATCAAGCCACAACTCTAAACACTGCGGGTAGTGAAACGGTGGGTGATGGTATTCAACGCATCGACAACCAGATCATCATCAATCGCAAAACCATCAAAGAAGACCAACTGATCGCGCTGCGAAACGTATGCCCTACACAAGCACTGACTGTCTGCGGTGAAGAGGCGAAATCAGACATGTTGTTCGACACCTTAATGAAAGACAAACCTTTCTATGACCAAAGCCAAGGTGGCGTGACCTTCTCCGGTGGTGAGCCTCTCATGCAAGCGGATTTAGTGGCAGAACTCGCGCAGCGTCTGCATGACAACCAAGTCTCTACCGCTATTGAATCATGCATGCATGTGCCGTGGAAGAACGTCGAAAAAGCCGCGCCGCATATTGATTGCTGGTTGGCGGATTTAAAACATACCGACGAAGAAAAGTTTCTTAGCTGGGCGAAAGGTTCACTAAAACGCATCAAAGACAATTTCCGAAAACTGGCACCTATCGCGAAGCGCATTGTGATTCGCGTTCCAGTGGTGCCGGGGTTCAATGACACCATCGAAGAGTTGAAAGACATCATCGATTTTGCGGCTTCACTAGAAAGCTGCCAAGAACTTCACTTGCTGCCGTACCACACGCTCGGCATCAATAAATACCGTTTGCTCGATATGCCTTACGAGTGTTCTGACAAGCCACTAAACAAACCAAAACTGCTAGAAAGCGCCATGCAATACGCAAGCGAAAATACCCAACTTAACGTGATTGTAAGAGGTTAACTATGGACCTGAATTACCTTCCTGAGCGTATTAAAGCGCACAAATCGGCACTGGTAAATATCGTAACGCCACCTGTCTGTACCGAGCGTGCAGAGGCATACACTCGTGCTTATCAAGCGAACGAAGACAAACCTGTCATTGTCCAACGTGCGCTAGCACTGCAAGAGCACTTACGCACTCGTACGATTTGGATTAAGCATGATGAGTTGATCGTCGGTAACCAAGCGAGCAAAGTACGCGCTGCGCCAATTTTCCCAGAATACACAGTGCGTTGGATTGAAGCGGAAATTGATGAGCTAGCCGACCGTCCTGGTGCAGGCTTTGCGGTCACTGAAGAAGATAAGCAAAGCATTCACAGCATCACACCGTACTGGCGCGGTAAAACTGTTCAAGACCGTTGTTATGGCTTGTTTACTGATGAGCAGCAAGAAATCTTAGCCAGCACCATCATTAAAGCCGAAGGCAACATGACTTCGGGTGACGCACACCTAGCGGTGGATAACGAGAAAATCCTTAAGCTAGGCATGAACGGTTTGCTAGAGGATGTTCGTCAGCACCGTGCTAACAATGATGTTTCGACCTTTGAAGGCTTGAAGAAAGAGCAGTTCTACAAATCGGTCGAAATTGTACTGCTTGCCATTCAAGACCACATGGTGAGCTATGCTGAATTGGCGGCAAAAATGGCGCTAGAAGAGACGCGTCCGCTGCGCAAAGCTGAGTTAGAAAGCATTGCGGCAAACTGTCGTCATGTAGCAAACCACGCACCAGAAAACTTCTGGCAAGCACTGCAATTGAGCTACTTCGTTCAGTTGATGTTACAAATCGAATCGAACGGTCACTCGGTTTCTTTTGGTCGTATGGACCAGTTCCTAAACGAATTTTATGTTCGCGATATCGAAAACGGCGCGATCGAAAAAGACTTTGCACTAGAGCTTTTACAAAGCTGCTGGTTGAAGCTGCTTGAAGTAAACAAGATTCGCTCTGGCGCGCACTCGAAAGCATCCGCAGGTTCTCCGCTGTACCAAAACGTGTGTATTGGCGGTCAGAAGTTGAATGAAAAGGGTGAGCCAGAAGACGCAGTGAATCCACTTTCTTGGGCGATTCTGGAATCTTGTGGCCAGTTACGTTCGACGCAACCTAACTTAAGTGTGCGTTACCACGAAGGTTTGAACCAAGAGTTCTTAATGGGTTGTATCGAAGTGATTAAGTGCGGCTTCGGTATGCCTGCGTTCAACAACGATGAGATTGTCATTCCTGAATTCATCAAGCTTGGCGTAGAGAAAGAAGACGCTTACAACTACGCATCTATCGGCTGTATCGAGACGGCGGTTCCGGGCAAATGGGGGTACCGTTGTACGGGCATGAGCTTCATTAACTTCGCTCGTATCTTGCTTGCTTCATTGAACGAAGGTGTGGATGCAACAACGGGTAAAGCTTTCTTGCCGCACGATAAGTCATTAGCAAAAGGCAACTTTGAGAACTTTGAGCAAGTGACAGCTTCTTGGGCAGAGCAAATCCGCTACTACACCCGTAAATCGATTGAGATTGATACAGTCGTCGACAGCGTGCTTGAACAGCAAGCGCAAGACATATTCTGTTCAACGCTGGTGGATGACTGTTTAGCTCGCGGTAAAACCGTGAAAGAAGGTGGCGCGAAATACGATTGGGTATCTGGCTTGCAAGTCGGTATCGCAAACTTGGGTAACAGCCTAGCAGCCATCAAGCACCTTGTTTTCGATGATGCGCAAATCACCCAGCCCCTTATCTCACAACAACAGCTAGCAAAAGCATTGGCTGAAGATTTCGACGGCATGGAGAACGAACAGCTTCGCCAACGTCTTATCAACTTTGCACCAAAATACGGTAACGATGATGACGCAGTAGACCAACTACTGGCAGACGCTTACCAAGTGTACATTGATGAGCTAGAACAGTTCGTTAATACGCGTCATGGGCGTGGTCCAATTGGCGGCGGTTACTACGCAGGTACATCAAGTATCTCGGCAAACGTCCCATTCGGTGCTTCAACCATGGCAACGCCGGACGGTCGTAAAGCGAAAATGCCATTGGCAGAAGGTGCAAGCCCGTCATCTGGCTCAGACCGTTTAGGTCCAACGGCGGTGTACAACTCGGTTGGTAAGATTCAAGCGAATAAGATCCTTGGTGGCGTGCTGCTTAACCAGAAGTTAAGCCCTGCAGCGGTTGAGTCTGAAGGGGATAAGCTCAAGCTTTCTATGTTGATTCGTACCTTCTTCAACCACCACAAAGGTTGGCACGTGCAGTACAACATCGTCTCTCGTGAGACCTTGCTAGCTGCGAAGAAGAACCCTGAACAATATCGTGATCTTGTTGTGCGAGTTGCAGGCTACTCAGCGTTTTTCACCGCGCTATCACCAGACGCGCAAGACGACATCATCGCACGCACCGAGCACGAGCTGTAAGTAGACTCACTAAGTAAAACAAAAGGCACCGATTGGTGCCTTTGGTTTGAATACTTAATCCGCAAATGACTATACCTGAATGCATTACAGCTTGTGCAAAATGGTCACGCATTTTTTCGTGACGTTGTCGTACTCTTTCGTCATGTAAGCGGTAGTGATCGCGCCCTCTTTCATGATGCAAATGGCATCGAGTAATGCAGCGTTGTCTGATTTGAGATAGCGTTGAATTAGCTCTCTGACTTGCTGCTTATGGTAGCGGCAATACGTTGCGATCTCGCCACTGTCGTCACTGAATTCCGCGGACGTATTGATGAAAAAGCAACCGCGAAACTCGCCCAACTTTTCTTCAGAGCCATGAAACCAGCCGTTGAGTGCTGTAAATAACTGATCGATCACCTCCGCGCTCGTTTGTGCTGAAGAAAGCTTTTCCTCCAACCATTCCATAAATATTTGGTGGCGTTGTTCTAATGCGGCGATGATAAGCGCTTCTTTGCTCTCAAAATGGTTATATAGCGTGCGTTTAGCCACGCCGGAAACATTGAGAACTTCATTGATGCCAATAGAGTTTATGCCTTGTTTGTAAAACAGTGACAAAGCTGTGTCGATCAATAACTGTTTCTTTTTGTTCATAACTATGTCCTCAAAAAGTTCCATAAACACATATTGACAAAGGTAGACAGATTTGTCTATTTTATTTTGTAGACAATTCGGTCTATTTTGAGGTGTTTATGAATAATTTAATTTTATCGTTGGTTGCCGGGCTTGGCGCTACGTTGGCTATTGGCGTATTGTCCTACGCTGAGGTATCACTGACGGAGGTTGTACTCCTGATGGCACCATTTGGTGCTACCGCAGTACTGGTGTTTGGGGTGCCTAGCAGCCCTCTCGCTCAACCAAAAAACGTGATCATTGGTCACTTCATCACGGCATCTATCGGTATTGCGTTTAGCCAGTATGTTGACGTCACGCCGGTCACGCTCGCGATTGCGACGGGGCTAGGTGTTTCTGCGATGCTGATTACGAAGACCACTCATCCACCTGCGGGTGCAAATCCAATTTTGATCATGGCGTCTGGGCAGGGATGGAGTTTTCTCTTCACGCCTGTCCTGATTGGCGCGGTAGTGATTGTTCTGGTCGGTAAAGGGCTACAGTTGCTCCAAAGTCAGTACTTAAACCCTCGATTGAATGGTCAGAAGACCTAGTCGGGTTGTAGTTAGGGCCGCGAAAGGGAGTGATCTCTTTTGCGGTTTTATCTTTTGTAGGTTTGCAAAAACAAAATCTGATTCTCTCTTGGTATTCAGTCGTATACATCAACATGGTAGTTAAATTGGTACAATGCGATGAACAGAATCCACCCTAAGAAACTATTGCACAGTAAATGGACGGCAATTTCACCTAAAAACAAAGAGAAGCATTTTGTTGTGACGGAAATGGAACTAGATGAAGATGGTAACGTTGTGAGATGTGTCATCGAGGCAGTCATGAGTAAACGCGACCGAGAGATGAACTGGCAAGACCTAAAAGACTCTGAGCAATGGATGCAAGGGTGGAAGTGAGTGACGCTTCGTTGTTGGGCGAATCAAGCAGAAACGTGCGTTGCGAGTAGGCAAAAGTGGTGCTATCTGATACGTTGATAATTCGTTCTAACGCCCACTCAAAGGATTAATTATGATTGATTTCGACAATTCCTCTGTATTTAAGCTTAAGCCGATTGACGTTTCTAATGCCAGAGAAGACTTCCTTAAGTTCTTGATTGATGGTGAGACTATTTTCGCTGTTTTTAAAACAGTTCGTGACCAAGTGGTGTTTACGAACAAGCGAGTGATAGCGGCAAATGTGCAAGGGATTACCGGCTCAAAAGTGGATTACACTTCTTTGCCTTACAGTAAGATCAATGCATTTTCTATCGAGACCTCTGGTACTTTTGATTTGGATTGTGAAATCGAGTTCTTCATGAGTGAGGTGGGAAGAGTGCGTTTTGAAATTAAAGGCTCGTTTGATTTGATTTCTTTCAACCGTATGGTTAGTGAGTATGTACTAGGTTAAGGGATTAGAAATGAGAGCTTCGCTGAGAGACAAAATTATAGAGGTCTGTGACAAAAAGATCGCGAGTAAAGGTGAATTGGTTGGTCTCTCATTTTATGCGTTTTTCGCTAATAAAAATGACGACCCAGAGCTGTTGATGGAAGCGGCTACGTGGTGGATTCAGACTCATCAGCTCGACCACTTCGAAAAAGCAGTAAAAGTAAAATCAATGGTCGAGTCGGGGAGCTAAATTAAAAAAAAGAAGTAAAGAAAGCAGACAAATGCTAATAACGTTGCGGACAAAACAGGGTAGATAATGTAAGAGTCCTGCTTGTTGGTTCGTTGAAAACATAGCGAAACAAGTAAGACGTTATAAACTACAAGTAACAAGCTGATCATGGTTCCGCTGTTTAATGTCATACTTGATAGCTGAGTTAAGAAAAACGCCAATAAAAGGTAATCGAAGACAATGAGCCATAAAAAGGCTTTCTTCAGTAAGTCGCTTTTTCTTTTTTCGGATGATGTTATGTGCATATAGAACTCAACTAAAAAGTCACAGTAACAGAGGCTTTGGTTAGAGAGGTCACCATCAGAGTGGTGACCTTTTAAGATTATAATTCTTGAATTTTTACTTCGCTGGTGGCGGTATCGCCGGAGTAATTGATGACTTCTTGACGAATGACTGGTTGGTTGAATTCAGCCTTATCTTTCGCTTTTTGCAGTTCGCTTTCTTGGTGGTTGCCAAAAAGGGTCTCAAGCACTTTAGCGGCAGGAGTCGTTAAAACAAACAGCTCAATACGACGGTTTTCGCTAGAATCTGGCTCATCAGGATTAAGCAGCGCTCTATCTGACATACCCGTTACCTGCATTACTCTATCATCCGGCATACCGCCTTCAACTAACGTATTTCTTGCTACGTCTGCTCGAGAGGCTGATAACGCCCAGTTAGATTGACGACCAAAACGCTTTTTAAATGGAATTGCATCTGTGTGTCCGCTGATGATCAGAGGGTTGTTAACACGATGAAATACAGGTGCTAGTGCGAGCAGTAAATCTTCAAAAAAAGGAGTAAGTTCTGCACCACCACGGCTGAACATATGCTGTTTGTAATCATCTTGAAGGACGATACGCAAACCTTGTGGTGTCACCGTGACGTTTACATTTCCCTGCGCATTAATTTGGGCAGTCATTTGCTCAATTACTTTCGCTAGTGCGGCAAGTTGCTCTTGAGTATCGAAGTTACCAGGAATCAAAGAATCAATTTCTGGTCCATCCCCATCACCTTTAAAGTAAGAGCTTACTACATGGTTGGAGTTGTGTTTACTTGGCACAGAAGAGTCCTGTGCCAAGTCGATAGGAGAAATACTTTGTGACGTATCAAATGGGTTGCCGTAACTCTTGTCGAATACGCTTGAACTATGCAAGTGGGCAACAATCGCTTTACGCTCTTCTTTGTCTACCACCTGCATAACCCAAAGTACAAGAAACAGCGCCATTAGGGCGATCATGAAGTCAGCAAACGCGACTTTCCACGCGCCGCCATGAGACGACTCATCATGGCTGTATACTTTGGCACGTTTGAACACTACATGCTCTTGTTTTTGCATTATCCCTCCTGTTCAGCTAACCACTTCTCCATTTGGTTGAATGTTGGTTTGATGTCTAGCTGAATATGTTTACGACCAGCGTCAATGGCGAGCAATGTCGGCTTTTTCGCTACGTAGGCAACCAAGGTTGCACGAACGCACTCAAAAGCAGTCATATTACGTTTTACTCGCTGAGCCATGGCGTTACTTAGTGGATCTAAGCCACAGTAACAACCGAAAATACCAATGAATGTACCAACGAGAGCTGCCGCAACGTGATACCCAATCATAGCGATTGAGCCATCAATAGCTTGCATGGTGATAATGATGCCACCAACTGCTGCAAGAATACCGAAGCCAGGTAGTGCTTCTGCTGTACGCTGTAGTGAGCGTGAAGGTAAAAGCATTTCGTTCTGTATTGCTTCGATTTCTTGCTCTAGCAGTCCCTCTAATTCATGAGGCGACATCTGTCCCATTGCCATTAAACGTAAATTGTCAGTAATGAAAGAAATTAGGCGATGATCTTCTGCGATCGTCGGGTAAGCGAGGAACATAGAGCTTTGCTCCGGAGCCTCAATATGAGAATCCAGAAACTTGTATCCGCGGTTTCTCGCTGTCTCTAGCAAGTTGTTGAGTAGTGCCATTAATTCCATGTAGTACTCATGCTCTTCTGTTGGACCTTTAATGGTCGCTGGCACTTGGCGACGCATTTCTTTCAGTACATGAGGCGGATTACCGATGATCAAAGAACCAGCAGCGGCGCCAATAATGATAAGGAATTCGGCTGGCTGCCAGATAGCACCTAAGCTACCACCGGCCCACATATATCCACCGAAGACGCACACCAGGATAGTGAGCACTCCAAAAAACTTTTGCATCTTGTGACTCCTAAGAGGACATTAATTGGTTGAGTTGTTTCAGCGCTTGTTTGTGAAGCTGACATATACGAGGTGGTGTCAGATCCAATACCAGAGCTATTTCGTGTAAGTTGAGTTCATGTTGATAGAACAGAGTCAGGAGCAGTTGATCGCGCTTAGGTAATTTACCCAAAGCACTGTCTAAACTACGACGAATATGTTCATGTTCCATGCCATCGTATTGCCCGCCAATGTAGCTATCACCGCTGCTCTCCATCAGTTGGTCAAGGCTTTGCATCTCGCCTGCGAGAGCGGCATTTTGGCGGTTGTAATAATCTTGCTCATTCGTCCCTAAAGCCTGGATGATTTCGGCATCCGTTGGCATTCGACCTAACGTTCGAGTGAGATCTCGAGTCACGTCGTTGAGCTCGTGGGCTTGTTGACGAGTCTTACGTGAACGCCAATCTAGTCGGCGTAATTCGTCTAAAATAGCTCCCCGAACTCGACAAACGGCGAAAGCAGGAAAGTGAGGATCGTCAACATCGCCATATCGGCGTCCAGCCTCGACTAGAGCGATAAGGCCTATCTGCTGCATATCTTCAATACTACAGTGAGAAGTGGCATGAACGCGCAGCTGGTTAACTACGCGTTTTACCATGACCTGATGACGTTGTAGCAATGCGTTTTCATCAATTGGTCGTGACGGTGTTGTCACTTCCTCTTCTGTGGTGTAAGTGTCTTGTACATTCATGTCTAACATGGTTGTGCTCCGTTATTGCACAACATATTTAGTCAACAAAACATCGTCGATTTCTCGGACGATGTCTGTTTTAGCAAAAGCGAGTAGAAGCGTTTGCTTCACTTCGTCTTGCAGAATATCGATGGCACCCGCTTGCTGTAACTGATCAAACGTTTTGTCGCTAAACAGTTTTAATAGAGAGTTTTGTACCATAGGCATGTATTCATCGATCTCTTTGATACGCTCTGGACGGCGTGTCTCAATTGCCAGTTCTAGCATCACAAAGTGAGTCTGTTTCTTGCCTTTAACGGTCAAAACGACTTTGTCCAAAGGATGGAAGCTAGGACCTTTACTTGTCGGTTGTTCTGTGACCAAAAAAGACAGTGGAGAGTCTTCGATCAGTGAACCAGAGTCAGGTGACTCTTGAGCGTGTTTGTTTAAGTACCAGATTCCGCCCATAATTGTGACGGCCGAAACGAGGGCACTGGTGATGATCATGGCGATAAACAGGGCGATCATTTGTTGTTTGGTCATAACCTTTTTCCTCGAAGATTCACTAAGCTTGAGTGCTTAGCCAGTGTTCTGAATAGTTAGTTGTTGTCGTGGTTTGGAATGCACCAGATTCTCGTGCGGCGAAAATATTGGCGTCTTCTTCGTTTGCATGTGGGTCATTTCGACCTTGGTTTTGATCAGAGCCAACATTGACATCGACATGAACGAAGTTTTGCTCTTGTAACTCAGTACGCAATCGTTCCGAAACTTGCATTAAAGCTTCTCGTGTTGCTGCGGCATTGGCGTTGATGTGGACACTCAATCGGTCACCTTCAACACGTACAAGTAAATCCAATTTCCCTAAGTCTGGTGGGTCTAGGCGGATTTTTGCTTCTTGTACATTTTGTTGAGCTTGGAGCGTCACGCGATCATGTAATACTTGCATCATTTGCTCCCCCCACTTTCCGGCAGTGGTATCAACACGCACCGCTGCCCACTCAGAGCCTTGAGCTTGAACATGACTCGTCGCAACCGGTGAATGTGCAGGTTGTGTTGTAGGAGCTTGTGCTTGAAGTAGAGAGGCGGTTGGTTGCCCTTGAACAGGTTGATTCAAAAGAGTTTGAAACTCAGCACCGGAGATAGGCAAACGCGAACTCGATGAAGTCGGCAGACTTTGCTTCACATCTTGTTTTGATGATGTGTTTAACATAGCGTTAGACGAATCTTGAGTAACAGACTTAACTTCGCTCGCAGTCATTAAAGATGACGCTTTTCCTAGTTTCTCAGCCTGCTTCTCTGCCATGGTAATCATACCCTGGGTTAAAGCTTGAGCTTGCGCTGCAAGATCAGTCGATTCTGTTAACCCTAGTGTACTGGTCAAGTTGGCATCCGGATCTGAGGCTGAGCGGTCATCAGTATCAAAACCATGACTTTGTACTTTGTTTGCGCTGTTCAAAGTAGAGGCCGTAAGGTGAAAACTCGGTACCGCTGACGCAGAGTTAAAGTCTTGCTCACCATTCTGCTTGTTCCCTGATTTAAAACCATGAGAAAAGCCGTGTACCGAGTTCGCTTGCTTGATGTGACCCTCATTGTTAGCTGGCGAATTACCCGAGTGCTGAGTTGAAGAAGGTATGATCATTGAGTTAGCTCCATGGTCATTGCTAATTGATAGGCCATAGCGCGTTCTTGATGGTCATTGACCATGTTCATCTCTTTTTTCAACTCGTTGGTCGACTTCTCTAATACTGCGAAGGCATTAGCGTGCACTGTTTTCGCTCGCTGGATTTCAGGTGCAAGCTTAGGATCTTTCAAAAAAGGCTTGTGACTGATCAAAAGCTCTCGCAACTGCAAGTCGTACCGCTTGAGCGCATGCCAATCGGCCGTTTTTGCGGCGAACTGGATGAGCTGAGATAAATGACGGAATCGCTCTGGCGATACTTTATGCTTGTTGTCCAAAATTCATCCAACCTTCACGAATGTTACCCATTACACGCTCAACGTTAACCAAGCGATTTGCATCGTTTTGCACGCTAGCGTAATAAAGTTCGACTTGGCAGAAGTCATACAGCTGGCGTAGGTTTTCCGCAATTTCACCGCCGTTTTCATCATCTAAAGCACTTGTTAGTCCAATCAAGATGTTCATGCATTTGTTGATTCCATTCCCTTTCTCGGCCAAACGATTTGCGGCTAGGTGGCCGCGAATACGTTCAACTTCATCGAGTAGGCCATCGATTAACATGATGACCAATTGGTGTGGATTTGCTGCTGCCGCTTGAGCGTCGAGATCGACTTGTTGGTACGAATCGTAACCAGAATCCATAAGCATGAATATTTCTCCTAA
Organism: Vibrio sp. Vb0888; assembly: GCF_033338835.1. NCBI lineage: Bacteria > Pseudomonadati > Pseudomonadota > Gammaproteobacteria > Vibrionales > Vibrionaceae > Vibrio > Vibrio sp. Vb0888. The sequence goes on from NZ_JAWOTL010000002.1 coordinate 335,677, forward strand.
ATTTGGAACCAAATGTCTTATTTTTGAGCATTAAACATGGACATGGTTTGGTTCATTTGGGTCATAATTGAATTCATTTGAGTGAATTGTTTGAGATAGCGGTTGTACGACATTTCGTACTTACGCTCTAAATTGGTTTGTTTATCTTTGATTCGGTCTAAGCTTGACTGTATTGCGTCTTTACGCGTGCTGAAGGTACCTGATGAGAACTTCAAGAAAGGCTCTACCATCGCGTCAAGAGAATCTAGCAAAGCGTCATCCCCATTAAACAACGCCTCTAAGCCTGCGCTGTTTGTTTGTTGAGCTTCTTTGAACTTTTCTTGATCAACTTTCATTTTACCGTTGCGGTCTAGGCTCACGCCGATTTCGCTTAGGCGCATACCATTGTGTTCACCTCGGATTAACCCCGTTAACTGACTCTCAATAGAACGCAATGTCGAGTCGCTAGCGAGCACGCCGCGTTTCTGATCTTCACCGCCAATTTGGGTGTACTGATCGATAGTCGAAACAAGGGCATTGTAGGTTTCCACAAACTTATCTAGTTGTTCTTTAGTGCCTTCGCTATCAGCTCCAATTTTTAAACCGATTGGCGAATCTCCCGCGGCTTGCGGTTTAGATACGGTAATGTCAACACCGTCGATGACACCTTCAAAAGTATTACTTGCGTTGGTTAGTTTCAGGCCTGAGTCTTTTGCACCTAGCCACATAACCGCATCTTGCGGAGCGTTGATTTGCTTGAGGTTGGTGAAGGCGTCTTCAAACCACGCTTGGCCAGTACCCGATGCAGATACGTTGATCTTATTTTCGACACCAGTCTCAGTGCTCGATAGCATAAAGTGTGTTTGACCATTCGAGCGAACTAGAGTGGCGTTAACGCCAGGGTTATCCGTGTGATTGTTAATCGCACTGGCTAAATCGCTGATCGTTGCAGTGCCGTCACCATTAACATCAACGGAGGACAAGTCTAGAGTCATTGTTTCACCGTTGATGGTGAATTCTAAAGATCCAGTTGTTGGTACTTCTGTCGTTGCCTCAAGGTCTGCAGGCATACCTGTAGATACTTGATGCGCCGTTGCCACTTTTTCTACAAAAATCTGATAGTTACCCGTTAGCGCTTTAGCATCCGCGTTTGCAGTAAAGTTACCTTCTTGAGAGAGTGTCGCACTGTTTTTGATGATGCTGTTTGTGCTGTTATTCATCTCTTTCATTGCAGTACGAAAATCACGTAGTGCGCTTTCAACTTTATTAAAAGCTGACAGTTGTGACTGGTACACATTAGCTTGCGCTTGGTAACGGTTTTTGAATGGGTTTGTGTCCAATTGTGCGAATTGGGTTGCCATTTTTACTGGGTCTAAAGAACTCATGAGGTGTGCTCCTCTCATCTCTTATTGGCTTGAATACTTTGAATGCTACGCCTTAGTTTAATTATCAGTGGCAAGATGCGTGCCGTATATTAAGTTCAATTAAAACAAAGGTTTAAAGCTATTTTGTTTTCTTGGGAGGAAGTGGTGTTTCCACCTTGTTTGTTCCGCCTTCCTCCATGGAAAAAGTAATTTCCTTATAAGAAAAGGCGACCTAAACAAAGAAAATATTTAATTGTATTGACGGTTCTAATTAGGAGAGATGTTTTAATTAGACGTTATATTCAGCCCTTACTTCAGCTTGATTCAGATAATTCTTACAGAGTACATTAATTACGTTCTGATATTATTTTTGATAGTGTGACGTGCAAGTGTTCTCACTAAAAATTAAATTTTTTACGTTTCAAAGAATGTCAGTTATGAATGAATTTGCGTTACGATTGATGAAGTGTGCTCGTGCATATGAAGAGTTCATTAACAAAAAACTATTAAGTAAACAGAGCATCAATTCTGATGAGATAGCTAGTATCTTAAAGGAAGCTAAGTTCAATTTTCCTGAACTTAGAGATAGTAAAATAGGAAGCAAATTAGAGACGATAGAATTAGAACTGTTTAATAAGGTTTTATTTAATATTATGTTGAAATTCGGATTCAGAGTGCCTGAATCTCACAAAGATAATACGAGCTCTATTTATATTCGTAGATAAAAATAAAGCCTTCCATAGGAAGGCTTTATAATTAAGACGATTTAAATTAAGCGCACTATTAACTAAGTAATTAGCGTAGTAGTGACATTGCCATGCTTGGAAGCTGGTTAGTTTGAGACAGAACAGTTGTACCTGCTTGCATCAACATTTGGTTCTTAGTCATGTTTGAAGACTCTACTGCAAAGTCTGTATCCATGATACGACCTTTAGATGCTGTAACGTTTTCTACCATGTTACCAAGGTTAGCCATAGTGTGCTCAAGACGGTTGATGTTCGCACCGAAGTCTGCACGAGAGCTACCAATTTTTTCTACTAGACCGTCAGCGCCGCTGATTTTGTCTAGTGCTGCTTTTGCTTTAGTCGCGTCATCGATACCATCTGTAATTGCTGCATCAGCAAGAATAGTAGTGATTTCACCGATACCTGCGCTTGCGCTTACAGTCAATGTTTCAGCAGAAGATGCACCGATTTGGAATGTTACGTCACCTGCACCGAAGCCGCCGCCTTTAAGAAGGTTTTGACCACCGAACTTAGTGTTGTCTACGATGTTGTTTAGTTCTGCAGTAAGCTGTGTGAACTCTTTGTTAAGAGACGCACGGTCTGTTGCACTGTTTGAACCGTTCAACGATTGTGTAGCAAGGTCGTTCATACGGTAAACGATGTTTGTCATTTCATCCATCGCACCTTCAGCAGTTTGCATCATAGAGATGCCGTCTTGTGCGTTACGCATTGCTACTGACATGCCGCGTGTTTGCGCTTCTAGACGGTTAGCAATTTGAAGACCAGCAGCGTCATCAGCAGCTGAGTTCACACGGTAGCCTGTGCTTAGACGTTCCATTGCTGTGTTTAGAAGTCCGCTTGTTGTGTTCATTGTGTTTTGAGTTACAAGCGAAGCGTAGTTAGTGTGCATTGATAAAGCCATCTTAGTCTCCTTAGTTAGTCACTATATCTTTCAGGCCTCGGGATATTCCCTTGTCACTAACTAGAGGCGGTCGGTCGGCTTTAATGATTAATTTGAAAATTAAAAAATTTCTAAAAAAGATAAAAATTGATGATTTTTAGTGATTTGTATTCCATGAAAACCGGGAAAATCATCATATAAGCCTAAATTTTTTAGTTAAGTTAAAGAAACTATTGCCCAATGATCTTGTGGTTATCCGTTATAAATAAAAAAACAGCACGAATAAATCGTGCTGTTTTAAATATAAATGGTTGAGTTTCAACTATTCCTCATCAAAAGACTGAAAGGAGAGAGAGGTTGGGATATCGCTGAAATAACCAAAATAATAACTGGCACCCAATAAACGATAGCGGTTAAGTTCCGTTTGACTCGCTACACGTCCGGCAACCCAAGTATATTTATGCTTTCTTAAGAACTTAGCAATAGGTAGGAAAGCGTGTCTTTCTTCTTTATCTTCTAGTGTGACTGACAATTTGATCATATCGGGACTAAAGTCTGCGACGCGCTCGAAGTTCACTTGCGATGTCGCGACTTCAAACCAAAGTGAATATGCATTCTCTTTTAACTTTTTGGTGAGTGTGGCGACTTTATCACGATCACATAACGTTTCATCAGCTTGAAGAGAAGGAATCACATGTTGAAAAGCAGAAGAGTGGAATTGAATCGTCTGTTCGAGAAAATAAACCCCAGGCTCCCACAGTAATGCATCCACGCGAATCGGCACGACAACATTACTAATCAAGTCGTGATGAAAGGCTTCTAACTGAAATTGTGTTTGTCTTAGTGCAAGGTAAAGACTGAACAAATCCAGGCAGTACTGCATTTGTTCAGAGAGTTTGAATTGATAGACACTTTGTTCTCCACGCATACCAAATCTCAACGTCAGGTGTTGGAATTCTACTTCTCCTGATTGAGCTTCCCTAATTGCTTGGCATGCGTGTTGGACATCATTGTGTTTTAAAGCATCAAAGACTAATTGATCGTCATCCGTGACGATATGTTGTACTGCGAGACCAACCAAATGTTCGTACATCGCATGTGTTGAAATAAGATTAACCAAGGTTTCCTACCACATTGATTTGTTTGTTTTCTGGGATTTCGTTGTAAGACAATACTGCCAGCCCTTGTGTAAATGTACGAGCGTAACGCGCTAGAAGAGGGCGCAGCTGTGGCATAACGAGAAGGATCGGAGGTAGCCCCTGTTGCTTAAGCTGTTGTCTGATCAATGGCAAGTTTTGTTGGAACTGACCAAGAATGTTTGGCTCAATTGGGAAGCTATCTAGTGTTACCGTACCAGAAGATTGTGCTTGTTGCAGTGAAGTTAGTAGCATTTGTTCTAACTCATCAGACAGTGCGTAGACATTTAACTCGTTCTTTTGTCCCGCAATTAAGTTAACAAGCGTACGCTTTAGTGCACAGCGCACATCAGATGCAAGTAGGATCGGGTCCTTTGTATTTTCCGCGGATTCCAACATTGTGTTGGCAATCGTGCGAATATCTTTTAGTGGCACTTGGTCTAATAAAAGCTGACGATATACTTTCAGCTGCTGCGCTGGATTAAGTGCTGCTGCTAATGCTTCTGCTAGTTTCGGGGCTTGTTGTGTCAAACGCTGGGTTATTGCTTCCACATCGTCGTGCGTAAACAATTCTGCAAGGTTTGTCTTCATGATTTTACTAATATGAGTGGCAATAACAGTGCCATCATCGACAACTTGGTAACCCATATTAAGTGCTTTTGCTTTATCTTGATGCTCAATCCACACAGCTGGCAACTGATAAGCAGGATCGCTACCCAAAATGCCATCTACCTCACCGTAAGTTTCGCCAACCGCTATCGCCATTAAACGCTCTGGTTCAATAAAGCCTTGCTCAATGACTTCGCCATTTAGAGAAATTGTGTATTGGTTTGGCTTAAGGCTCAGGTTGTCACGAATACGAACTTCAGGTAATAAAAAGCCAACTTGTTCAGAAAGGTTTCGACGCACACCGCGAATTCGTTGTGATAAGGGTGCCCCTTGTTCTTTGTTGACTAGATGGACGAGTCGGTAACCAAGCGCAAGTGATAATGTTTGGACGTGAGGAATATCATCCCATGTCAGCGGTGTATCATCGTCTTGCATCGCTTGTGAAAGTGCTTCGACCTCTTCAATCTGGGAGTCTTGCACTGGCTTCTTGGTTTGACGCCACCCTGCGAACGCTAATGCGCCAGCAAACGCAAAAAAGGCTAGGTGTGGCATACCCGGTACCATACCGATTACCGCCATAATACCTGCGACAGTAAATAGCGTTGCAGGAGTTGCCAGTAATTGCTTTTGCATGGTTTCCGACATGCCATTATCGCTATCATTAATTCGCGTAACGATAATCGCGGCAGCCGTTGCCAATAGTAGTGAAGGAATTTGAGCAACTAGACCATCACCGATTGTGAGTAGGGCATAAGTTTTAAAGGCGTCAGACGCAGCGAGTCCATGCTCGAAGACACCAATACTGATACCACCAATGATATTGATAAACAGAATCAACAAACCTGCGATGGCATCGCCACGCACAAACTTTGATGCACCATCCATCGAACCATGAAAATCGGCTTCGTTGGCGACTTCTTTACGGCGTAAGCGAGCCGTTTCCTGATCGATAAGGCCAGCGTTTAAGTCGGCATCAATTGCCATTTGTTTGCCTGGTAAAGCATCCAACGTAAAGCGGGCTGAAACCTCAGAAATACGTTCACCACCTTTGGTGATTACGACGAAGTTGATGATCATCAAGATGACGAACACCACCATACCAACGACGTAGTTACCGCCAATGACGACTTCACCGAATGCTTGAATGACCTTACCCGCTGCGTCACCACCATTATGTCCTTCTAGGAGTACAATTCGCGTAGAAGCCACGTTCAATGTGAGACGTAATAATGTTGCGACCAGCAAAATAGTTGGAAAAACAGAGAAATCTAATGGTCGCTTTGCGGTTGTGCTGACCAGCAATACTAGGATTGCTAAGACGATATTAAAGGTAAACAGCGCATCCAGTAGCAGAGGAGGCAAAGGAAGAATCACCATTGCTAATATCATTAGCAAGACGATTGGAATGCCAACGTAGCCTTTGGTTGATGTTTGAAGTTGTTTTAACCGGTTAAGCATACTTTCGTGTCCTTGGATAAACGCGGGTTAATCAGTGCTGCAAATGTTTTGGAATCGAAAAATGAGGTAAAGGAATTGGCTCTTTTCCCTCACCTTTACGAAAGGCTTTCAATTGCAAAACGTAAGTAAGAATATGTGCCACTGCGATGTACAGTTGGCTTGGGATTGCTTGTTCAATCGCCGTCGTGTGATAAATCGAACGGGTAAGTGGCGGGGAGTTAATGATTTCCACTTTGTTTTCTCGGGCGATACGTTGAATGTGCATAGCAGTTTCGTCTACGCCTTTTGCGACGACAAAGGGCGCGTCAGAAAGCGAAGGCTCGTATTTCAGTGCGACTGCGTAGTGCGTTGGGTTTGTGATGATCACGTCAGCCGTCGGCACCATTTTATCGATCTTACGGCGCGCAAACTGTTGCTGTATTTGACGAATACGTTGTTTTACTTCCGGACGACCTTCATTATTTTTAAATTCCTCTTTCAATTCTTGTTTCGTCATGCGGAGTTCTTTTAGGTGTTCCCAACGCTGATAAGGAATGTCGATAACCCCAAATAACAACAAGGCGAAGCCCATTAAGAGTAAGCCTTCAAACAGAATTGACATTACTAGAGAAAAACCTTGGCTGAGTGGGAGGTTTTGCATGCCAAGTAATGGCTGTAAGTGGTTGTCTAAATAGCCATATAAGATGCCGAAGATCACGGCTACTTTGAACGTCGACTTTAAGAGCTCAACCACTGAGCGGGTCGAAAAAATGCGCTTTATCCCGCTCAAAGGATTAATTTTGCTCAGCTTTGGCATCACGTTCGCGGGACGGAACATCCAGCCGCCTAGCACAAGGCTACTACCACAGGTCACGATAATAATGACGGTAAACAATGGTAATAGCATGTCGATGATGACTGCTAAACTTTGTCCCAATTGCTCGACAAGTTGTTTAGGATTTTCTAGGTCGGCTCGCGTCAGCATCATGTTGTAGCGAAAGATCCCCGACATGCTTTCCCAAATACTATTAAGCTGAGAGTAAAAGTAGAGCGCCACCGCTAGAAATATTACCGCAGTAGTAAACTCTTTCGCGCGAGGAATTTGTCCTTCCTGGCGGGCTTTCTTTACCTTCTGCGGTGAGGCTTTTTCAGTTTTGTCTTGAGAAGATTGATCGCTCATGCTCCCCCCAACATAAAGTTACTCAAGTGTCTAATGGTGTCGTGAACGAGCGCCGTGTAGCGACCAGGAACACCAGAAACTGAGATTAATACGCTGAATAGACCCAGCAGCATCGTCATAGGAAAACCTAACGCATAGACATTAAGTGATGGTGCGGCTCGGTTCATTACACCAAAACTGATGTTGGCTAGAAGCATGGAAACAATAGCGGGCAAAGCCAAAGCGAGTGAAGAGGCAAACATCCAACCGAAAATATTGACAACACCTTGCAGAGAAAGCGATGTGATACCAGATCCGACTGGCCAAACAACAAAGCTTTGAATCACGATATCTATGACGAGTAAGTGTCCTTCTAGCGCAAGAAACAGCAAGGTTGAGAAAATCAGAAATATGCGTCCCAAAATGGCGACAGAAAGCCCGTTAATAGGATCATTCATCATCGCCATACCTAAGCCCATTTGCAGAGAAATCACCTGACCAAGCATGGTGAAAACGTTAAAGAGCATGTGCAAAATTAACCCAAACATTACCCCCCAAATAGCTTGCTCAAAAGCAAGGAACAGGGAAGTCATAGAGAATAATTCGACTTGTGGCATGGGTGGCATTAACGGTCCAGTAATGACAACGATCGAGAGGGCCAGTAAAGTACGAACCCAAACAGGAATAATTGCATCACCGAAGAAAGGCATTGAAATAAATACGGCTCCCACACGAAAAAACGGCCACCAGAGTTGACCGAGTATCGCCGAGAGCTCTGCAAATGTGATGGCCATTAGCCAATCATCCCTGGTATGTTGTGGAACAAGAAATCAAACAGTTCCATGATCTTACGGAGCATCCAGTGACCTGCAAAAATCACCATTAACAAGGTAACGAGCAAACGTGGCAAAAAGCTGAGTGTTTGCTCGTTGATTTGTGTGGCAGCCTGAAATACGGCGATACACAAACCGACAATTAAGCCTGGAACAACCAATACGGCAACCATCAAAATGATCAGCCATACTGCATCGGAAAATAACGTTACGGTTAGTTCTGGGGTCATAACTGCTCCTAGTTAACCGAAGCTGGCAGATAAGGTGCCAACTGTCATTGCCCAACCATCCACGAGTACAAATACCACCAACTTAAAGGGAAGTGAGACAATCAAAGGTGATAGCATCATCATACCCATTGCCATCAGGACACTGGCGACAACCAAGTCGATGACCAAAAACGGGATGAAAAGCATAAAACCAATTTGGAAGGCGGTTTTCAGTTCACTAATGACAAATGCAGGCAAGACAACGGCAAATGAAATATCCTCAACGTTTTGGTCGAGAGGCTCATTGGCAATACGTAACATTTGTTCAAGAGAGCTTTGGTGCGTCTGTGCCAACATGAACTCTCTCACTGGTTTCTCTGCAACAGAAAAAGCCTGTATTAGCGTGATTTCGCCGTTGTCGTATGGCTGAAACGCATTTTCATAAATATCGCTCCAGACAGGGCGCATAATCAGTAACGTCAATGCGAGAGCGATCCCGACCAACACTCTGTTAGGTGGGCTTTGTTGAAGACCAAGAGCTTGGCGCAAAATCGCAAGGACAACGACAATTCGAGTAAAGCTCGTCGCCATCAAAATAAATGCTGGAAGAAAACTGAGCGCCGTCATCAACAACAGAATTTGCAGTTTAACGCTGTATTCTTGTTGTGTGTCGCCATCAGAAACGGACAAGATAGTTAAGCCGTTGTCAGCCGCCATTGTTGGGAAAGCAAACAAAAGTGACACCAATACCAAAAGAGGTAACCAACGGTGCCAAGCGCTCAGATTTTTCATTGTGATGCCTACCTAAGATTATTGACCAACGCCACTCAATGCAGAGTCATGTACATCGATCAGACGAAGTCCATACTTATCATTGACAACGACAACTTCAGCGTGGCCCATAAGAGAACCGTTTACTTTCACGTCTAAAGGCTCGCCATTGAGCTTTTCCAACTCGATAACCGTGCCTTCACCCGCTTTCATTAAGTCCCCAAGTGGGATCTCCTTACTCGCAACTTCCAGCGTGACTGTGACAGGAATGCTTTTGAAAAAGCTAAGGTCACGTTCCGCAGTGGCTGGTTCTTGTTGGAGCGTATCTTCGGCTTCAAAGTCTTCTAATTGAAAATCATCAAAGTTCAGTTCTTCTGCGTCGAATGCATTAGTTTCTAGCGCTTCGCTCATCGCTGCGGTTCCTTATCAGGGTTAAAGATCAAAACAAGTTGGCCGTCTTGCTCGGCAATACGACCTGTAAATAGAGATTGGTTGCCAATGCTTACTGGAACCGTGTTAAGAAGCTCAATAGGTAAAATATCGTTGGGTTGTAAGCCAACCACATCACTTAAAGGCATCTTCTTTTTACTTAGAACAACGTTCAGTCGAACGGGGGTCGTCTCTAAAGAACGACAGAAAGGTTGAAACAAATCGGTATCAGGCTGCAGTTCAAGCTGCTCGATTAGCGTTTGAATAAGATGACCATCTAGCTTGAGATGAATTGAGCCTTGATGATCGTCAAACGCAATGTTTAATTGAACGTTAATGCCAATACCTCTAGGGGTCTCATACTCACCCGTGTCCCACATTTCACCAGGAGCAAGCCAACCGATGATGATTCGACTGATGCGCTCTTGTAAACGTAAGTCACTGGCCGTCAGAGTAGCGGCTGAGCGCTCTGCACTTGCACCATAAAATCTATCAGCCAACTTTATTAGCGTGTGGGGGTTACCATGGATGAATACCATGCCGCCTTCCTGATGTTGATAGGTCGACGTTTGCTCTTTGTCCATCTCAACCGATGTAAAGCGGTGCAAGTCTACTGAGGTTAAGCTAGCTTCCACTTTTCCTGTGCTGAGCCAATTTTGTAATTCAGTCGTAAGGTTTGAGCAAGATTCTGAAATTAAATTATCGAGCTTCTCACGAATGATATGAATAGGTTTGCCTAATAATTCTACATCAAGTAGTTGACTATCAGAAATAGGCTCGCTAACTCTATTTTCCATTTATATTTTACCGTGCGTTAACAATCGAAAGTGTTTTAACTTAATGGCGTGTAGTCTACACAGAAATTTTAATGATCTTTTAGCTCCAAACTCTAAGATTGTGACTTTAGTTCACATGTTGCTTTGTTCATATAGTCATAATCTTTTAATGAAATTTAAAAAGAGTTAGTTTTCTTTATAAATCGCTTAATGAATAAAATAACAATGTTGAGCGTTTTAGTTGTTATAGATTTTTTAAATTGCCTTTATGGCGTAACAACAACTTCAAATAAATAAATTATAAGATACTGTTTTTTATGCTTAAAGCTTCCGTTGGAGGCTAAGCGTGCTCTCTTGAGCGTTTTGTAACCAATTTTAATATTCAGAATAGGTAATTAAAATGATTAGCTATGCCAGTTCTCTCGGCTTGGTGGCATATTTAATTAAACGGTTTAAGTCATGGGAATGTAAGATATACATGAATCATGTCCGTTTGATAATTTGTAACACAATTATTGTTATCAGTTTTATTTTTTCAAAAGTGTCATATTCAGAAGAAGTCTTAACAATCCCTATGGACCTCTCTAAATGGACATATGAGGGAAATAAATTCAAATGCAACTTGTTGCAATCAAATAAAGACTATGGGAAGTTTTATTTCCTAGCGGAACCTAATAATAAATTCTATTTTATTTCCGATATAGAATATGAAAACAATAAATGGAAAACGATTGCTTTAACAACTCAAAATGCTCCTTGGGGTGATGAGCTTTATAGAAAAGAATTTGGTTCCCTTGAATTTACTAAGCCGTCTCAGCGTTTCATCTTTAATAAAGGCGCTGAAGAATTCATGGATTCAATTGCTTCGGGTAGTTGGGTGACGCTGTCACTTAAAGGAAGTAATGCTTCCTCTGTTTCAGAGATTGTGATTCCTACTCTTCAAATTCAAAACGCATTGAAATCATTTAATGCGTGTCGCGCGCGATTGCCTAAATTGTCTTTTTCAGAGGCAAGGGATATGGCGCTCTCATTTGAGTTTGGTCAGAAGACGTTAAGTCGTGGACAGAAAGCAACACTAGAAGCGCTGTATAGCTATGTATCTGTGGATGATCGAGTGACCAAAATCCTCATCGACGGTCACACCGATAACGTTGGTTCAAGTTTAACGAACCTTTCTGTGTCACGTACTCGAGCAGAGCAAGTCACCAATGCTTTGATTGAGCTTGGGGTCGACGAGTCGATGATCGAAACACGAGCTCATGGTTCACGTTACCCAATTGCCAGCAATAACTCGGTTAATGGCCAAGCAAAAAACCGACGTGTCACCCTGCGTTTAGTGAGGGACAACGAGTATACGGCTACGAAACACCACCCAGATCTACAATCACAAAATCAACAAACGAAAGTTAAGGTTCAATGATGACGAAAACGAAAATTTTGTTGGTTGAGCCAAATGAAGCTCTTGCTCAACCAGTATTGGATGTGTTGCAAAATGCAGGTTACACCGCGAAACACACTCGTACTGGTCGAGGCGCTTTGCTTGAAGAGCGAGCAGAAATCACTTTAGTGAGCTCTACGCTGCCGGATATGTGTGTTCGTGAGTTTGTCGCGTGTCACCAAAAGCAGCGAAATTCGGGTGTTGTTATTGCGATTGTCGACCAAGAACAAGGCATCTTGGCTGCTGAGACGATGAAAGCGGGCGCTACTGATTATCTATTACGCCCGTTTGAATCTAATCAGTTGGTTAATCTGCTTAAACGTGTTGAAGCGTTAGGTAAGCCAATGGCCAACATTGTTGCGGAGTCTTGGAGAAGCAAACAAGTTCTGCAATTGGCGCATCGTGCAGCATGTACTAACGCGAGTGTGCTTATTACAGGTGAATCGGGAACGGGTAAAGAAGTGCTGGCGCGATATGTGCATGAGCACTCTCCGCGTATCAATGGTCCATTTGTGGCGGTTAACTGTGCCGCCATTCCAGAGTCAATGTTAGAGGCTGTGCTATTCGGTCATGTAAAAGGCGCGTTCACCGGAGCGACAAATTCTCAAAGCGGTAAGTTTGAAGAAGCAAATGGCGGGACGATTCTGCTTGACGAGATTGGTGAAATGTCACCTGCGGTTCAAGCGAAATTGTTACGCGTCCTTCAAGAGCGTGAAGTAGAACGTGTTGGTAGCCATAAAGCCGTTCAGCTCGATATTCGTGTTATTGCGGCAACCAACAAAGACTTACGTGAGGAAGTTCAAAAAGGCACGTTCCGTGAAGATCTTTATTATCGATTAGATGTGCTGCCTCTGCACTGGCCGCCTTTGCGTGAAAGAAAAGAGGACATTCTACCGATTAGCCAATTCTTTATTGAAAAGTATCAAGATAGCAGCCGCTGTCACCTATCCCAAGATGCGATTAGTGCGCTGAGTCAGTATCACTGGCCGGGCAATATTCGTGAGTTGGAAAATGTCATTCAACGCGCTTTGGTCATGCGTCATGGTGATTACATTACAGCCCATGACCTGATGCTGCCTATTGAGCTTGTCGCGTCAGTTCCTACAGCAGAGCCAACTTCAAGTTTTGGTCATGTAGAAGCGAAGAAGCAAGCTGAATATCAGTTTATTTTGGAAAAGTTACGTCAGTTTGGTGGAAACCGAACGAAAACCGCAAACGCGCTTGGAGTCTCTACTCGAGCGCTACGCTACAAGCTCGCAGCAATGCGAGAACATGGTATTGATTTACAGTCGGCACTAGGCTCGGCTGCCTAATAGGAGAAAAAATAGATGGCAAGTCAACCTACTCATGCGGTCTCGGCAGAGCAACTTATGTTGTCAAAAATGCAGGCGATGCAGGCACAAGTGCAGCCGCCAGAGTTTATCGTGAGTGCAAATCCTTTAGATCAACAATCACTAAACGCACCTTTATCGTTCTCACAAGCGATGACAAATGTGTTGGATACAGTGAATCAACATCAATCAGTGGCTAGTCAAAAAATGACGGCCGTAGAAACAGGAAAAAGTGATGACCTAGTTGGTGCAATGGTCGCGAGCCAAAAAGCCAGCTTGTCCTTTAATGCTTTGATGCAAGTGCGCAACAAAGTCGTGACCTCATTTGAAGATATTATGAAGATGCCGGTGTAATTCATGTCAGAACTAACCCCCCAAGTCGCCGGAAACACAGCTATGGCTACCGGCACAGCACAGACATTTTCTACTGCCAACGGCATGGACGATGTGACAACGAAGCTGAAGCAAATCTGGTCTAGCAGTCAGAGAAACTTAGTGCTATCTGCGGTGTTAGCTGCGATTGTTGCAGCGATTATTGTGGTTGCACTATGGAGTTCCTCGCAGAGCTTTCGTCCGCTCTATAGCCAGCAAGAGCGTTTTGATATCGGCGAAATTGTGTCGGTATTAGAAAGCGAAGGCGTAAGCTACCGCATGCAAGAGCAAAATGGACAAGTTCTTGTACCAGAAGGTGAGGTTGCTAAGGTACGCATGTTGCTTGCATCAAAAGGTGTTAAAGCTAAGCTGCCGACAGGTTTGGATTCGCTCAAGGAAGATAGCTCTCTTGGTACGAGCCAATTTATGGAAACGGCGCGTTATCGTCATGGTTTAGAAGGTGAGTTAGTACGTACTATCATGTCTTTGAACTCAGTAGCGAACGCGCGTGTTCATTTAGCAATACCTCGTCAAACTCTATTCGTCCGCCAAAACAGTGAGAATCCATCAGCATCTGTCATGCTTGAGCTCAAACCTGGTGAAGACTTAAAGCCTGAACAAGTTGAAGCGATCATTAACCTAGTGGTCGGTAGTGTCACGGCAATGAAGCCAGAATTTGTTTCTGTCATTGACCAGTATGGCCGTCTTCTTAGTGCGGATGTCGCTTCTGCGGAAGCCGGCAAAGTAAACGCGAAATATCTTGAATACCAGAAGAGTGTTGAAAAACAGATCATCCAACGCGCAGCAGATATGCTTACGCCGATTGTGGGGCCGAGTAACTTCCGCGTACAAGTCGCTGCCGATCTGGACTTTAGCCAAGTTGAAGAAACACAAGAAATTTTGGATAACGCGCCGGTTGTGCGTAATGAGCACACCATTCATAACAACTCGGTTGATCAAATTGCGTTGGGTGTTCCAGGTTCTCTAAGTAACCAACCGCCAGTGACAGGATCTGGTGAAGTGGAAACGAGCGATAGCCAAAACACGAATGCGCGATCTGAAGTGAATCGTCAATATGCTGTAGGTAGTAGTGTTCGTCGTACTCAATACCAACAAGGCCAAATAGAAAAGCTTAGTGTCTCGGTTTTGTTGAACTCGAAAGCTTCGCCAGATGGTGTGGCGTGGAGTGAAGCCGATAAAGAGCAAATCTCAAACATGATCATGGATGCTGTTGGTATCTCTGCCACACGAGGTGACAGCTTAAGTTTAATGAGTTTCAACTTCACCCCAATTGAAATTGATGCTCCTCCTGCACTGCCGTGGTGGCAAGACCCTACAGTACAGCAGCCAATACGCTACGTTATTGGTGGCTTGTTAGGCTTGGCGATGATCTTCTTCGTACTGCGTCCATTAATCATGCACCTAACTGGCGTTGATAAACCTGTGCCTGAGCTAAATTTTGCTGAGCCTCAGGAAGAACCTGACTACGAAAACTTGCAAACGCGTGAAGAACGCGAGCATGAAGAAGTACTTGATCGCCGCCTATCTGAAAAAGGCATCTCAGCCTCTTCAGGTTTAGATGTAAACAGCGACATGCTACCACCAGCAGGTTCGCCATTAGAAATTCAATTGAAACACCTACAGCTTATTGCTAATGAAGAGCCAGAGCGCGTAGCCGAAATACTGAAACAATGGGTAAACATCAATGAACACAGTTCTATCAAAGCAGACGCTTAGTTATGTTGAACAAACCGCGCTCGTGCTATTAGGCATGGGCGAGGATGCCGCAGCGAAGGTTTTGCAACACTTTAGCCGTGATGAAACCCAGCGTGTGACTCGTGCAATGGCGAAGTTAAATGGCATTAAGAGCGATTCTGCTCGTGGTGTTATTCAAACTTTCTTTGAAGATTTTCGTGAGCACAGCGGTATTCGAGGAGCCTCGAAGGAATACCTATCTAATACATTGCGTAAAGCATTGGGTAACGATTTGGCAAAAGGGTTATTAAATACCTTATATGGCGATGAAATTCGCAACAATATGCAGCGCTTACAGTGGGTGGAAGCAGAAACTCTCGCTCGTTTCATTGTGAACGAGCACCCACAAATGCAAGCAATTTTTCTAGCGTATTTGCCAGCAGACAGCTCTTCAGCGGTATTGAAGCACTTGCCACAAGATTACCATGACGAAATCTTGTTCCGTATTGCTCAATTGCAAGATATCGATCATCAAGTTGCTGTTGATTTGCATGAACTCGTAGAGCGTTGCATCGAAAAAGTATCCGCAAGTCAAAGCACGCCGTTATCAGGTGTTAAGCAAGCTGCAGATATCATTAACCGCTTTGAAGGTGACCGTGGTTCATTGATGGAAATGCTGAAGTTGCATGATGAAGATGTTGTTAATGCAATCGAAGAAAACATGTTCGACTTTATGGTTCTTGGCCGACAACGCGAAGAAACCATGGACATGTTGGTGCAGCAAATCCCGCTAGAGTTGTGGGCAGTCGCGCTAAAAGGTTCCGATATTACCTTACAGCAAGCTATTAAGCGTTCAATGCCGCAACGTATGGTGAAAGCGCTAGAAGATGACATGGACGCACGCGGCGCTGTTGCGTTAAGTCGAGTTCAAAAAGCACGTCAAGACATCATGCAAATGGTACGTGAGCTGGATGAATCTGGTGAAGTTCAGCTGCTTCTCTATGAAGAGCCAACGGTGGAGTAAGGTCATGCTAGAGACAAAATCAAGTACTATGCGATTGCCTCCGAGCGGGTATCGTTTACACCGTTTTCCTCCTTTAGCGCAACCTAAGACTATCGAAGACGAATTCGGGCTAGATAACCAAGGCTGGCAAGAACCTCAAATAGATATCCAACAGCAACTTGAAGAAGGTTTTCAACAAGGTTTGCAACAAGGACATGAGGAAGGCTTACGCCAAGGTATCGAACAGGGCAAGCAACAAGGTCTGTTGGAAGGCCAAAAAGAAGGTTTCCAAAAAGGCTTTGTTTCCGGTGAGCAGTCTGGAAAGCAAGGCTTTTTGGAGGCGGCGAAGCCTGTCAATGAACTTTTTCACGCCCTTTCTCGTTGGCAAGATGAAAAAGAACAGCAACAACGCCATATGATTTGTGAACTGGTACAAAAGGTAGCTCAGCAAGTGATTCGTGCCGAGCTCACTTTAATGCCTCAGCAGATCCTAGCTTTGGTGGACGAGACATTGTCTGCCATGCCTGGTAAAGCGGAAACAGTAACTGTGCATTTAAATCCGCAAGATTTAGAGCGCATTACTCACATCAATGCTGATTTGCCGCAATCTTGGAAACTGGTCCCTAATACGGAGCTTCCTATTGGTGGCTGTCAGTTAGTGACTGATGACGCAGAAGCGGATGCGAGCTGCGACTCTCGTTTGGAAGCCTGTATGGACAATGTAAAGCAACACCTTTTGGATGAAGTCAGTATTCCACAGGTAGAGTCTGAGCATGAGTAATACCCTAAGCCATGAACTATTAAGTGAGCGTTTGAGCGAAGCCTTGGCTTCGCTCGATTCAATCCCTGTTGCTCGCGTAACAGGGCGATTGATAAAAGTAAACGGCTTAATGTTACAAGCCGTAGGGTGTCGGTTTAAGCTTGAGCAGCGTTGTCTCGTAGAAACCGCGGAAGGCGATATGATCGAAGCGCAAGTTGTGGGCTTTGAACACACTATTGCTTACCTCATGCCTATCCGCCGTTTAGGCGGTCTGTTTGCAGGTGCAAAAGTCATCCCTCTTGATGGTGACAGTACCGTGCAGCTAAGCTCTCAGTGGTTAGGGCGCGTACTGAATGGTTTAGGTGAGCCGTTAGATGATGGGGCTCCGCTTAAGGGGGGAGATCGAGTTTCACTTGAACCAAAACCGATTAACCCACTGAAGCGACGCCCAGTTGATACACCACTCAACGTAGGCGTGCGAGCGATTAATGGACTATTGACGGTAGGCAAAGGCCAACGTATTGGTTTGATGGCTGGCAGTGGCGTCGGTAAAAGTGTGTTAATGGGGATGATCACCAAAAACACGGAGGCCGATGTAATTGTGGTCGGGCTTATTGGTGAGCGAGGCAGAGAAGTACGTGAGTTCATCGAGAGAAACTTAACCCCAGAAGCGCGCAAGAAAGCGATCATTATCGCGGCTCCTGCTGATGAATCCCCGCTAATGAGGTTAAGAGCGACACTACTTTGTCATCGCGTTTCAGAGTATTTCCGAGACCAAGGCAAAGACGTTCTACTTCTGATGGACTCTCTAACCCGATACGCCATGGCACAGCGCGAAATCGCTCTTTCGCTCGGTGAGCCTCCAGCTTCTCGTGGTTATCCGCCTTCTGTCTTCAGCGTGTTACCTCAACTCCTAGAGCGAGCGGGTAACAGTGAAAATCAACATGGTAGCTTAACGGCAATTTACACCGTATTGGCAGAAGGAGACGACCAACAAGATCCTGTCGTGGATTCCGCGCGCGCCATCTTAGATGGGCATGTCGTTTTATCGCGTCAACTGGCTGAGCAAGGGCATTATCCCGCGATAGATATCAACGCGTCTATTAGCCGTTGTATGAATACTTGTACGCAGGACGCACACAGCACGATTGCGAATAACTTCCGTCAAATGTACTCCAACTACCTTCAGGTTAAAGAGTTACTGCCATTAGGGGGTTATCAACCAGGACAAGATCCTGAGTTAGATCAATCTGTTGCTATGTATCCAAATTTGCGTGCATATCTACAACAAGCTGCCAACGAGTCTGTAGATTACCCAACCAGTTTGACCGAGCTCGCGCAGCTTTTTCAAAGTGCTTAATCAAATGGGAGTGACAAGGCTGAAATGAAATCCAAGTTAAAAGCCGTAGGCAAGTTACAGCAAATGGAAGAAAAACAGCGTGACCGTGTGGGTCAACAACTTGATGCCATGCGTCAGCGTCACTCCCATCTTTCAATGCAATTGGAACAGTTGTCGGCGTTGAAAGGCCACGCTGGACAATCAACCCGAACCGGCCCGACGCTGACTAGCGCGGCTTTGATGAACTTTAATCGTGTTGACCAAATGCTACAAAGAATGCTTCGTCACCACGAGCAAGAGCAAGCCGTTATGCAAGCGGAATGTGCATCTGTACAGAAAACGCTAGAACACAAGCACGCACGCGTTCAAGGGTTAGAAAAAGTGCTTGGTCGTTGGCGTACTAAGCAGAACTATGAAAAAGCGAAAAAAGAGCAAAAGATGATTGAAGACATCATTAACTCTCGCGTTAAGCGCAAGATATTATGATGTCTTGTTGACGCTACTAGGAGCGCGAATAATTTCTGCGGTGTCTTAGCCAACCAAACCAGCCTCCAAGCATGATCAACCCTGATCCGAGAGCACCGCCGCCACTGCTGCCGTTGTTACCAAAGCCAGATGTGTTGGTATCGACAGGCTCAAAGCCAGAGTCCCCTTCGCTATGATAATCTTCCGAACTTGCTAAGAGGGCGTTATAACTGGTTTTTACACCTGAGCTGGTTTGGGTCTCAATCCATGTTGCATAGTTCAAAATCTCGGTAAACACACTTGGAATCGCAGCGGATTCGCAAACTGAAGAACCGTAGCTCACAATGCCAATTTGCTGATACATGCCATTATTGTCTTGATAGGTGAGAGGACCGCCTGAGTCACCACGACAGATACCAGTGTAGCTTCGTTCAGGAAATCCATTCGCACATAAACTTTCCTGAGCGTTAAACCCTGTTACCAACGAAGCGCATTGGGTGTCGGTAAGGGGTTTTACTTCTGCCCAGCGTAAATAGTTAGGGGGGCTTTCATCATTGGTTGAGGTCTGACCTAAACCGAATATCTGATAAACTGACTTGCTGCTGTAGTCTCCAAAGTCTTGCGGTAAAGTGATGGATTGGACGTTATCGGTGATAGGTCTAGTCAATTCAAGGACAGCGATGTCATTAATCCATAAATCGCTAGGCACATAATCAGGATGAATCGTGATAGAGCGAACATCTTTGAATTCTTCAACAAACACGTCATTCATCGTAGGGTTTTTGACTAACACTCGTAGGTCGTTGATTGTCCAGCCATCAGTAAAAACGCTTGGTTCTACGCAGTGGGCCGCAGTTAAAATGAAGCGGTCGTTTACAATGGTTCCCCCACAAATATTGGCAAACTGATTAGCGCCAGTTTTATGTAGAATAAGACGTGCAAAAAAAGGAAGTTGGTTTTGGGTAGCCTGCTGACCCCCAATAATTGCCGTGGAGATCCCTTGTTCTGAAAGGCGGTTATCATTTTCTGCTTCAGCGGTCGTACTCAAAGATACTGCAAAACAGAGTGCGCTTAGCCATATTTGATACTGCTTCATAAACCATCCTTGGATGAAAAGTGCTCTTCTAACTTTATACTAGTTTTTCAGTGAATGTGCTTAACAAAAGTTTCTAATAGTTGAATGATTGTTGTAGCCAAGATCGCAACAGATGAAACGATTCAAGCTTTAGCTTGTGTGGCGGGCATACAAAGTAAAGCTGTTGATGAGGATTAATGACGGGTTCACCCAGCTCGATTAGCTGACCATATTTGATGTCATCCTTCACAAACAAGCGATGAGTGACCAATAACCCCAAACGACGAGTTGTGGCCTGGACGGCTTGTATCGACATGTTAAAAGTGATTGGTTTTTTATTTTTAGGTCGCTGGATACCCGTCGCGTCCTGCCACACGTTCCAGTCGTTTTTTCTTCGCTCGTTAGTAACTTCAATGATGGGATACTGCTTTAAGAGTTGAGTGATGTTTGAGTCCTTTGTCGTCGCTAACAATTCAGGGCTGCACACCAAAACCAGTTCATCTTCACTGAGCTTTTCGCAGTAGTAATCCTGCCATTCTTCGGGATTTCCATGCACCAAGGCCGCGTCGATACCTTCTTGTTCTAAATTGAATCTGCCAGACAGGTTTGATAAACGAACGTCTAATTGAGGAGCAAACCCTTGTAAATCTGACATTCGAGGAATCCACCAGTGAAGAGCCAATGAATTCACCATATTGAGCGTAACACGTTGCAAGTTCTGATCTTGGATGAGTGCTTCCGTTGCATCGACAATTTGCTCTAAAGCGGGTGCCACCTTTCGGTAATACTTTTTACCGTCCGCATTGAGTTGAACTTGTCTGCCTATGCGATCAAACAAAGGCTTGTTGACTTGACTCTCCAGCGATTTAATCGCCTGACTTACGGCTGAGTGGCTCACACTTAATATCTGTGCTGCTTCTGTCATGCTGCCAGACTCAGCTACTGCAACAAATGCGTAGATGGACTTTAAGGGGACTAGTTTCCGCATAATTTAAAAACCGTAGCTGGTGATAGATAAGTTAAACTGTAAGTTTTTCTTACATCAATGGTTAATATTACTCGCTATTTACGATAAGTGATGTCTTTTAAAATGCTCCATATATTAAGGAGTATTGAATGAATGCTGTAAATAAATCTATCCTTTTCATGTTGATGTCTACGTTAAGCTTATCTGTTACTGGACTGTTAGCAAAGCAGTTGTCAGGCGAACTTTCCGTCACACTATTTAGCTTCTTACGTTTTTTGGTGCCTGCGCTTATCTTGCTTATCTTACTTCGTGTGAAAAACCTTACCTTTCCTAAAGCGGGCACGCTAAAGCCTATTTTATTGCGTGCTCTTTGTATCGGTTTGTCACAACTTTGCTTTATCGCGTCATTACAAACGTTAACGCTGGTAGAAGGGGTTGTGTTGTTTGCTACTGGCCCATTATTTATTCCCTTGGTTGAAAAGCTGTTCATGAGGGGGCGCATTCGTGTTTCAACATTGGTGGCTTTAGCAATGGCGTTCACTGGTGTGGTTATGTTGGCGGGCGGCGGAAGTGAGATCACATGGCGAGCGGATTTATTGCTCGGCTTGGCTGGTGGACTCTTCAATTCTGGTTCTCAGCTTACGTTATATAAAGTGAGTAAAACAAATATGTCGCCGCTAGAAATCAACTTTTGGGCGTTTGGTTTTGCTGCCGTATTTCTGTTGCCGCTAACTTTGTTTAACGACTTCGACGTGTTACTTAATATGAGTGTTATGGCGCCTGAGATTTCTTCAAATACGCTGTGGATCGGTATGATGTCTCTGATGATCATTAACACCCAAGTTTTTCGCTCCAAAGCATATAAACTGGCAAGCAGTGGCTCTCAACTTGCACCACTCATTTTTACTAACTTATTGTTCACTGCGGTTTGGCAGAGCCTGTTTTTTGAAGACCGAATGAGTCAAAGTCAAATTGTTGGGATGAGTTTAATAGTGCTCGCAATCATACTGAACACATGTTGGGTTCGCTTTAAGGCGCATCGCAGTGGCGGTTTACAAGCGAGAACTTCTTAGTCTGTCGGAAAATGAAGGGGGCAGGTAGATAAATTGGTCGTGTGGTTTGATTTTTCCTGAGTATGGGCTAGCGTCAAGAAAGGTTCAGGGAGAGAAATCATGCTTACGCTAAATTATTACGTCGAAATTTCGGCGACACCGCAACGAGTGTGGGAAGTGCTAACCGATGTTGAGTTGTATAAACGTTGGGCGCAAGCCTTTTCACCGCAGTCTCAATTTGAAGGAGCTTGGGAAGAAGGAGGTGGCATCACTTTTTTTGATCCAGATATGGGCGGGACAAGGGCGATCATAGATACGGTGCTACCCCTTCAAAAACTTGAATTTCATCATGTTGCCATTTTTAATCCGGATAATCGTCAACAACTCGATGCTGACCTAGCATCTAGGTGGATCGGATCGCGAGAGATCTACCAGATCGATACCAACAACGATCGTTTACTACTCAATGTTACCATTCATACTCACAATGACTTTGTTTCCATGTTTAATCACGGATGGGAAAAAGCCTTACCCTTGATAAAAGCCATTAGTGAAGAGCAAGCTTAGGGTTCTTGCTTATCTTGGGCTGACGATGCGTTGCCTGAAGGTATACAATAGCACGCAAGATAGCGCACCTAAGAGAGTGGATGATGGAATTTAAAGTTGATACCCATACACATACGTACGCCAGTGGTCACGCGTACAGTACCTTGATTGAAAATGCAAAGTTGGCAAAAGAGAACGGGCTGGATATGTTCTGCACGACCGATCACGCAGAATCAATGCCGGGTGCGCCTCATTACTGGTTCTTCTCGAACCAGAAAATTCTGCCTCGCTTTCTTGAAGGCGTTGCGATTATTCGTGGCGTTGAATCTAACATTATGAATACCGAAGGCGACATTGATATTCCACTGAGTGTGGACCGCAACTTAGATTGGGTGATCGCGAGTTTTCATGAACCCGTTTTTCGTCCTGCAAACAAGCAAACTCACACGGAAGCACTTGTTAATGTCATTCAGAGTGGTCGTATTGATGCGCTCGGTCATCTTGGTAATCCAAATTTCGACTTTGATTTTCAGACCGTTTTAGCGTGCGCGAAAGAGCACAATGTCGCGATTGAAATTAATAACACCACGCTGAAAGGCAACAGCCGAGTAGGCAGCGTAGACCGTTGCCACGAGATTGCACAAATCGGGAAAGATCTCGGTGTTTTCTTCACCACGGGCAGTGACGCGCATTTCTGTCACGATGTTGGTAATCTGGATTTGGTTGGAGAGTTAATGGACAAAGTGGGTATTGATAGCAAGAAAGTGATTACTCACACCGCTCAGCAGTTTTTGTCTTTCTTAGCTTTGAGAGGCCGTAAACCAATTGCAGAATATGACAGCATTCTCAACGCATAAACTTGATTACATTTAAGGTATGCACCCGACGCCAGATTGCTTTACACTGCGACCCGGAAATACTCAACTAAGCTAGTTTTTCGCCTCTTATGGCGTAGGTTATTTGGGTGAATAAAGCCGACACAGAATTCGGCACTATAAATGGAGAAGTGAAAAATGTTACGTCCTTTAGTCCTAGGGTGTGCGATTGCGTTTGGCTCAACATACGCAATGGCAGAAGCGGTTGATTTAAAACAAAACATGAAACAGATGAAGATGGAATTCAAACAGGCGGCAGAAGCATCTGATGTCGAAACCATGAAATCTGCGATTGATAGCTTGCAAGCGATTGTTGAACAATCTAAGCGTGGTAATTACCCACCAGAGAAGTTTGATACTTACTTAGAAGGCTTTAACAAGCTGACGGTAACGCTAGATAAGATTGAAGCGGATCTTGATGCGGGCAAGCTACAAGAAGCGAAAGACCAACTGCGTGAAATCGATAGTCTTCGTGAAGAGTACCACGACAAGCGCAATCCAAGCATTTGGAGCAAGTTGTTCGGCTAATTATCTACCGAGCGGAGCATTTGCTCGTGGCAGTGGATTACGCGTTATCTCTAAGTAATGAATGAACACATTATCAGCCTGCCATTTCGGCGGGCTTTTTTGCGCCTGTCAATCGATGCATTCAAGAAAACCTGTGAGGTAGCAACCACTTATTGATACTGTTTTTTGAGCTATCACTCAAAATTGGTTACGCTGTGTGAAATTTGTTAAGTCACCGTTATGCGTAGATTAATTCCTTTTTACCGCTCGATGTTATTTGCTAGTGCTCTCAGTTGGGTGCTAGTGACGCTGATGCCTGTTATCAATGCTCATGGTAACAGCATGGGCGTGTGGGCGACGCTATGTACGCTTAACGGATTTGAGTTGGTCCAAATAGAAGAGGGCGACAATTCGGTCAGCCACAAAGGCAAGCCTTGTCCGTTTAGCCACTTCTCGACTTTTCATCACGATACACTTCCAACGACACCGATACTTTCAAGACAGAGCTTGGTGACTTCTGACAGCTACGCTTATTTGGCTCTAAGTGTGCGATTTGAAACACCAGTTCCTCGAGCGCCGCCAGTTTCCCTTTTCTCATAACAAAAACAATTACACGATACCCAAGTAACCTCGAGATGCTTGGTTCAGCGAGAATGACTTGGTTTGTAGACGCGGCGGCGATTTAAAGGTCTAGTGGGTCTAAATCAAGATATCGACAACAAAGTATACAAGCCAAGACAACTCGCCCTTCGGGAGCGTGTCATTGCTCCGATTGCTGCTTCAAACAACTTGGAAAGAGTTGTCTATTACACAGCGTTGTTTTCTTTGCACTCGAATCAATGACAACGCTCTGAATCCAGCATCTTGAAGTCACTTGGGTATATAGTCAGCAACACTGCCACTTCGAGCAGTGGTACTCCCAAATCTAAGTCAAATAACGCCGCATACGAATGCGTATGTGTAGGATGCGTTTGACTGAATTTGGGTGTTCAACAATGAAAAAAGGAAAATACACATGTTGAGAAACTCGGCAAAGCCTCAACTCAAGGAAGCCTCACGCGCAAAATCCATCTACTTTATGACGTGGCGATGGCACTTCTACGCAGGTTTGTTCGTCATTCCATTTATGCTGATGCTTTCCCTCACGGGATTGGTGATGTTGTTTGATGACGAAATCGAACTGGCTCGATACGAAGCGACATTACAAGTTTCACCACAAGAGCACATGATTCCTGTCTCTGCACAATTAGAAACCGTAAAGCAGGCGTATCCCGATTTTAATGTCACTCAATTTGTACCTGCTAAAACGGCCGATATTGCCAACCGATTCTCGATTCAAAACCAAGAAGGCAGCTCACTGATTGTTGCAGTAAATCCTTACACAGGAGACGTACAAGGCACCATTAATCGTGGTGATAGCATCTATGAACTGATGAACAGCATTCACGGCACGTTGCTCATCGGCGACCTAGGCGACCGTTTGATTGAAATCGCCGCAAGTTTGGGGATTTTGCTATTGGTGTCTGGTTTGTACCTTTGGGTACCGAGAGACAACGCCAGCCGCGCTGGCTTTTTGAAAATTCGCTTTAACAATGGCCCTCGGATTTTGATGCGTGACCTGCATGCGAATTTAGGTGGTGTGCTGTCGATTGTTCTGTTGTTCTTTTTGATTTCAGGTTTATCTTGGGCAGGGATCTGGGGTGCGAAAATGGTGCAAGCTTGGAATACCTTCCCAACCTATTATACATGGGGTGAGAAACCGGAATCCACACTGACACATAAAGATCTTAACCACGGTGCTTCAGAAGAGATGCCATGGAACTTAGAGCTCGCTGCTGTGCCAGAGTCGAAAGACAAACCCGCTCATGATCATGCCAACATGAAGGAAGAGATGGCATACGCAGGCAGCCATGATGCGCTCTCTATTGATGATATCATCCTCAAGGCTGAAATGTTGGGCTTCACTGGTTATAAGTTGTTTTTGCCGCGCTCTGAGACGGGCGTTTACACCGTTGCAGCTAACTCTATGGGTGGCGATATTTCCGACCCAAGACAAGATCGCACCAGCCACTTTGACCAATATTCCGGTCGCTTGTTGGTGGACGTCACGTGGCAAGATTACAGTTTGTTTGCCAAGTTCATGGCGGCAGGTGTGTCATTGCATCAAGGTGATGTCAGTGTGCTTAACAAAGTGCTCAACGTGGTGTTCTGTTTGGCGTTCATCTTAATCTCAATTACAGGTGTGGTGATGTGGTGGATTCGTAGACCAAGTCGCAGTGCCACATTGGGCGCGCCACCTAAGTTTCAGCAGGGCGGTATTTGGAAGCTTGGCTTAGTAACGCTGGTGATATTGTGTCTGGCGTTCCCGATGGGCGGTTTGGCAATTGTTACGGTTCTCGCACTGGATTGGCTGTTGTTCAACCGCGTTGAGAAACTGAAAACGGCGTTGAATTAGTAACAGACAAAGAATGGAATAATAAAAGAGCCTGCGAAGTCGAAGTGCTGGCTCTTTTTATTTCTGGTAAATCTCCAGTGGCAAGCCATCTGGGTCTTGGAAGAAGGTAAAGGCTTTGCCTGTAAATTCGTCAATACGAATTGGCTCAACTTCAACGTCATTCGATTCTAGGTAGACTTTCACTTGCTCAACATCATCAACCAAAAAAGCGAGATGTCGCAGGCCTTGCGCTTCGGGAAAGCTCGGTCTCTCTGGTGCGCCCGGAAAGCTAAACAGCTCAACTTGACTGCCGTCAGGTAAAGCGAGGTCAAGCTTGTAGGAGTCTCTGGCTTCACGATAGTTTTCGGCAATGACTTTCAGTCCTAACACTTCAGTGTAAAAGCGTTTTGACTTTGGGTAATCGCTGCAAATGATCGCGACGTGATGAATGGCATTAAACATGGTTAGCCTCTTCAAGCATGGTTAGTGTCCTCGGAGACTAAATGCTCCTTAACGAAGTCGATAAATACGCGCAGGCGAGCAGGCATGTATTTGGTTTGCGCATACTGCATCGCGATAGCGCCGTGGTAGTTACTCTTGATCATCCAATCCGGCAATACTTCCACCACTTCCCCTTGCTCTAACGCGTCTTTGATCACGAAGTCATGGAAGATCCCAACTCCCAAGCCAGACTTAACCCCGTTCAAGCGCATTTGAGAGTGGTTGACGGCGTAGCGTCCACTTACTGCAATCGAGTGGAAAGCTTCCTCTTTAAAGAACGACCAGATATTGTCTTTGTCGTTCTCGGCAAGGTAAATACAGTCGTGCTGCTCAAGCTCGGTTGGGTGCTCAGGCATACCGTGTTTGGCTAGGTAATCTGGAGAGGCGCACAAAACGAGATTGGTCTTGCTGATCTCTTTGAGGACCAGATTCTCATCGGGTTTGTCGGTGAGCTTAAATGCGACATCAATTCCTTGGCGGAAAAGATCGATCTCACCATCTGCTGCACGCAGCTTAAGCTGAATATTTGGATAACGTTCTAGGAATGGCAACACAAACGGTTGAAGCACCGAATTAAGAAATGCTTCAGGGGCTGCTACTGTGAGTGCGCCTGTTGGCTCAGCATGATCTTCTGCAGATAACTCAACGGCTTGCTGCGCGGCATTCACCATTGCAATGCTTTGGTCGTAAACCTTTTGCCCAGCTTGAGTAATGATCAACTTACGAGTCGTGCGCTCAAACAGTTTCACCGAGAGGGCTTGCTCTAATCGTGTGATCAACTTACTTAAAGCCGATGGCGTCACGCCGAGTTGTTTGGCTGCAGCGGTAAAACTGCCTTCGTTTACCACCAAGATAAACGAAGCAAGATCAGGAAGTAGGGCAATGAGTTTTGGATTAACCATAATTGTTCAGTTCTGCGCAGCGGAATAACGATATTGTCTGGTACGGTTTCACGAGGTTCAAGTGTCACCGTCTCGCTTTAACGATATTTTGCCAAAAATGCATTGAGTGCAGGCAAGCCAGATTCACCAGTATGGTATTGTTGCCAACAGTGATAAATGGCCGTTTCGTGGTCTGCAATCAACTCGATAGCTTCTCGTTCAGCGATTGAATACTGCTGTGAAGCTTTCACTTCTTCATGCCACTCTCGATACTTGACCTCATAAGGTTCTACCCATTTCAGAAGAGTCGCCACCAACTCTTGCCATGGTAAACCAATCCACTTGGTTGCATCTGCCAAGCCTTTATCCAACATCTCTTGGTGTCGACTTTCGATATCCATGCCATTTGTCAGCAGTACAGGTTTGAGCTTTTCTGCGGTGAGTTCTTCCACTTCAATCAAGGTTTGCCACAGCGTTTGTTGTTCACTTTGGGCGTAATGGCTCAAGTAGTGGTTGAAAAAAGCGATGCCGTAGATTTCGCCATAGTAGGCAGACAAAACGTTATGAATCATGGTGAGAATCGTGATTTAAACAGGGAATACCGCATTGTAGGAGGGGAGAGCGCGACGTGTAAATAGCTGATTAAGAGTAAAAAAGTGCTGTTGACAGAATTCGAACAGAACTTGTGAGAATTTTATGAGAATTCGATGAAGTTGCTGATAGATTTGCTCGTCATTCTTAGAGGCAAGAACGCAAAACGTTCGAAACGTAATGCTTAACCTACTCAAGTCACGAAGAAAGAAGTAAAGCCGTACACATGGGCTTGGGTAGTTCAACCCTCATTAAAGGATGGAATCACAATGAAAAAACGTACCCAACTCGGACTCGTCATGACTTCAGTCGCTATGGCACTAGGCTCTGCATCAGTGAATGCGGCGGAATTGGAAATCACCGTGACAAACGCAACCAAAGGCATCTACTTTACGCCACTTATTGTTGCTGCACATGGCTCTGACCTTCAAATGTTCAGAACGGGTCAAGCAGCGACTCCAGAGCTAGAAGCAATGGCAGAAGGCGGTGATATCTCTGGTCTTGCTAGTGTGATTGGTAACGCTGGTGGTGCGGTGGTTGAGAACCCTGCTGGTGGTATTTTGAATCCGGGTGTTGCAACCACCTTCACCTTGGACAGTGGCGACCACGGATATCTTTCTCTGAGCGCGATGTTGCTGCCAACTAATGACGGTTTTGTTGGTCTAGATAGCTGGAAGATTCCAACGGAAGCGGGTACATACCGAGCAACGCTAAGAAGTTACGATGCCGGTACAGAAGCGAACGATGAACTTGCGTCTAGCATGCCAAACCCCCCTTTCATTACCTTTGGTACTGGCGGCACAGGCGTTGAAGCAACAGTAACTAACGATAAAGTTCACGTGCATCCGGGTAACCTTGGTGATAGCGATCCAACTGGCGGCATCAGTGACCTAGACAGCAGCAGCCATCGTTGGTTAAACCCAGTTGCAACCATCACAATCGTTGTGAAGTAAGGGGGATGTATGAAATACAGAATCTTACTAGTAGCAGCTTCAGTCGGCTTGCTCGCCGGTTGTCCAAGCGATGATGATAGCGACGTAGTGAAATCGTACCGCTACACCGTCAACGTGGCGAACTTGACTGCGAATCAACCTATGTCTCCGCTAGCGGTACTCACTCACAATGGTGACTACCAACTGTTTGAAATTGGCCAAGTGGCATCTGTTGAACTTGAGCATCTTGCCGAAGGCGGTAGTAACGCAGAGTTAATTGAATTGATGAACAGCAATGACAGTGTTTACCAAGGCATTTCGGGTAATGGATTGGTGTTGCCGGGCGCATCGGACGAAGTCACCATCACGGTTGACCCTAGTCGTTACGGTTACTTGTCTGTGGCGTCTATGTTCGTGAATACCAACGATGCCTTTGTTGGCGAAACGGGGCTATCGCTCAAATCGCTCGCAGTGGGTGAAAGCTATGAAATGAGCATGAACGTTTGGGATTCTGGCACGGAACTGAATGATGAACTTGCCGCAACCATCCCGGGCCCAGCAGGTGGTGGTGAGGGCTTCAATGCCGCTCGTAATGACAGCAGTGATGTTGTTGCATTCCATGCGGGGGTCGTTAGCCAAGATGGCGGATTAGCAAACTCAGCGCTTTCTGCGAACCATCGTTTCTTGAACCCAGGTGCGAAAGTCACCATCACTCGAGTCGAGTAACACAGGCTCCGATGACGTCTCCTTTCCAAAGCGCTTGTAGCCGAGCGCTTTATCCCTCATGGCGTCATCGGAACCTTTTTTGAAAGAATTTCTAATTTGTTCCGGTCATGTGCAAAGTGAGGATACTCGAAGGCAAGGAAAAGACCATGGAACAACAGGCAATCAATTTAGTCGCGAACATCTTGTTGGTGGAAGATGACGATGATTTGGCAGAACTGGTTCAGATGCATCTCAAGTTTCAAGGACACCAAGTGTCGCGAGCCACAAATGTCGCCGATGCTAAAGCGCAATATCAGCAACAACCCTTTGATTTATTGATCCTTGACCGAGGTTTACCAGATGGTGATGGCCTAGACATCTGCCATTATTTGCGTCAGCAACAAGATTGGAGCCCAGTGCTCATGCTGACAGCCAGAGACGGTGAAATGGACAAGGTAGACGGCTTAGAAGCAGGCGTTGATGACTATATCACCAAGCCATTTAGCGTATTAGAATTCCAAGCACGAGTGCGAAACGTGCTACGCAGAGTCAGCCAAACCGCAGAAGTCAAAGTAGCAAATGAAGTCCTCGATGATGCGATGGATTTTGGTCCGCTGAGAATCATTCCGGAGTTGCACCAAGTATCCCTAAACGACAAGGATGTCACGCTCACCGCGACAGAGTTTACTTTGCTGCAGTTTCTCGCGACTCGTCCGGGCAGAGTCTACAGTAAAGATGAATTGCTCGATCACGTTTGGAACACCAGTCATTCTGGTTATCACCACACGGTGTGTAGCACCATAAATCGTTTACGCAGCAAGTTGTCGTTGTCTGACTCTGATCATCACTTCATTCAAACCGTGTGGGGTGTTGGATATAAGTTTCAGCCAAGACACTAATGCAAGAAAGTAAGTCAAAACATCAAGCCAGACAGTAAGTCGGTAGTTGTTTTCACCGTCATTTTTCAATCACACGGGTGTTTCAAAAACACCGCTGTTTAAGGAGGCGATAGGATGAGCTTCAAATCTCGCTTAGTGGTATTTACTAGCTTGTGGTTCTGCCTCGCGGCGGTGGTGATTGCACTGACTTACAATTGGCAAAAAGAAACCATCGAGTTACGCACTAAGCAAAGCCTACATAAAGAGCTAGCCAGCCACATGCGTGATGATAATCCGCTGATGATCGGGACGGATTACAACCCTAAAGCGCTCAAGTCGATTTTTCACACGCTCATGCTGATCGGTCCTGACTTTGAAATCTACTTTCTCGATAGCCAAGGCAACATCACCACCCATGCTGCACCAGAAGGGGCGGAGATCATGGGTAAGGTGGATCTCAATCCCATTAAGCAATTCTTAAATGACCAACCTTTTCCTATTTTGGGTGAAGACCCACGTAATCGTGGTGAGCACAAAGTCTTTTCTGTCGCGGCGATAGAGGAATTAGGCTCAACGGTCGGTTATCTCTACGTGGTGATTGGCAGTACCCGACATGACGCCATTGCCAATGCTCAAGTCGACACCCCTTACATCGCGCTGGCAGGATTGGTCTTAGTGTCCATTTTAGGCTTTGCTCTTGGAGCTTATGTGCTGGTCAAACGTAGTCTGTTGAGCCCGATTGAGCGTGTGACCAAACAACTACAACAGCAAGCTGAACATGATTTCCGCCT
Source organism: Vibrio sp. Vb0888 (assembly GCF_033338835.1). NCBI lineage: Bacteria > Pseudomonadati > Pseudomonadota > Gammaproteobacteria > Vibrionales > Vibrionaceae > Vibrio > Vibrio sp. Vb0888. Next base: position 367,143 of record NZ_JAWOTL010000002.1, read on the forward strand.
GCAACCTGATTTTACTCACCAAGTGCCGGAGCTCGTGCCGATTGCGAACTCTTATCAGATGATGGCGAAGCATATTCAGCAGCAGTTTTTACAGTTGGAGTATCAATCGTCTCATCGTCGTCAAAGTCTGTTGCAGCTCAGTCACGATTTAAAAACGCCGTTATCGAGCGTGCTGGGCTATTTGGAAACGTGGCGTTTGCAACATCCGGAATCCGATCCTTTGATTGACGTTGCTTTCCGAAATTGTGAGAAGCTCTCGACTCAATTGCATTCTTTGTTAGACGCCGCGCGCAAAGAAGCTCCAATGCCAAACTACGAGTACCGCCCCGTAGATCTTGGCGTGTTGATGGCAGAATGTGCCGAAACGATGCAGAGCCAGTTTTCTCGTAAAGAAGTGGTGTTGAAAGTGGATATCGATAGCGAAATCCAAACCGTGGGTGATAAAGGTCTTTTAGAGCGGTTGGTGCTTAACTTGCTTGAAAATGCATTGCGCCACAGCCCAATCGGCTCGGAAGTGCATTGCCAAGCGCATTTGAGTGAGGATAAGTCACGTATCCACTTTACCTTCGTCAATCACATCGAGGAAGAAGCGGAGGGCGGTTCTTTGGGGATCGGGACGAAGATTGTTCAATCGATCTTAATGCTTCACCACAGCTATCTTGAGACCAATGCAACCTCCTCTCAGTATCAACAGAAGTTCACACTTCTCGCAATCTAAAGAGAAGTGTGAGACATAAAGTTAATGTTTATTCAATAACACCACATACGACGCGAGCGCCACCACCACCTAGCTTATTTGGGTGATCGGAGTGATTGTCACCACCTGCATGGATCATTAACGCTCGACCTTTTAAATCCGATAATTTTAGGCGAGGAGCGACAACGGGCTGATTGGCATTGCCGTCCATGTCCACATAGAGTGGAGGCAAGTCGCCTAAATGATTGTCATCGGTCCAAGGATAGCCATGCTTCCCTGTGTTGTTAGGATCATAATGGCCACCTGCTGCGCCGCCTAATACGGTTTTGTCATCCTTTTCTATGCTATCGCAAGATGGATTAGTGTGAATATGGAAACCGTGCACACCTGCTGACAAACCTGATAATTGAGGCGTAAAAACAACGCCATAATCACTTTGTGAAATCTCAATGGTACCCGCACTCTCATTGGTGTTGAGAGCAGTCATTTCTACCGTTTTTGCTAGCACGTTAGGGGCGGCGACAAGAGCGGATGCAACTGAAATGCATAGCAATCCTTTTAACATGGGACCTCCTTCTTTTAGGGTGTACGCTCAAGCACATATTAGTGAAAACCTGTTTTACTTATGTCTGTTGAGCGGTGAGTTTATGTCATAGAGTGATGTGTATCACTTTATGGTCTTAAACTGATATCTCGATCCGAAATCAGCTTTCTTTTATTTAGTCTTAACATGTTGAGATCGTTAAGATATAAAAAGAATAGACGCCAATCTTAAAATAGCCTGAATATTTTTAAATTAACGCAAAGTTAAATTTTTAATGACTTTATAACAAAGCTCATAATTGTTTTATAAAGAATTTGGTGGAATTGTCCGCAATAAAGAATAATCAAATTAACGAATATATTAATGTGAACATTGTTGTTTATAGATTTGTGGTCAAACTGTTGCTTATATCATCAAATAAGATAAAAAATTGGAACTAAAGTCACTTAATGGCAGAGGAAAAAATTAAACTCTGATTGTAATGGGTAATAATGTTTTAGTAACAGATAGTTACGCACTTAAAATTAATAATATGGCTAATTTCCGACAAGGATTGAAAAAGATGAAAGACAAGGAATCTATTCAGACTAATAGCAGCCGCCGTAATTTTCTGAAAGGCGCAACAGGAGCTGTTGTTGCTGGTGTGAGTGCTTCCGCTTTCTCAGGCGTAGCTCAAGCACGAGAACAGAAAATTGATTGGAGCAGCCGCGGGCTAGGTAGAAAACATGATAAGCGCTTCTGGCGTAAAGTGCGAAGACAGTTCGTTTTGGACAAACGAACCACTTACATGAACATTGGTACAACAGGTTCAATGCCAAAACATGTTCTTGAAGATTACGAGCATAACAACAAGCTAGTGGCTAAATATCCTTGGGATATGAAAGGCAAATTTGGCTCTTGGCCGTATGTTTCTGAGATGGTTAAAGACGTCGCACCAGGTTTTGGTGCTAACCCAGAAGAGATCATTCTCAGCCGCAACACTACTGATGGCTTATGCTCGATCATTAATGGCTTACACTTTGAACCAGGTGATGTGATTCTAACGACACACCATGAACATATTGCTGCAACATCACCTATGAACGTAGCGAAACATCGTTTTGGTGTGGATGTGGTAGAAATTCAACTACCAGTATTTACTGGTACTGAAAACGTTTCTGAGCAAGATTACATTCAAGCGTTCCGAGACGCGCTTGATACGAATCAAAACGTTCGCCTAATTGTTTTCTCTCATATCACATACAAAACAGGAACCGCGCTACCAGCAAAAGCCATTTGTGCTTTAGCAAAAGAGTATGGTGTGCCTACTCTTGTTGATGGCGCTCATACGGTCGGTATGTTTGACCTTGATTTCCACGATATGGATTGTGATTTCTATGCAGGATCTGGTCATAAGTGGCAGTGTGGTCCGGGCGCGACAGGTATTCTGTATGTTCGTGATAACGGTAACCGTTTGAATGAGTATTGGAGCGACCGAGAGAACCCGTTATGGTTGATCAACTCCTCACTTTCTCATGCTGATTACCTGGGTAAACAGCTGCAAATGCAATACATTGGTAACGATAACTATCCTGCGAAACAAGCACTAGTTGATAGTTGCAAAATGTGGGATGAGATTGGTCGAGACCGTATCGAAGAGCGAGTTGTAAGCCTTGGTAGTTTATGTAAAACCTTGCTTCAAGAGTACTTACCACAAGCCAAAATGTATTCACCAAACGTGGAAGGCTTAACCAGTGGCTTAACGACGGTTAACCCGCTCTCCGATGTAACTAATGAAGAGATACTGACGGAATTCCGAGATCGTTTACGTGAAGAGTATGGTTACATCATCCGTACGACTAGCTTTAAGCTGCATAAGGATGATGACTTTGATACTTACGCGCTGCGTATCTCTACGCATTTGTTCCATGACGAACAAGATGTGGAAGGGCTCGTAGTGGCGATGACGAATTTGTATTACTCGTCGTTCTAACATCGTTGTTTATCACTCAAGCGCCCATTATTGGGCGCTTTGTGAAAGGTAAGGATATTATTATGTCAGTCATAACATTCAAAAGAACTTTAGCGACGGTGGCGCTCATGGTTACCTCTGTTGCGTCGTCTGCCGCTTGGTCAGACGATTTACAACAAATCCGTGAACGTGGTGTACTGCGTCACATTGGTGTCCCGTACGCTAACTTTGTCTCCTATATTGAACAAGGTGAAGTGGAAACTTTGACTGGCTTGGATGTAGAGATAATAAAAGGTTTTGCCAAGTCGTTAGGTGTTCAGTACCAGTATGTTCCAGCACAGTGGAGCGACGTGGTTGGTAAGTTGACAGGGCAAAATGTGCAATATCACAACAAGCAGGCTGTTGTCGGAGAAAGTGTTCCAATTGAAGGCGATTTGATCGCAAATGGCGTTACTATTCTTGATTGGCGTTCTGAGGTTGTCGATTTTTCACAAGATTATTTTCCTTCAGGTGTATGGTTGGTTTCCAGATCCGACTCTAGTCTGAGCCCGATTAAACCAAGTGGGTCGGTCGATGAAGATGTTAAAAACGTCAAGCAGCTGATCGATGGTCGCGAAGTGTTAGCTTTAGAACATTCTTGCTTGGATCCTAACCTTTATGACTTATATGACACAGGTGCAAAAGTTATATTACCTGATGGGGCGCGTCTCCTTAATGAGATGGTTCCAGCGATAATGAAAAATGACGCGGAAAGCACATTATTAGATGTTGCGGATACGCTAATTGCCCTCGAAAAATGGCCGGGTGAAATAAAAGTCATTGGCCCTATATCTGAAAATCAAAAAATGGCTGTTGCATTCCGTAAAAATTCCCCTGAATTACGCAAAGCATTTGATCGTTATTTAGACTCGATAAAAAAAGACGGATCATACGAAAAACTAGTAAAAAAATACTATCCATCTATTTACTACTTTTATAACGATTACTTTATAGAAGATAAAAAGAAAGTCCGATGAATAAGGCCGTTAAAAAATTTTCCAGTAAAAGATTTATTACAATAAGCGCAATATTAGTTTCAATTTACTTAGCTATGCTTATTACTGTGACTAGCGTAGGTCAAAATAAATTAAAAGAATCTCAATACAGAGAACTAGATTTAAAAGTAAAAAGTTATGCAAGCACACTCGATAATTTATTTACCATAGCGAGTGAAGATGTTGATAATCTAGCTACAGATAAAACAATACAAACATTCTTTGGTAATTTAGCTTCTGGCATGTCAATGGAGTATGGATTAGGTGCCAGTCTAATTAATTTAAAGCGTCGCTTCGATGAGAAGATAGACAGTAAGCTAATTAATAGCAGCCAAATCTATAAGAAGCTCACGCTAGTAGGCAGTGATGGAGTCACCATTGTCACCACTGGATCTGAAAACCTTGCCGAGCACAAAATGGACATACAAACCTTAATGACTCAACACGGGCATCCCGAAGAGGTTTGTGCGACGCGATACAATGATGACGTTCGCATTCAAGTCATTAAGCAAGTTAAGTTCTCCGGAAAGCCTGTTGCCTTTTTAATTGCCGATCTTAATAAGAATATTGTTATTGACCAACTTACTAACCAAGAACACGAAGATAGTTATAGCCGAATGGTGCTAAAAATAAAAGACGTGGAAATGGTTGTATGGGATACCATAAATAAAACACCTTCTCACAATAAGGATGAGAACTATTTCGTTTCTGAGGCTGTAGACGGAAAAATTTACTTTGAAGTTCCTGTGGATAAACATCACTTCAAATTGATGGCGTGGTTCGAGCCTTTGAGTGAACGAGATATATTTACATCACGGCTCTTTATTATTGGTTTGAGTATTCTGGCCGTTATGATCGTCATTGCTTTATGTTATGCATTCATCACGAACAATAATAGGATTGAATTGAAAATTAAGCTTGAGGAAGAAAAAAAGCGTAAAGATATTCTTTCTCAACAGAATAAAAAATTAACGAACGAAATTGAACGTCGAAAAGCGTCTGAAAAAGAACTCGCCTTCCAAGCTAAATATGACACATTAACCAATTTACCTAATCGTAGTTATGGTTCCGAGCGATTGGCTTTGGAGTTAATTAGGGCATCGCGTAGTGGGTCTAAAGTTTTGGTGATGTTCATCGACTTAGACCACTTTAAGCAGATTAACGATTCAATGGGACACTTTGTTGGGGATGAAATCCTTAAACTCAGTGCTCAGCGACTGTATCAAGTCGCAAGAAAAACAGACTTATTGGCGAGAATTGGTGGGGATGAGTTTTTACTCGTCATCCCAGACTTGCCTGATAATGATACTGCAAAGCGAGTTGCTTCAAGTGTGCTTTCGGCGTTTAACGATCCGTTTGTTTGGAACAACCATGAATTCTTCTTGAGTAGCAGCGTCGGAATGTCTGTGTTCCCGGATGACGGAGACAACGCTGAGCAGCTCCTTGCATGTGCTGATATGGCAATGTATCGGGCGAAACAAGATGGGCGTGATGGCTTTTGTTTTTATAACCATAATATGAACCAAGATTTGCAACGCTATTTGGATCTGGAAAATCGTCTGAGAAGTGCGATCTCCAATCAGTTATTAGAGCTGTATTATCAGCCAATTATTGAGCTGAGTAGTGGTAAAATCGTAGGGGCAGAAGCGCTAATGCGTTGGAATGATGACAAGTACGGATTTGTAAACCCTGAAGAGTTTATCTCTATTGCAGAGAAAAATGGTTTAATTCATCAAATTGGTGAGTTTGCTATTCAACAAGCGTGTCGACAAGCGGCACAATGGCAAAGTCTGACTCCGTTGTTTGTTTCTGTAAACTTTTCTAGTGTTCAATTTAGGTACTGCGAGCGCTTACTTACGTTTATTAAACACAGCCTTGAGGAGTCTGGTCTTCCGTCAAATAAGTTCGATATTGAAGTGACAGAAAGTCTCCTCTTCAATCACGATTCTGAGCTATTAGACATGCTTAATAACTTACGAGCGTTAGGCACCAAACTTACTATTGATGATTTTGGTACTGGTTATTCTGCGCTGAGTTACTTGCAGAAGTTTCCGTTCGACCGCTTAAAGATTGATCGTAGCTTTATGCAAAATATGTTCGAGAACGACTCAGACCGCGAGCTTGTCAACGTAATCATAGCAATGGCGAAAGCGCTGGATCTTAAGATCGTCGCAGAAGGCATCGAAGAACAGCGTCATGTGGATTACCTGAAAAACCTAAACTGTGAGTTCGGACAAGGTTTCCACTATAGCCGACCATTACCTGCTAAGGACTTTGAAACACTTTTGGCTAAGCCTACCTGGCTATAATTCCTTTTATAACAACCTTATAGAAAAGCATTAATCGAACTTGTGCCTAGGATTCATTAATGCTTTTCCACCTTAAGGTATAATCCTTCCTCCTTCCTTGAATTACACTACAATTAATTGATGAGTGATAGCCCGTGACGCCCGTCACATAAAGGCTAAGCCTAATTCTAAACGAGTAAATACTCGCCAAAATAACTAGGAAGGAATTTCAAATGTCTTCTGCATTCTACCAACAGATTCAGCAGCAAATCGAAGAAGTAAAGGCGGAAGGCCTTTACAAATCAGAGCGTGTCATTACGTCTCAACAGCAAGCGGCTGTTAAAATCTCTACTGGTGAAGAAGTACTAAACTTCTGTGCGAACAACTACCTTGGTCTTGCTAACCACCCGGCACTTATCGAAGCGGGTAAAGCAGGCATGGACGAGCACGGCTTTGGTATGGCTTCAGTACGTTTTATCTGTGGTACGCAAGACATCCACAAAGAGCTTGAGCAGAAGCTTTCTAAGTTCCTAGGTAAAGAAGATACGATTCTTTACACATCATGTTTCGACGCAAACGCGGGCCTATTTGAAACTATTCTAGGCAAAGAAGACGCAATCATCTCTGACGCTTTAAACCACGCGTCAATCATCGACGGTGTTCGTCTATGTAAAGCAATGCGTTTCCGCTACTCAAACAACAACATGGAAGAGCTAGAGCAACAACTGATCGCTGCGAAAGAAGCAGGTGCTCGCCACATTCTTATCGTAACGGACGGTGTGTTCTCAATGGATGGCGTAGTAGCAAACCTTCCGGCTATCTGTGACCTAGCAGATAAGTACGGCGCGTTGACTATGGTTGATGACTCTCACGCTGTTGGCTTCATGGGCAAAACAGGTGCAGGTACGCACGAGCACCACAACGTAGTTGACCGTATCGACATCATCACTGGTACGCTAGGCAAAGCAATGGGCGGCGCTTCAGGCGGTTACACATCTGGTAAAGCGGAAGTGATTGACTGGCTACGTCAGCGTTCTCGTCCATACCTATTCTCTAACTCTGTTGCACCAGCAATCGTAAGCGCTTCTATCCGCGTTCTAGACCTACTAGAAGAGAGCGGTGACCTACGTGACCGTCTATGGGAAAACGCAGCACACTTCCGTACTCGTATGGAAGACGCAGGCTTCACAATGGGTGGTGCTGACCACGCAATCATTCCGATCATGCTTGGTGACGCAAAAGTAGCAGCAGAATTCGCAGAGCGTGCGCTGGAGAAAGGCATCTACGTAATCGGCTTCTCATTCCCTGTAGTACCAAAAGGTCAAGCACGTATCCGTACTCAAATGTCTGCGGCGCACTCTCGCGAGCAACTAGACCGTGCAATCGACGCGTTCATCCAAGTTGGTAAGGACATGGGTCTTATTTAAGATTCTAGGCCTTAGACAATAGGGCCTTTAATTAAGGTTACATTATGAAAATTAAAGCATTATCAAAGCTAAAGCCTGAAGAAGGCATCTGGATGACTGAGGTTGATAAACCAGAAGTTGGCCATAACGATATTCTGATCAAAATTAAGAAAACCGCTATCTGTGGTACAGACGTACACATCTACAACTGGGACGAATGGTCACAAAAGACAATTCCAGTGCCTATGGTTGTTGGTCACGAATACGTGGGTGAAGTGGTTGCGATTGGTCAGGAAGTTCGTGGCTTTGAAATCGGTGACCGCGTATCTGGCGAAGGTCACATCACGTGTGGTCATTGTCGTAACTGTCGTGGCGGCCGTACTCACCTATGTCGTAACACGATTGGTGTGGGCGTTAACCGCGAAGGTGCATTCGCAGAATACCTAGTGATCCCAGCGTTCAACGCGTTCAAGATCCCTGAAGGCATCTCTGACGATCTAGCGTCTATCTTTGACCCGTTTGGTAACGCAGTACACACCGCGCTTTCTTTCGACCTAGTAGGCGAAGACGTGCTTATCACAGGTGCTGGCCCAATCGGTATCATGGCAGCTGCAGTAGCAAAACACGTTGGTGCTCGCCACGTAGTGATCACAGACGTGAACGAATACCGTCTAGAACTTGCTCGTAAGATGGGTGTAACACGCGCAGTAAACGTTGCAGAAGAGAAGCTAGAAGACGTAATGGCTGAGCTAGGCATGACAGAAGGCTTCGATGTAGGTCTAGAAATGTCTGGTAACCCAGCAGCATTCAACTCAATGCTAACCACAATGAACCACGGTGGTCGTATTGCACTACTAGGTATTCCACCATCAGACATGGGTATCGACTGGAACCAAGTTATCTTCAAAGGCTTGGTGATCAAAGGTATCTACGGCCGTGAAATGTTCGAAACTTGGTACAAGATGGCTTCACTGATCCAATCTGGTCTGGATCTATCGCCAATCATCACGCACCACTACAAGATTGACGATTTCCAAGAAGGCTTCGACGTAATGCGCAGCGGCATGTCAGGCAAGGTTATTCTTGATTGGGAATAACTTATTCAAGTAAGAAATGCGCTCCTTTTTGGGGCGCATTTTTGTTTCATGAAGATTCTTGTTTTGGGAAGAAATGGTCGCCAATCTTTTCTAAACTTCTCGTGTCGTTCTGCTACTTTTTTTAGATTTTTTCCACTCAACTTCACCCTACCTTCTAACTCATTGTCGATTCTGTATTTGGAACAAGATAATAACCATTTGTTTTTAGTGGTTATTTTTTAGCATTACATGCTTAAAAATCGTCACTTTTAAGTTTAATATTTTTATTTGCTGTTCGTCTTTATCCTTATCCTGCTTCTTTTTATTGTTTTACATTTTATATGCATTTGGTTTGTCATAATTGAGCTATAACTAATAAAAAGGTTACCGATATACAGTGGAATGTAAAAATGGAGCTTTATATGAAAAGATTTTATCTGATGATGCCTCTGCTCTTAACCTCATTTAGTTGGCAAGCGAGTGGAGCGTCAGTGAGCGGTACGATTGATGTTTCAATTAACCTTGTACAAGGTTGTGTGATTAATGGAAATAATGCGGTAGATGCAGCTTCTGGCGTTGGCTTTGGCTCACTCGCCTTTGGAGACGTGCCTGCAATCTTCAGTGAACAAGATGGTGTGGTAAATGGTGGTAGTGCGACGGGTATTGAAGTGCTTTGTAGTAACGGTGTGACACCGACGTTTACATTGGGCACCGGATTGTATGATGCAAGTGCGACCGTTGGTACCTACGCGATGTCAAATGGCGCGCAATTTATTGATTATACGTTGTTTACCGACTCAGACCGAAGCACACAAATTATACAAGGCGGGACGGTAGCTCTGTCTGAATTTACTAGTGCAACATCGCAAACTATTGAGCTTTTTGCGAAAGCTTACGGTACGAGCAGCATTGCCGGTACATACTCCGATACCATCAGTGTGACGCTAAGCTGGTAAATCGTGACGCTGGTTGTTAGGAGCTTTTCACTTGTCGCGATGAGTTTGTGTTCTTTAACTGTGCTGGCTGATGCGACACAAACTTTTCAGGTGTCTGCCATCGTAGATACAGGTTGTTTGATTAACGGCTCAGTACAAGAAGAAAGCCCAACCCAAGCCGGGCAAATAGGTACGTTAGATTTTGGTGAGCATTCTTCAGTTTACGCGACGGAAGTACAAGGCAGCATCACTTACAGTTCATCACTCACATTAAGTTGTACTCCGGGTATTACGATGAATGTTTCCGTAAATGGCGGGATGAATGCATCGGATGGTGTACGTAAGCTAAAGCACAGTGAAGAAGCGACAACGGTAGATTACTTTTTGTTCCAGGATCTAAATTACACGCAGGTGCTTGATATTGACACGCAATATTCCGTCGATACTGAGCAAGACCCAGATAATATTCAGTTTCCTATCTGGGCAAAGGCGACAATAAATGGGAATGAAATGGCTGGAATTTATATGGATACGCTTACGCTGACATTAGAGTGGTAAGTGAACTTTGGAGGGGTGAAATGGAATTCATACTCAAAAAACTATTATTAATAACCTTCCTTTTTGTTTTTTTCTCAAATGCCAACGCTAACTCATTATTAATTTGGCCGATTTACCCCAAAATATCAGAGGAGAGTAATGCAACATCACTTTGGATGGTAAATAAAGGCAGTGTTGATTCTTATTTACAGGTGAGAATTTTTAAGTGGGAACAAAACGAAGGAGAAGATAGTTATTCAAGTCAAAGCCAGTTAATTGCAACTCCTCCGTTTGTCAAAATTGAACCAGGTGAAAAGCAGTTAATCCGCATCATCAACCAAGATGAGGCCTCTGCGGGTAAGGAGTATGCATACCGAGTGATCATAGATGAATTACCGCCAACTCAAAACCCTCAAACAGAATTGACGGAAAATGAACTCGCTGTCAAAGTCCGAATGCGTTACTCGATACCTTTGTTTATTTACGGGAAAGGGCTGACTGATACTCAAAAACCAAACCGTGACAGTGAATTATGGGGTGATTTACAGGCACAGTTTATTAAGAAAAATAATCAGCGTTTTGTTCACATTAAAAATTCAGGAAAACACCATGTTCGCTTAGTGAATTTACAGTTGAATCTACCAAATAAAGATCCTGTCGTTATTTCCGATGGACTAGCTGGCTATATTCTTCCTGAACAGTATAAGGTTTGGTCTATTCCCCATAGTAATGTCAGACCCTTGAGTTTGAGCGCGAATATTGGAGGTAAACGTTACCAAATACCATTGAAGCAATAATGAATAGATTTAATACAATGAATGCTTTCTTTTGGTTGGTATTACTTAGCGTAACGTGGAGCAGTATTGGTCTTTGTGCAAATTCAGCAAACCACTTCTCTGAGCTACCGAGTCCTGAAAATTTCTCTTTAGAAAAGTTTGAGAATATCAGCCTCAATCTGGAGTTGGTGATCAATCAAAGAGCAACAGGGCTTGTTGCGAAAGTTGAGCGAGTTGGCGATCAGTTCTTTTTGCTCCGGGAGGACCTCATTTCAGTTGGGGTTACCGCCAAGTCGTTGCCTGGAACCGAAGAGAGACTTGAGGTTACGTCTATCCCAGGTGTTAACGTGCGTTACTTGCAATCGTCATTGCAACTTGCAATTGACGTACCGCCTAATTGGTTACCGATGCAGAACTTATCAGCGCAGGATATGGGGCGATTTTCCCCGGCTCAGTTTGGGCGTGGTGGCCTGCTTAACTACAACGTATTTGGTGTGTACGAGAACGAAAGCCGACAAAAGGAGGTTTCTATCAATCATGAAGTCAGAGCCTTTTCTGAGTTTGGCGTTTTTTCTACTACCGGGATATTTAAATCTAACTTTCATCGCGATGTTCAGTCCCAGCAAAGCAGCCAGTACACTCGTTTTGATACGAGTTACGAGTACGTCAATCAAGAGAAGCGAATTCGTATGGAGGTAGGGGACTATATTGTTCGCCCTTTATCTTGGAGCCAACCAGTAAGACTGGCGGGTATTCAGTTGTCGCATGATTTCTCTATGCGTCCGGATGTCGTGACGACGCCGTTACCTGCATTTTACGGTGAGGTCACAGCGCCCACTACGTTAGATTTGTTTATCAATGGCTTTAAAACTGACTCAATGAATGTTGGGCCCGGTCCTTTCATTATTAACGATATTCCAATGCTCTCTGGTGCTGGGGAAGCAACGGTAATTGCAACGGATGCTCAAGGTAAGCAAACGGTCATGACCAGCCCATTTTTTCTCTCTTCCGATCTACTCAAGACCGGATTTACATCTTACAGTGCGAGTATTGGTGCGATCAGAGAAAATTTCGGTAATGCATCTAACGACTATGGAGACGGTGGCGTGGTTACCGCTCTGCGTCATGGCATGACTGATTGGTTAACACTAGAAGCTCAAGCTGAAGCAAAAGACGACCTGATCGTTGCGGGGCTGGGCTTTGTCACCAATGCTTTCAACTTGGGTACGGTGGATGCCTCGTTTCGTGTGAGTAATTTTCAGGATCAATCTACCTCATATGCGCTAGGTTATAGTTATCAGTCTCGGCTGTTTAGCTTCGCTGCTCGAACTCAAGTAGAACAAGTCGACTTTTATACCTTATCTCATTTACCAAATTACGAAATGCTCGATGAAGGCAAGGACGCTTCACTCGCGTCGCGTCATCTATCACAAATCAATATGGGAGTCCGTTTGGGAGATTGGGGCTCACTTTCTGGTGGATACTTTGATATTCAACAATCCGACTCAGATTCACGTACCCTAAACCTTACTTATAGCTACGCTCTGCCTTTTAATATCAATATGTCCCTTTCTTACAACCATAGTATTGGTGGTCAGAGTGTTACGTTGGCGCAATTCTCTCTACCTTTCAGTTCTTTGGGGGGAAGTTCGGGGCTAACGCTGAAAAGAGAGGACGATGGCGATGTTAGAGGGCGAGTGGGTTACAGCCGCCTTGCGCCAATACGAGGTGGGTGGGGCGTCAATTTAGCGCATGATATTAACGAAGACCCAGAAAACCGTAAACAGGCCGATTTGACCTACCGTGCGTCATGGGCGCAGTTCAGAGCGGGGTTAAATGGCACCAGTGGCGACTATGATTATTTTGCGGAAATGGCAGGTTCGGTCTCTACGTTGGATGGAGAAATATTCCCGGCGAATGAAGTGTATGACAGCTTCGCTGTGGTGAGCACCAGTGGTTTTGAAGGTATTCCGGTTAAATATGAAAATCAAATTGTCGGAGTGACAGACGATGAAGGTTACTTACTTGTTCCTTGGGCTACGGCGTATTACACCGCCAAATATGAAATCGATCCACTTAATTTACCTGCCAATGCTGCGTTTTCTGCAACAGAGCAGTTTGCTTCGATACATTCGGGCTACGGCTACCTGTTAGAGTTCCCAATAGAGCTACAAATTGCACTGAGCATGACGGTGGTAGACGAAAATCATTTGTTCCTTCCGATTGGTACATATGGCCGCTCAGAAACGGGCTTAACAAGCCAAATTGGTTGGGATGGTTTTACGTACTTTGAAGGCGTTGACCCAGGCCGCTATATTCAGTTTTATCCTCAAGGACAGTCGCCATGTAAAGTGTTTATTGAGGGGTTGTATCAGCGTGAGAGTCAAAAAATACAAACATTGCCTGAGCAGGTTTGTATCAAAGCCGAAGAAGAGACCGCACTATGATTTTGCGCCGCTGGCTTGCTAGCCTACTTCTCTTTTTCTCGTTCTCGACAATGGCTTGTCAGCTCACGGCGGCAACACCTTTAATCTTGTTTGGCAATGTTTCTTCGTTTACTGTTTCAAGCTCTCAGCAGCAAAGCTCAGCTCAGCCTCATGCGGGGATTACGTGTGACTTTTCTACACTTGTGTCTTTGTTAAGTGGCGACTACGTATCAGCAACGTTTAACAGTATAAATAATGGTTTGCTATTAAATGAGGATGATCCGAGTTCGGAGCTCAGCTATCAGATTTTTGGCGATCCAGGTCTTTCACAAGAGTATGTATTCGGCCAAACTTACAATTTTTTTGAAATTGGGTTACTCGATTTACTCGGGTTGTTTGGCACTCAAGCTGAGTTTCCGCTTTATGCTCGGACGGGAGTGGGCAGTAATCTTTCCGCTGGGACTTATAAAGACCAAATCACCGTATCCTGGATTTGGGATTACTGTAAGGGTATCGGGGTTCTAGGAGTATGCATTGGCCGCGCCAATGGCAGCGCTCAAAGCGTGATTACGGTTGAGTTGGAAGTGACCCCTGATTGTATGATCACGGCGCCAGATATTGATTTTGGTTCGTCCCCATTAGTGGCCGGTTTTGAGCCAGTCAGTCAGGTTATATCGTTAACTTGTACCAAGAATAGTTCCTTCTCCATTGGCTTGAATGACGGCCTAAATGCGTCCGGCGGTCAGCGGCGAATGATTTCTAGTGGTCACTATTTGGAGTATGAAATCTATAAGTCATCATCGATGGATCGCTGGGGAGGAACCAGTTCTGAACGTCGTGAACACAGTGACGTCGATACTGGCGGCTCTATTCCTGATGGTATCACTCCACAGAATTATAATTATCGCGCGCAGATACTAACCAGCCAAACGACCCCTCCTGCAGGTACTTACACCGACTCAATAATCGTTGACGTTCAATTTTGAGCATCATGTCAATTACATCATTAGAGGCTTCTATTCCAAAAATCTTTTGTAATCATAGTTTTCACTCTGTCACTGCTTAATTTTGTGAGATTAGTATGGCTTTATTCTCACGGAATTTAACTTTCAGAAATAAGGAAAATGATGAAGAAGTCACTAACAACATTAGGTTTGGCACTGGTATTTACAGGAACAGCTTATGCAGCAAGCTGGGGCTACGAGGGAAACCATGGACCTGCTCATTGGGGTGAGTTTGCATCTGAGTGCGCAAAAGGTCAAAACCAGAGCCCAATCAACATTGAATCGGCGACCGAAGCGAAGCTAGAAAAATTGAATTTCGACTACGAAGGTAAGGCAATTTCACTGCTGAACAACGGTCACACTTTACAGACTGGTTTAGAAGGTAAAAACACACTCACCATTGATGGTAAAGAGTTTACGTTGAAACAGTTCCACTTCCATACGCCATCTGAAAACCATGTGGACGGTAAAGAATACCCTCTAGAAGCACACTTTGTGCATGCCGACAAAGTAGGTCATCTAGCTGTTGTCGCGGTGTTCTTTAAACTGGGTGACGCGAACCCAGATCTAGCTAAGATGCTAGCTAACATTCCAACTAAAGATCAAGATGTTACCATCAAGGTTCCATTTGATGCTGATGCCCTTATCCCAAGTGATAAAGACTACTACCGCTTTAACGGCTCACTAACGACACCGCCATGCTCTGAAGGTGTACGTTGGTTGGTGATGAAAGAAGCACAAACTATTTCTCCTGAGCAGATAAAATCTTTTTCGGAAGTAATGGGGAAAAACAATCGCCCAATCCAACCGCTGAATGCACGTATGGTGTTAACGCAACAATAACCACTTCATGCGAAGAAAAATAAAAAGCCCGCTTAAACACAGCGGGCTTGATTATTTGGGTATTGGTGAGAACTAGAAGCCGTGATCTTCTTGCTCTTCCGCTTTTACCATTTGTATAGGATCAAGCTTAAGCGTCTGAGTAGGGAACGCGATATCTGCATCGTGTTCTTTAATGATGTTGATTACCTTAAGCAGTATGTCCTGCTTAACCTCATGGTATCTCACCCAATTCACGGTTTTAGTAAAGGTATAGATAAAGAAGTGCAATGATGATGGACCGAATGTATCGAAGTTGACGATAAGTGTTTGGCGTGCATCAATGTCTTTGTGATTTTTCAGCATTTCTTTTACCGCGGTGATAATTTGCGGCATTTTTTCAGCATCGTCGTAACGAAGTCCAATTTTTTCGTAGATACGTCGGTTCAGCATGCGAGATGGGTTTTCTACGACAATGCTGCTAAACACTGAGTTTGGCACATACAGTGGACGCTTATCGAAAGTTCGGATAATGGTCATACGCCAGCCAATGCGTTCTACCGTCCCCTCTATTTGTCGGTCTGGAGAACGGATCCAATCGCCAACTTTAAATGGACGATCGAAGTAGATCATAAGACCTCCAAAAAAGTTAGACAGCAAATCCTTCGCCGCTAAACCGACGATCAAACCACCAACACCACCGAAGGTAAGTAGGCCCGATAGTGACAGACCAAATGCCTGCATTACGGTTAGAATTCCGACGGTAATAAAGAACAGGCGCGCGACCTTAGCTATCGCTTGTACTGTTGTTTCATCTCGGTTCTTTTGTTCGAGAACATGCTCTTCAACATTGGTAATGAGCCGCATAACGGTCCATACGAAGATGCTGATGATTAAAATCAGTTTCAGCGTACTTAACCAGTTTATTTTATCGTTGAGCTCGCTCTCTAATATGATGCCGATAGAGACGGTTGCTGGCCAACACCAAATGAGTGTACTGACTGGCGCTTTTAGCGCATCAAGCAACATATCATCCCAGTGGAAGGGCGTTTTCTCTACGAGCGCAGCGAGGCGAGAGCGGATCAGCCGCCAAGCTATCCAAGCTATAAAGCTAGCGAGCGTAATGAAAAGGACGCTCCCACTCCAATTTTGATGAGACGTTTCAATGTAGCTTTGTAATTCGGTAAACCACTGTGGCATATGTAACTTATTTCTAGTGAACCATGGAAGGAAAGGTAGCAGATATTACTCCTTCACCCCAGTGATTTCCTTTAAATCATTTACTTATGTCTAAACCGCCGAGATGGACTTTTCCTTCCAATGACAAGAGAGTTACCTTTACGTTTTGCTGAGCGACCGCCTCATGCATGTTCAGAGGTACGCTACCAATGATTGAGGGTTGATATTTGGACGATCAATTATAACTTCTCTGACTTATCGCTAACATTTATCTTAAGTAAGTGTGAGAGTGTATTGACTCTTGAATTAGCGGAGGCAGATATGGAATTTACAGAGCTGGATCGAAACGCGCTCTACGACATCTGGATGTCACAAAAAGCCAAAATGCACATCACTCAAATGGAAATGGCGAAGCGCCTTGGTTTGAGTCTACACGAGTTTTCTGGCTTGTTACGTGGTAATTCTCCACTGACGCTAGGTTTTGTAAAACAGCTATGCGAGCAGCTACATGTACGTCCTGGTCAGGTGATTCCGTCTTTGACGGAGCGTGATCTATCTGCATCTGGTACCGTTTATTTACAAAATCGTGTGACGGTGGATGGCGATATCAGTAACGTGTTTATCGACGGAAACCAAGTCGTGATCGAGTACGTTCACCAAGTTAGCTAGCTTGCTCGTCAAATTATCGGGTTGAAGAGCAATAAAAAACGAGCCACTGTTGGCTCGTTTTTTCGTTTCTGTTTTGCTCGCTTGCAAAGATTATGGGATTTTCACTAGCGAATCGCGTGAAAGATCCGCGATAGACTTAGCGCCAGTCAGCGTCATTGCTACACGCATTTCTTTATCGTACAGATCCAGTAGATTTTCAACGCCTGCTCCGCCTTGTGCTGCCAATGCGTACACAAATGAACGGCCAAGAAGCGTACAGTCTGCACCAAGTGCGAGCATACGAACGACATCAAGACCAGTACGAATACCAGAGTCTACGAAGATCTTAAGATCACCTTTTACCGCATCCGCAATGCTTGGTAGTGCTTTAGCACTTGAAAGTACGCCATCTAACTGACGGCCACCATGGTTAGATACCACAATGCCATCTGCGCCGAAACGTACCGCATCTTTCGCGTCTTCTTCATCTAGAATGCCTTTGATAACCATTGGGCCATCCCAAAAATCACGAATCCACTCAAGATCTTTCCAGGAGATAGAAGGGTCGAAGTTTGCGCCTAACCAGCCGATGTAATCTTCTAGCTTTGTTGGTTCGCCACGATAAGTTGAGATGTTACCTAAGTCGTGCGGTTTACCAAGTAGACCCACATCCAGCGCCCAGCTTGGGTGGCGCATCGCCTGGAGTACACGACGCATGGCCGCGTTAGGGCCACTCATACCTGAGTGCATGTCACGGTAACGTGCGCCAGGAACTGGCATATCAACGGTAAACACCAGCGTTGTTACGCCTGCTGCTTTTGCACGCTCAAGTACGTTTTTCATAAAGCCACGGTCTTTAAGCACGTAAAGCTGGAACCACATTGGTCGTTCAATTGCAGGTGCGACTTCTTCAATCGGACAAACCGAAACAGTCGACATAGTAAATGGGATGCCTTTTTTCTCGGCTGCTTTTGCTGCTTGCACCTCGCCTCGGCGCGCGTACATACCAGTTAGACCAACAGGAGCTAGCGCGATTGGCATTGCCAGTTTCTCACCGAAGATCTCGGTTTCGAGGCTCAAATCTGTCATATCGCGTAGGACGCGTTGGCGAAGAGCGACATCACCTAAATCGTCAGTATTACGCTTCAGCGTGCGTTCGTCGTAAGAGCCGCCATCAATATAATGGAATAGAAACGGGGGAAGCTTGGCTTTCGCGGCAGCGCGGTAGTCAGTAGAAGCTGAGATAATCATAATGGTGTCCTAGCGGTTATTCTAAGCAAAGTTGTGGAGCAATTTGCTCTTTCGTTGAGCCTTCATCGCAAAGCAGTGAAGACATCAAAATGAGTATAGTTACCTATGGTTCACTTACGTTTGAACCGGTGATGTTGGTAACCCATTTACATAATTGGTTGAAAAATTTTTTAAATCACTCAATCAGTTATGCAAACTGGAAAGAGTGACACAGCTGTCGGGGGAATTGATGTAGCAAGCTAAATCAACATGTCGGGGTAGTAGTGCAGACAGCTGTGTCAAATTAGGCAGGGCTGCAAACCCTGCGTTTCGCGTTACTTCATTAAGACATCTGTCATTTGGAAGCCATAAATCAGCACCAATCCAATAATGCCTGTCATTACAATGTAGTAGAACGTAGGGATAATCGTCTTACGCAATGTTGCGCCTTCTCGACCAAGCAAACCTACCGTGGCTGATGCGGCAACAACGTTGTGAATCGCAATCATGTTACCTGCGGCAGCACCGACGGCCTGGAGTGATACAACAATCACACTCGAAATAGACAACGTTTGTGCCACTTCGAATTGGAACTGGCTGAACATCATATTTGATACCGTGTTTGAGCCAGCGATGAACGCACCCAGTGCACCAACGGTGGCACTCAGCGCTGGGAACGCAGAACCAACAAGGTCAGAGGCGAAGTTTGCGGTTGTGACGGGCATACTTGCTAGGTCAGCACCGTTGATGCCTGAGTTGATAAAGATACGAACCATCGGAATGGTAAATACCAAGACAAAACCCGCCCCAATCAGTGTTTTGCTTGACTCGCCAAACGCTTCACGCAATGGCTTTACACTACCGCTTTGTAACATTGCAGCAAGTAGTGCGACAAACACCAGAATGCCTCCAGGAAGGTATAACGGCTGAATCGCAGCGCTAACGCCAGTCTCACCAAGAATGTTGCTGAACGACAAACTTACGCTTTGTACAAAGCCTTTCAGCTCAGGGCTTACGCGGCTTGCGACGAGAATAACTGCCAGCATTACATATGGAACCCAAGCTTTTACGATGCTCATTGGCTTGCCCGGATTGTCGTTTAGATCGACTTTTAGCGAGCCTAACCACTCTGCAGGCCACTTGTCTTCGCTTTCGAAATCCCACTTAGTCTTTGGTACTAAGAAGCCTTTTTTCGCTGCGGTAACAACGATAGACAGACCAACCAAACCACCGATAAGTGAAGGGAACTCTGCACCTAAGAAAACACCGGTTAACGCGTATGGAACGGTGAAAGAGACACCAGCGAATAGTGCAAATGGTAGAATATCCAGACCTTCACTCCAGCTTCTGTTCTTGCCGAAGAAACGTGTTAACATCATCGCCATTAATACTGGGATCATCGTACCTACGACTGCGTGAATGACAGCAACGTGCGCTGTGATATCTTGCAGGTACATTTCCCACGTTGCACCTTGTGCGGCCAACGACTCACTGATGTTATGGGTGTCTAAACCTTTGTTTACACCTACGATGATAGGCGTGCCTACCGCGCCGAATGAAACAGGCGTTGACTGAATCATCATGCCCATAAGGACAGCGGCTAGCGCAGGAAAGCCGATTGCAACCAGTAGTGGTGCAGCGATTGCTGCCGGGGTACCGAACCCAGATGCGCCTTCAATGAACGAGCCAAAGCACCAAGCAATGATGATGGCTTGTACACGGCGGTCAGCCGAAATATCGGTAAATCCATTACGGATTGTGGTGATCGCTCCAGTGTGTTTTAAAGTGTTGAGCAAGAAGATGGCACCAAACACGATCCATAGAACAGAGACAGTAATGCCGAGTCCTTGGAATACGGAGGCCAGTACGCGATTGGCTGACATATCCCAAAACATAAGTGCGATAGCGACGGTTAGACCGAACGCAACAGGCATGGCTTTTTTAGCAGGCCAGTTGAGACCAACCAATAAGATGGCGGCAACAACAATTGGCGAAAATGCCACTAGGGCAAGTAGGGTTTCACTCATTTGTACATCCTTCGTACGCTGACTTCTCGAACGGTGTCAATCCGCTGTAGAGGTGACTTTTTGTTGTAATGGTTTTGTTAATTTGGCGTGAATTTACTCCTTTATTTTTTGTTGATATAGGGAAATAATGAAAATAATTAATTCCAAAAGTGACATAATGGTATGAGAGCAGACGACTTAATTCTATTTTCTCAAGTAATCGAACTTGGCAGCTTTAGCAAGGTTGCAGAGGCAAATAACCTTACAAATTCGGTAGTTAGCAAAAGAATGGCGAGGTTGGAGGAAGAAATAGGGGCTCAGCTATTATATCGAACAACGCGCAAATTAACCTTGACTGAGGCAGGTAAGGTGTTACTCCACAGTGCTAAAAATGTGAAGCAGGCCACTCAGGAGGCTATGGATGCTGTTGCAGGCTTTGGAGAGAATGTGAGCGGTCATATAAAAATGTCCGTGCCGTGTATCTCTGGAGATTTGATACTTGCTGATGCTGTTGCCGAGTTTTGTAACCTTCATCCGGGTCTGACTGTGGACATGTCATTGGATAACCGCTTTGTCGATTTAGTGGCTGATGGTTACGATTTAGTCATTCGAACTGGCTACCTAGCCGACTCCAGTTTGATCGCACGACATATTCTCGATTCCCAATGGGTGGTATGCGCGTCCCCTTCATATATCGCTAAAAATGGGAAACCGATCGAGCCGATTGATCTCACCACGCACAATTGTCTGCAATACGCTTACCAAACCACAGGTGCAACGGATTGGGAGTTTAAAGGAGAAGATGGCAATTACATCGTCAAAGTATCGGGCTGCTTTTCTACTGATAACGCGACCGCATTACGTAAAGCCGCTCTGGGCGGCCATGGTATAGCTTACGTCCCGCGATGCTTGGTGTATCATGATATTCGCAATGGCCAACTGGTGGATATTTTTCCTGAACTAGTAGGTAAAAAGTTGGGTATCTACGCGGTGTATCCGTTTACTCGTCAACCACCGAACAAAGTGAAGCTGCTTATTGAGCACATTCGTGACCGGTACTTAACGATATCTCATTATTTCTAGGTTCTTCATAGATTTAAAACAATGTCGTTGAAATCAAAATTGGGTGCTCTAAGGTAATCACCGCAATAAAACGATTGAAGATAAACAACTTAATAAAAACAACGGAGTAACACGGACGTTATGCATTACCCAAAAACACGTAAAGATTCTGTCGTGGACACTTATTTTGGTCACGACATTGCCGACCCTTATCGCTGGTTAGAAGATGATCGCAGTGAAGAAACCGCACAATGGGTTTCGGGTCAAAATTCGGTCACCTTCGATTTCCTTGGTCAGATACCGTACCGCCAACAAATCCGTGACTTAGTGGCGAACAGTCAAAACTACGAAAAATATTCCCAGCCATTTGTACGTGGTGACTACACCTACTTCTACAAAAACGACGGTTTGCAAAACCAAAGTGTATTGTATCGACGTAAAGGCGAGGGAGAAGCCGAGGTTTTCCTTGATCCAAATACTTTCTCCGAAGAGGGCACGACCTCTCTTGGCGAAGTCAGCTTCTCTAAAGACTACCGTTTGGTCGCGTATTCCATCTCAGAAGGGGGCAGTGATTGGCGTAAGATCTTTGTCATTGATACGGAAACCAAAGAACAGCTAGAGCCTGAGATTGTTGATGCGAAGTTTACGTCGATTTCTTGGCTGGGCAGCAAAGGCTTCTATTACTCAAGCTACGATAAGCCGCAAGGCAGCGAGTTGTCTGCTCGAACTGAGCATCACAAGCTTTATTATCATGAACTTGGTACACCTCAATCTGAAGATAAAGTGATTTTCGGTGAGTTGGATACGCAAGTTCATCGTTATGTGTCTGGTACGACGACGACAGATGATCGCTTCCTCATTATCTCTGGCGCAGAATCTACATCGGGTAATCGTCTGTTTTATATTGATTTACAGTCTGAGTTACAGGCAATTGTGACGCTGCGCGAGACAACGCAAGGAGACACCTACTTAATTGATAGCCAAGACGCAACCTTGCTGCTTTACACCAACCTAGACGCGCCGAATGGCAAAGTTGTCAGCTACAACACTCAGACAGAACAATGGGCTGACGTGATTGCTGAACAAGAACAGCCGTTAGAAATCAGCAAAGGTGGCGGTTATCTGTTTGCGACTTATATGGTAGATGTGCTTTCTAAAGTGCAGCAGTTTAACTACCAAGGTGAGTGGATTCGAGATGTACAATTGCCGGGAGAAGGCACGGCTTATGGTCTGGCGGGTAAAAAAGAAGAAACCACACTTTATTACACATTCACTAACTACGTGACGCCTCCGACGATCTTCTCATTTGATGTCGAATCTGGTGAATCGACACTGTTTCAGGAATCAAAGGCACCGTTCGATCGTAATGAGTATGAATCAAAACAGGTGTTTTATACCTCAAAAGACGGCACGCAAGTTCCGATGATCATTTCATACAAGAAGGGAATTGCACTTGATGGTAGAGCACCAACCATGTTGTATGGTTACGGCGGTTTTAACATCAGCCTCACTCCAATGTTTTCTGGCAATGTGTCCAACTGGCTAGAACTGGGTGGTATTTACGCTGTCGCCAACATGCGAGGCGGCGGTGAATACGGTAAAGCTTGGCACAACGCAGGCACTCAGCAGCAAAAGCAAAACGTGTTTGATGACTTTATTGCGGCGGCGGAATACCTGATTGAAAACGACTACACGAGCTCGGATCGCCTAGCGATTCGCGGTGGTTCTAATGGTGGTTTGTTAGTTGGAGCGTGTATGACGCAACGCCCTGAACTATTCAAAGTCGCGCTGCCTGCGGTTGGCGTGCTTGATATGCTGCGTTACCACACGTTTACGTCTGGAGAAGGCTGGAAGTATGACTATGGCACGTCTTCGCAAAGCGAAGCGATGTTCCAATACTTGCTTGGCTACTCTCCTGTTCACAATGTAAAAGAAAACGTGCAATATCCTGCGACATTGGTGACAACCGCCGATCACGACGATCGTGTGGTTCCAGCACATTCGTACAAGTTTATTGCGGAGCTGCAAGACAAGCAGCAAGGCGCTAATCCAGTATTGATACGCATTGATGTTAATGCCGGTCATGGTGCAGGAATGCCGCTGAGTAAGCAAATTGACCTCACCACAGACGTGTATGCATTTACGTTACATAATATGGGTATTGAGTCGATTTAATGCCCTAGTTGTTCGAAGCTTCTGAGAATAAAAAAATGCCGCGACAGTGTCGCGGCATTTTTCATGGTTGGGGGAACTCAATTCATACTGTTTGCCAGTATTTGAGCCAGGTTGACTAAGTCTGACTCTTGAACCAACCAGTCTCGGCGGCCAAACCGAAAGGCAGCTACGCCATTCTTAAGACAAGATGAATTTATCACCTTTTCTTAATCCTAGTTTATGAATATGAAACTGTGATGAACCTAAGCCGCATTGTGCTGATTTTCACTGTTTTCAAGATCAAATGAGGCATCTATCAGTTTTTTCGTGTAGTCATTTTTAGGGTTTTGGAAAATCTTTTCGGCCGTACCTTGTTCCATGACCTCGCCCTTTTGCATGACTAGAACACGATCAGAGAGTGCTTTAACTACTGATAGATCGTGGCTAATAAACAAGTAGCCAATATTGTGTTTTTTCTGCAAATCTTTCAGGAGATCAATCACAGTCAGTTGAACCGAGCGGTCCAATGCAGAGGTTGGCTCATCAAGCAAAATAAACGAAGGCTCAAGAATTAGTGCTCGCGCGATAGCAATACGCTGACGCTGGCCTCCCGAAAACTCGTGTGGATAACGGTTGATGGACGCGGGATCTAAGCGAACCTCTCGAAGCACGTCGCGTGCTTTCTGCATACGTTCTTTTTTACTCAACATTGGCTGGTGGACAGTTAATCCTTCAGTGATGATCTCGCCGATAGTCATACGAGGAGAAAGCGAACCATAAGGGTCTTGGAATACCATCTGAACGTCTTTTTTCAGCTCAAAACGTTCTTTGTTTGTCAGCAAGGCCATATCTTGGCCTTTATATTCTATTTTGCCAGTTGAGGGCAGTAGACCTATCAAAGCTCGGCCGAGTGTAGACTTACCTGAACCGGACTCCCCAACGATCCCGAGGGTCTCTCCTTGTTTAAGCTCAAGAGAAATGCCTTTTACCGCTTCGAAGTACTCATTCTTGCTCGCAATAAAATGCGACTTTACCAAGAATTTGACTCGTATATCGTCAGCCTTTAACAGCTGCGTAGCACTTTCGCTAATAGGCTCCTTACTGCCTTTAGGAATCGAATTGATTAGCATACGTGTGTATTCGTGCTTTGGGTCCTTGAAGAGTGTTTGTGTTTCGCCTTCTTCGACGACTTCTCCTTTACACATCACAATGACACGGTCTGCAAAGTGTTTTACGACGCCTAAGTCATGAGTAATAAATAGGATTGCCATGCCCATCTGAGCCTGAATTTCTTTAATCAGGTGCAACACTTCTGCTTGAACCGTGACATCCAACGCCGTTGTTGGTTCGTCGGCGATCAAAATATCGGGCTCGTTAATCAGTGCCATCGCAATCATGATACGTTGCAATTGACCACCAGAAAATTCGTGTGGGTACTTGTTGTACGCTTTTTCTGGGTTTGGCATATGAACCAATTCAAACAGCTCTAACACCTTTGCTTTTGCTGTTCGTTTGTCGACCGGGCGGTGACACATGATGGCCTCAGCGACTTGGATACCCACCCGCATGTACGGGTTTAGTGAGGTCATCGGCTCTTGAAAAATCATGCCAATGCGATCACCGCGAATACTTTGCATTTCACGCTCTGTTTTATCCAAGATGGAGCTACCCTCAAACATGATGGATGAGCTTTCATGCAAAATAGCGTTGTCTGGCAGTAGTTTCATCAGTGCATTGGTTGATACTGACTTGCCAGAGCCAGATTCGCCAACGATGGACAGCGTCTCGCCTGCTTTTAAATCGAAGCTAACATTCTTTACTGCATCGACGATACCATCGTTTGTCGTAAAGCTGACTGATAGGTTGTTCACCGAAAGAATGGTTTTAGAAGACATCACAGATCCTTGTGGTTGATAAAGCAAATGATACTCAAGTAATGGACAGCACAAACCTAGTTGTCCTCAATGCTTGAGCTTTAGATTAATTATACAGGTGAGAAGGCGAAGATTTTGCCGAACTCATTGCTTGCAAATGTAAGAACTGCTCATGTGCGCGCGTTACGTGCTCGAGTTCTATCATCCATTGAGCATTACGTTGGGCAGAGCAAAATGCCGCCATGTGAGCTAACAAGTCTTCGCTCTGTTGACCAAGTAGGTGACCTACGCGCTCAATCAGTTCATGGCTCTCTAGCTGCAAAAATTGAAATAGCGCGTAAGTTTGATTGAGTATTGAGAACGCATCATGCTGTAAGCCGAGTTTGTTGAGAATCTCTGATTGCGTCACGCTGGCATCTCTAAGCCCCGTAATGAGACATACAAACTGGCAAGGTTTAGTTTGTGCATTTTCTAGCGCTAGATGAATGTGGTTGGGTAGATTGTTGAGCACGTCGTCATATAAACGATGAGCTTCTGGCCAATGGCCTTGTTCCATCAGTTGCTCCGCTTTTAAGTAGCGCATCCAGCATTGCTCAATATTCATATCCATCTCCACAACATTTGATTTGTTTAGATATTAAATGAAATTGATTATCAATTGCAAGTGCGTGTTAATATCACTTATGTGTTCATAAAATGTCCAATCAATCTAGGGTGGAAGGTAAATCACTTAAAATTAAGCAAATAATCTCTACACTCAAATAACGAAAATAAGAAAAAAGGAAGTGGATATGGCAATACTAAGATTGGAAGCTAAGCAGCTATATTCTGTAGCAGATCTAGAGAATATGCCATGTAAGTCGACCAAGGAGTTACCTCCAATTGATGAAATCGTGGGCCAAGAGCGCGCGCAAAAAGCGGTCGAGTTTGCGATGTCCATCAAAGAGAAAGGGTATAACATCTACGCCATTGGTCAGAATGGGCTAGGTAAACGCACCATGATCTTGCGCTATCTGAATCGTCACCAGCACGATGCAGCAGCCCTGTTTGATTGGTGTTACGTTGCGAACTTTGAGGATACCCGTACACCAAAGGTATTAAAGCTGCCTTGTGGTATCGGAAATAAGCTACGTGTTGATATTGAAGCTTTAATGGGCAAATTATTAAATGCTTTACCCCTAGCATTCGACAATGAAATGTACTTTAGCCGCGCTGAGCGATTAAAAAATCAATTGGCAGCTAAGCAACAAAACGAGCTGGATCGTATTAGTCGAGAGGCAAAAGAAAAGGGCATCAGCCTAACACTGACTACGCAGGGGGATTATCAGTTTGTCGCCATGAACGGTGATGAGCTTCATACGGAAGAGTCCTTTGATGTACTAAGCAAAAAAGAACAAGAGCAATTCAGCGATGCTATTGATGAACTCGAAGTGCGATTGCGCTCGATGGTTCGTGAGCTTACGGAGTGGGAAGAGACATACAGCGATAAAATCAAAAAGCTCAATGATGAAGTGACGCTTGATGTGATTACTCACTTCATCAAAAAACTCAAAGTGGATTACGCGCAATATTCCGAAATCAAAACCTACTTAACTGAGCTGCAAAAAGATATTGTTGAAAACGCAGATATCTTCCTTGACCAAAGTGGCGAGCAAGGCGAAATTGCGACGGCATCCTTGGATAAAAAATTGCCACGTCGTTATAAAGTGAATGTCTTGGTAAGCCGTAAAAGCAGCGAATTTCCTATCGTTGTTGAAGAAAATCCCAACTATCATTCACTCTTCGGGTCGATTGAGACTGCCACTTTCAAGGGAACGGTGTTTACCGACTTCTCGCTGATTCGTGCAGGGAGCTTGCATAAGGCGAATGGCGGCGTTCTATTAATGGATGCTCAGAAAGTACTTGAACAGCCTTACGTTTGGGATGGTTTGAAGCGCGCATTGCGTGCTCGTCAATTGAGTTTTACGTCTCTAGAAAAAGAAGTCACATTGACGGGAGCGGTATCACTCGATCCTGAACCGATTCCGCTTGATATCAAAATTATCTTATTTGGTGATTACCGAACTTACCAATTACTCCAACATTACGATCCAGAGTTCAGCGAGTTGTTCCGTGTGACGGCAGATTTCGAAGACGAAATGAAACGTACGCCGGAGTCTGAGCTGCATTACGCGCGCTTTATCTCTAGCGTGGTGCATGACAACAATATGCTGCATTGCGATCGCAAAGCCATTGCTCGGATCATCGAATACAGCTCACGTTTGTCTGGCGACCAATCCAAGCTATCTCTACATTCGGCTAATATCGCCAACTTGCTTCGAGAGTCGAACTACGTTGCTCGTCAAGCCAACTCCAACATGATCCGTATTGGGCATGTTGAAGAGGCGCTCAATAACCAAGAAATGCGAGTAAGCCGATTACGCGATAACGTAATGGAAACCTTTATTAACGGCACAACGCTGATTCGCACCGAAGGAGAAGCCGTAGGCCAAGTGAACGCACTTTCGGTATTGAGCACTAGTGACTACATGTTTGGTGCACCGAATCGCATCACAGCGACGACGTGTTACGGTGATGGGGATGTTATCGATATCGAGCGCAGCGTGGATTTGGGGGGCAGTATTCACTCTAAGGGCGTAATGATTTTGTCTGCCTACTTATCTTCCGTATTTGGTAAAACGGCACGAGTGCCATTAACGACAACCATTACCTTTGAGCAATCTTATGGTGGTGTTGATGGTGATAGTGCCAGCATGGCTGAGTTATGTGCGGTTGTGTCTGCTTTTTCAAAGCAACCAAACCGACAAGACATTGCGATAACAGGGTCGATGAATCAATTTGGTCAAGCTCAGCCTATTGGTGGCGTAAACGAAAAGATCGAAGGCTTTTATGATGTGTGTGTAATTAAAGGTCGTCATGACGGGCAGGGAGTCATTATTCCGCGCTCTAATGTTCACAATCTAATGCTTCGTTCCGACATCGTGAAAGCAGTCGAAAAAGGCGAGTTTAATATTTGGGCGATTGACCATGTTACTGAAGCTATCGAATTGTTTACGGGGAAAGTTGCTGGTGAGCCAACCGATGAAGGTTCTTATCCAATCGATACCATTTTTGGCCTTGCTCAAGCTAAGCTCAATTCGTTGAGAAAATAGGCTGAAACCGTCCTAAATGTGAATGTATCTCATCATAAGTGATCATAAGTTATCATAACGACAATATCCCGACGCTACTGTCGGGATATTGTCAATAACAGATTGAAAATGGAGAGTTTTTGTACTAGACAAAAGTGTGATCGACCTCTAATATTCGCCACTTGTTTATTCGTCTGGGATTTATCCCGTCGCAAGGAAGCATAGATATTCAAACTGCCGAAAAGTAACGTTGTTATAAGCACTGCTCGAGTTTGTTTGGATATAGACATCACGCATACAACTGAGGCCCTGTCATGCAGTTATCACTGAAAAATTTGTCAGTACGAACGCAAATTTTGGTTCCGGTATTATTTACCGCGATTGTTTTGTTTATTGCTCTTTGGATTACTAAAAACAATCTTCAAGCAGAGCAAGATGTTATTGCTTCCAACCAAGAATCTTTGGTTTTTCACAAAGACACATTGGCGAGTATTGACGACCAAATTTACCCTCTGCGCATAAGCGCGGTTTACGCTATTTACGATGCTTCTCGTCGTGAGAATTTTCTAACCGAATTGAAAGAAGGCTTAAAGCAAGTTGATGCCGATTTAAGCGCAATTGAAGCCCGAAACCTATTCCGTGACGATGCCGTTAAAGTTCGCCAAGCAATTGAATCCTATGTGCGATATTCAGAGCGCTCAGTTGCTTTCTTCAACCAATACGATCAAGGTTTGAAATCGGATAGCGAGTACCGTGCATTTGTCAAAGAGTATCGCAATGTTGGCCGAGAAATGGTCCAACAAATTAACACACTATCAAAGCATGTAAACGAGCAAGCTGAACAATCTACTATCAGAAGTCATCAGCAAAATGAACGTGTGCAAAATAACGCTATGTTGACGGTTTTAGCGGTATTTGCTTTCTCATTGATAGGCGCTTGGTTCCTATCTGGCATGATTGTTACACCAATCCAAAAGCTGCAAGAAGTGATGCGTCAGTTAGCAATGGGTAATCTATCAGTACGTGCAGATGTCGATGGGGACAATGAGATCTCTAAGCTGAGCAAAGATGTAAACCAAACCGCAGAGCAGTTATACAACACTGTGGACCAGTTAACCCGTATTAGTGAGGAAGTTGCATCTGCATCGACCGAATTAGCTGCGGTAATGACGCAAGCGGAAGCGAACGCTCAACAAGAGTTGGCGGAGATCGAGCAAGTTGCATCTGCGGTTAATGAGCTTGCAAGCACTGCGAATAATGTGAGTGATAACGCGACCTCTGCTGACGCAACTGCGCGTGAAGCTGATGGACTTGCTCAATCAGGTTTGGCCATCTTCCAAGAAAGTGCGGAAGCAAGTGCGCAAATGTCTCAAGCATTGAACGATGCAGCGCAAGTTGTTTTGCGTCTAAAAGAGCAATCTGTACAGATCAACGATGTTATTGAAGTGATTCGCGGCGTATCTGAGCAGACCAACTTGCTAGCATTGAATGCTGCGATTGAAGCGGCGCGAGCTGGAGAATCTGGTCGTGGTTTTGCGGTAGTAGCTGATGAAGTACGCATGCTAGCAGCTCGTACTCAAGACTCGACACAAGAGATCCAAACGATCATTGAAGAGCTTCAAGCGCAGTCTGGGCTGGCGAATGACAGTATGCAAGTCAGCCTTGATATGCTTAGCCGCAACAACGAGCTGACGCAACAAGCGAATGAAGCGTTGGTTGGAATTACCGAGTCGGTCGCCAACATCAACGATTCAAACACGCAAGTAGCAACCGCAGCCGAAGAGCAGTCTCAAGTTACTCAAGATATCAATCGCAACGTGGTTAACATGTCGGAGCTTGTAAACCAAAACGTAGCGGGCATCAGCCAAAGTGCAAGTGCGAGTACTGAGCTTTCATTACTTGCAGAGAAGCAGAAAGAGCAATTAAGTTTCTTTAAGCTTTAATTCATCATCTACTTATCAAATCTCTAAATCCCTGAGTGAATGCTCAGGGATTTTTTTGTTTGTAATAATCGGATTT
Organism: Vibrio sp. Vb0888; assembly: GCF_033338835.1. Classification (NCBI taxonomy): domain Bacteria; kingdom Pseudomonadati; phylum Pseudomonadota; class Gammaproteobacteria; order Vibrionales; family Vibrionaceae; genus Vibrio; species Vibrio sp. Vb0888. The sequence goes on from NZ_JAWOTL010000002.1 coordinate 397,939, forward strand.
ATTATCAATAAGTCTATCTAAAACAGTCAGTTAACAAGATTTTTTGCGGGCAATATCACGTTTTGTGATATTGTTTTTACATTTTTTTCGTCAATTTTTTTTTGACGCGAACATTTTTTTTAACTCAACCGATAACTTGATGGTTGAGAGGTATTCATATCGTCATTTTAAGTGGTGTTTTCTTCTATAAGTGCTGTTTATTCAACACGTTGCGTGAAAAATAACAGCTGCTACTATGCCGCCAGTTTTCTCGTTGGTACAGAAAAGTCCTGTTTTTCTGGTGAGAAAACACATATAAAACAATGATATGGAAAATAACAATGAAATTAAAAACTTTAGCTGTAGCAGTGGCGCTAATGGCATCAGGATCTCAAGTTGTCGCTTCAGAACTATACAACCAAGATGGCACTTCTCTTGAGATGGGCGGCCGCGCTGAAGCGCGTCTTTCTATGATGGATGGTAAGGCAGAAGACCGTACTCGCATCCGTCTTAACTTCCTAGGCAAACAGGAAATCAATGAAAACCTATACGGCGTTGGTTTTTGGGAAGGTGAGTTCAAAACAAAAGAAGAAGGTGCCGTAGATAACAATAGTGATCTTGAAACTCGTTACGCTTATGCAGGTCTGGGTGGCAAATACGGTGAAGTAACTTACGGTAAAAACGACGGCGCACTAGTGGTTCTTACTGACTTTACTGACATTATGGCTTACCACGGTAACACAGCAGCACTTAAACTGCCTGTTTCTGACCGTACAGATAACATGCTGTCTTACAAAGGCCAATTCGAGCAACTAGCTGTACGCGCTAGCTACCGTTTTGCTGATCGCACAACAGATGCACAAGGCTTTACAGACAACGAGGAAGATGGCTTCTCTCTATCTGGTGTTTACGCGTTTGCTAACACTGGTTTTGAACTAGGTGCTGGTTACGCAGATCAAAACGACAGCGATGAGTTCATGCTGGTAGCTGCATACTCTGTAGGTGACTTCTACTTCGCTGGTAACTACACTGGCGCGGATATGGATGTTGCAGGTAAGACTTTTGATTACAAAGGCTACGAACTAGCCGCTGCTTACACTATGGGTCAAACTGTATTCACTTCTACGTTCAACAAAGGTGAACTAGAAGACGCAGATACTGTAGAAAACCTAGCTGTTGATGTAACTTACTACTTCAAGCCTAACTTCCGTGGCTACGCATCATACAACTTCGATCTAATGGATAACGAAGGCGCGGCTGAAAAAGATGAGCTAGCGCTAGGTCTACGTTACGACTTCTAAGTCATGACTCTTATCTAAGATACTGCCTTATTCTTAGTAAATAAAAACCCCTTACTGAAAAGTAAGGGGTTTCTTGTTTTCTAGCACTTCAAAGCTTCTTGATAAGCGATAGGGGTGATCAAATCTATCTTTTTAGTGTGAGCTTAGTACCATCAAATTTGAGGTGACTGAGGAGGTTTTTAGCGTTGTTTTTACCAACCTCATCAAACTCCATTCCGTAGCGAGCATAGTGCGTTGATTTTTGTAAATTACAAATACGACCTCGCAACGGCGCTAGCATACGACTTTCTCCGGGCATCGTTAGATCCAATGAAACGTGGTCACCAACCTGAAGTGGTCGGCTCATCGGTGATGTTACAAAACGACAGCCACTACGAGATAAATCTCTTATTTCGCATTCAGTTCGATAGGCTTCTAAACAAACACGCGCTCTCAAATTTACTTCGTAACGCACTTCTTTGCGAAGCTGAAAGACCTGCATAGTGTTGGGTAGGTCTAGCACCAAAATTGGGTACGGATCGCCTAGTCGATGCTGCAATTGGGCCCGAAATGGGATAACGGCCCCTTCACCTCGATGAGAGTAGGCTTTTACATTGATCCAAAAGCCTTCCTGAAAATAGAACTTCAAGTCTTCATCGGAGATGTTCGGAACCTCTATCAATGCAGTATTATTTGAGTGACAGCCAACAAATGTGCTGGTTGTAATAAACTTTGTACCAACGGGGGTGGTGACGTTTAAGCTCACTTCACTGCCGTGTTCGACCATTGCCATTGCATCGGTGCTATTTAATGTACTTGCCTGACGTTCTGGTGCCTTCTTGCTTTGCAGAGGTAGCTTGCCGTCTCTGGCAATTGGGCTCATATTTCTCATTATAATTGTCGTACCTGATGTAAGAAGGTAATCGCGTGAGGCGAAGCAGCACTCTCGCATGGTATCGATTTTATTCAGTGATATAGTTTGATTCAATCAATCTGTAACAAAAATTAGAGAGCAAGATATGCATAAAGTAACTCATGAGACCACGAATAGTACATTCTGGGTTGATTTAGAGCAGGGTTATAAAGCCAAGGTGATTTATCAGCTTAAGGGTAATGTCATGCACATTACATCAACGGTTGTTCCTGAAGCACTGCGAGGTAAGGGGTACGGAAAAGTGATGATGGAAGCGGTGTTGCCAGAAATTGAGTCACTCGGTTATCAAATCAAACCAGTTTGCCCATATGTTATTCACTACATGGAGAAGAACCAAACGTGGTCACATCTGCTCACATGATGAGTAACAACCACCAACGCTACCAAAATATTGGCCAGGAACTCAATCTCGGTAATTACCGCTCTGTAGAAGTCATACAATCGCTATGGGGAGGCTATGGGGAGTTAGTCCGAGTTACTTATTCTACTGGTTCAGTGATCATTAAGCATGTAAAACTCCCTAAGCCTTCAGAGCATCCTAGAGGCTGGAATACGGACCGTTCTCATCAAAGAAAGTTGCACTCTTATCAGGTGGAAGTGAATTGGTATGAGTATTTTTCCGGAGGGGTGGATACTCGCTGCCGAGTACCACAAGGTCTAAAAACGTTCCAATCGGAGAATGAATGGCTCATTGTGATGGAAGATCTCGCCGAGGTGGGCTTTCCAAAAGTCATCACAGATGCACAGCTAGAGCATCTACAAGCCTGCCTCACTTGGTTGGCGAACTTTCATGCGCGATACATCGATGTTCGTTCGGATAAGTTGTGGCATACCGGAACATACTGGCACTTAGCAACCAGACCCGACGAGCTTGAAGCATTGCAAGACACTGAGCTACAAAATGCGGCTCAATTGATTGATCAAACGCTTTCGCAAGCTAAGTTTAAAACACTAGTACACGGTGATGCCAAATTGGCGAACTTCTGTTTTGATGAAGAAGAATCAAGCGTTGTTGCGGTTGACTTTCAATACGTTGGATGTGGGTGTGCAATGAAAGATGTGGCACTGTTTATGAGTAGCGCCGTTAAGCCAGAACGTTGTGCAGAGATGGAAGTTTGGGTTTTGGATACGTATTTTGCTCAGTTGCAACACGCGCTAATTGTCTATCAACCGAATCTTGACCCTAATGAAGTCGAGCGTGAGTGGCGTCCTTTGTTTGCTGTGGCTTGGGCAGACTTTCAGCGATTTGTGAAAGGTTGGAGTCCCGACCACTGGAAGATCAATCCCTACACAGAAGCATTGACTCGCAGAGCGTTGGCTTACTTACGAAAGTGAGTCGAAGTTTAAAAAGAAAAGCCTCCAATTAGTAGGAGGCTTTGTTTTATCTTTGGCCTGGTCTGATGCGCGCCATGTAATAGGTATTGATGAATTCACCATCACGGAAGGAACCGTCAATCGCTTCACCCTCAATTTGAAATCCATGCTTTTTATAAAGCCCAATGGCGGCGTCGTTATCGGCATTGACCTCTATCTGAATTCTTCTCACATTTAACCAGTTATCTGCTAGTTCAGTGACTGTTTCTATCAATTTGCTACCAATACCGAGTCCGTGGAAACTATCATGTACTCCGATGCCAAACGATGCCGTGTGCATCGTTCTTGGACGTAGAGAGTGGTGAAAGCCAATATTTCCGACGACTTTACCATCAATTTCAGCGACATAGCTATAAACACCATCAGGTATGTTTGACAATCTTTCCACCCACATCGCGAGCGAAGGCTTTGGGAGTTGCAGGGTTTCACGTTGTGCTTTTGGTTGTGAATAGATTTCTACGAGTGCCGCTGCGTCTTCGACGGTCGTTGGACGTACGATAATTTCCATGCCTCTCTCCTTCGCTTTTTAGTTTTAATTTTTAATCTAACCACAGTTTTCTTATTTGGATAGTGTTTTTTTATGTTTAATGGATAAATGCCTTTTAAATTAGCTTGTTATGATGTCATTTTTTGAATTTTTAGTAGTGATTTATCATCGAATTGAGCGAGTAGATTGCAAAGGTGTTGAATTATTGTACTGAGAATGGCGCGTACTGCAGAGTATCGTGGTGAATTTCATGTCGCAGTAAATAAACGCATTTAGTCAAACTGTGACGACGGCACTGTGCGTCAGTTGACTTGAATCAATAGAGGATGGGGTTACCTCCTATGAGGTATAGGGAAACGACACGTTTAGGGCTATTTATGCTTAACTTGATAAGGGAGTTTTGTTGAGGAAATAGCATGAAATCCTCTCAGTCTAAAATATCGCAAAGTCGGCGCCGATTTTTGCGTGATACAGCTCGAACTGCGGCTGGTGTTGGCGCAGCTGCGTGTGTATTGGGCTTACAATCGCTACAAAGCCAAGCTCGAGAAACCAAAGGTGTGCCTATTCGTCCGCCTGGTGCACTGCCGGAAGGCGATTTCGAATCAGCTTGTATTCGATGTGGCTTGTGTGTTCAGGCATGTCCTTACGATACCTTGAAACTTGCGACATTACTTTCACCCGTCGCGACTGGCTCACCTTACTTTACTGCACGCGATATTCCCTGCGAAATGTGCGAAGACATTCCTTGTGTTGTCGCTTGTCCGAGTGGGGCGCTGGATCCGAAACTAACCGATATTGATGATGCTCGAATGGGTACAGCGGTTCTTATTGACCATGAAACTTGCCTTAACTGGCAAGGGTTACGATGCGACGTTTGTTATCGCGTTTGTCCGCTGATTGATGAAGCCATCACATTAGAGATGGTTCACAACGACCGAACCGGTTATCACGCCAAACTTATCCCAACAGTGAATTCCGAAGTGTGTACCGGATGCGGTAAGTGTGAACAAGCGTGCGTGTTGGATGTCGCTGCTATTAAAGTCGTCCCGACGGATTTGGCGAAAGGCAAAGTGGGCAGCCACTACAATTTTGGTTGGAAAGAGATCGACAAACCACTCGAAAATATCCTCCCTAGTGAGACGCCTGTACCGGAAGGTGCGCTTGAATCGCTAAAAGGAGGTAAGTAATGGCAAAGAATTTAGCTCAAAATGCTGGCAAAGAAGCGCTTGAAAAGCTTGGTTGGTGGCGCGCGCATCGGTTTTTGATTTTACGTCGGCTATGTCAGTTCACCATCATTGCGCTGTTTATGGCTGGGCCGACGCTGGGAATTCTAACTGGTAATCTGTCATCAAGTATGTTGCTCGATACCGTGCCGTTAAGTGACCCGTTAATTGTGCTTCAAGCTTTGGCGACAGGGCATGTTCCGGAGTTTAATGCGTTGTTAGGCGTAGTGATTGTCGTTGCGTTTTACGCGATTTTGGCGCCGCGCGCATTTTGTGCTTGGGTGTGCCCGTTGAACATCGTGACAGACTTGGCGGCGTGGTTGCGTCGAAAGTTCAACATTAAAGCGAGCTATCGTTGGTCTCCCATGATTCGTTATTGGCTGATCCCTGTTTTGATGTTGGGCAGTGCGCTATCTGGCGCGATTCTTTGGACATGGTTAGATCCAGTTGCGGCACTGCATCGCGGGTTGGTGTTTGGTATGGGCGCAGGTTGGGTGCTAATCGCCCTAGTGTTTGTGTTGGATTTACTCTTGGTTGAGCATGGGTGGTGTGGGCACTTATGTCCACTGGGGGCTACCTATGGCGTGATAGGCCGAAAAAGCCTGTTGCGCGTTACTGCTGTTCGGCGCGAAGATTGCACCAAATGCATGGATTGCTTTTACATTTGCCCAGAACCAGAAGTGCTTCGGCAGCCTTTGAAAGAGGGAGATCGTCGAGTTATGGATCAAAACTGCATTAGCTGTGGTCGTTGTTTGGATGTATGTCCAGAACATGTGTTTGAATTTAAAAATCGCCTATCAGTAAAAGTCATTGATTAAGCCACTGAGCACATTTACTCATGATTTATTTCTCTTGATACTTGAACATCGCGCTTCGCCAAGGAGTTAAGTGCGATGTTTGTCTTCATAACAATATCCCTCAGCCATATCTGCTTGCTCTGGGCTGAAAATAATAATGATATTGCGAATTTGTTACATTTAAAGCTATGATGATGCCTTCATATTTAAAGGAAACATCATGACTACCTCATCGCACGGCTGGAGAACGCCGCAAAATTTCCTCCTGCTAATTTCCATTATCGTGCCCATTGCTTTTTCTACCTGGATGGCGTTGTTGAACAACTTTGTTATCGAGAAAGCAAACTTTGATGGTGCCGACATAGGCTTATTGCAAAGTGTGCGTGAAATTCCGGGTTTTTTGGCCTTTACCGCCGTGTTTGTATTGCTGTTTATCCGAGAGCAACGCTTTATGCTCGTCTCTTTGGCGATGCTTACGCTTGGTACGGCATTAACAGGTTATTTTCCCACTTTGTACGGTCTACTTTTTACAACCTTGTTAATGTCCACCGGCTTCCATTACTTTGAAACACTCAAGCAGTCTTTGTCTTTACAATGGCTATCTAAAGAAGAAGCGCCAGAAATGCTGGGTAAGTTTATTTCTGTTGGAGCTTTGGCTTCTCTGTTTACCTACGGCGCCATTTGGGTTTCGCTCGAACAGCTCAAACTTGATTTTAAAACGGTCTATTTAATGGCTGGTGGTTTAGGTTTTGTGCTCATTTTGGTGATGGCATTTGCCTTCCCACAATTTAAGACAAAAGTACCTCAGAACAAGAAGCTCATCCTGCGTAAACGTTACTGGTTATACTATGCGCTTACGTTTATGAGTGGAGCACGCCGTCAAATTTTTACGGTGTTCGCTGGTTTCTTGATGGTAGAAAAGTTTGGTTACTCCGCCGCAGATATTACGTTGTTGTTCCTGATTAACTATGTCTTTAACTTCTTGTTTGCGAAGCGAATAGGCCGTTTTATCGGCGTTGTTGGTGAGCGCAAAGCGTTGATGTTTGAATACGTCGGTTTGATCTTCGTGTTCGTCGGGTACGGTTTGGTGCAAACGGCAGAGTGGGCGGCAGCATTGTATGTTGTCGATCATTTATTTTTCGCGTTAGCGCTTGCGATTAAAACCTACTTCCAGAAAATTGCCGATCCTGCCGATATGGCGTCGACCGCAGGCGTTGCGTTTACGATTAACCATATTGCTGCAGTTGTAATACCTGTTACGTTTGGTGTCATCTGGCTGGTTTCACCTGCTAGCGTATTTTACATCGGCGCTGGTATGGCAGCAGTGAGCTTGCTGTTGTCACTCAATATTCCAGCGAAGCCGGAAGAAGGCAACGAAACTCGCTTGTTGAAGTGGAGTTAAGTTGGTACTCACTATCTAATCATTAAAGCGAATACCTGTAATTAGACTCACTAAAAAGGGTGCTTATGCGCCCTTTTCTTTTTATTGCAAATAGATAATCCCCCTAATGGTTGTCAATGCATGCTACGTCCGTTAGGGTTTAGAACTAAGTATTTCGAAATAACTTGGGCATAACTGACGCGAAACAATAAGAGGGGAGCTATACAGTGCAGATACATGGCAGAGAGTTGGATTTAGATCTAGGAAGCCGTCACATCGTTATTCAGCGCCGCTATGAGGCGTTAGGTGCTGCAAACGACCTACTCATTGCTATTTGGTTTTTAATTGGTAGCTTTTTCTTTTTGAATGATTCGTTGATTGAAAGTGGTACTTGGCTTTTCATTGTAGGCAGTGCGCAGTTGATCATTAAGCCCCTGATAAAACTGATGAGTTTAGTTCATGTTGGTCGTTTGAATAAGCAACTTTCTGGCACATCAGTGAGCCGCTGAAATCACCGCTTCTTTTGAATACTTGCAAGCAAGAAGCCAGCAGGCGAGTTATCGAAGGGAAAGACGGAAGATAACGTGGTCACAACACTAACCACGTTATGTTCAGTTTGAAGCTTCAGAATTTAAAACGGATACCAGAACAGTTGTGTGTCCATCACACGCTTGCTGATCGCAGCAATCACTATCGCCGCAATCCAGGCCATGCAGATCATATCGGCTTTGGTCAGTGGTTTTAAGCTGTACCAAGTGCGAGAGGAGTGGCGGCCAAAACCACGTAGCGTCATCGCGTTTGAGATTTGATCGGCTCTGTCTAAACTAGAGAAAATCAGAGGTCCAAGAATCTTCGCGACGTTCTTCATACGAGTGAACAACGGAGCCTTCTTGCTCAGTTCTACTCCGCGTGCTTGTTGCGCGTGCATGATGTTAACAAAGTCCTTTTTCACTTCCGGCAAGTAGCGCAGCGTTAAGCTTACGGCATAGGCGATTTTGTAAGGCACACCTAAACGGTTCAAGCTGGCTGAAAACTCTGTCGGATGAGTGGTAAATACAAACACCAACGCGATTGGGAACATGCTGAAGTACTTCAACGTCACTGTTACTAGGTAAAACAATGTCTCTTGAGTGAGCGAGTAATTACCGGGTAACGAGAGTAAAACCGTTGATGAACCCATGAACTCAGTACCTTGTTGCGGTGCTAACGCGAACATAAACAGGGCATTGATCAGTAATACCGTGCCTGTACCGAATAACAGCGGTTTGTAGACATGAAAGGGCACTTTGGTCATTTTCAATAAGCCCAAACCCAGCACGATCAACAGCGCGATGATTCGCAAGTCAAATGTGGTCAATACCACCGTTACCCAAGCAATGAAAAGCAAGAACTTAGTAATGCCATTCAACTTATGAAGTGGCGATTGGGTATCGATGTAGTTGATACCAAACTTCATCTTATTGTCTTTCATGCCACCGCTTTCTCTAGTTGGTTTACGTCGTCGCTTTTTTGTTGGCGGTGCGCTTTTTCTACATTGATAAAGTGCTGCATAAAGCCATTGGTGTCCTCGATACCAACTTTCGTAGCCAACTCAAACAAACTTGTGGTAGTGAGGTTTGCTTGGTCTAGTAGCTCTGGACTGCTGAATACCTGCGTCATTGGTGCATCCGCGACTAATTTACTGTCTGCAATCACGATAGAGCGCGAGGTGTATTCCAACACTAAATGCATGTCATGAGAGATGATCATTACGGTTACGCCCAACTCGCGATTGAGCTTTTCGATGAAACTCAGCATAGACGTGTAGTTTCGATAGTCCTGACCTGCCGTCGGTTCATCAAGGATCAGAAGCTCTGGTTCCAAGACCAAAATTGACGCAATGGTTACGCGCTTTTTCTGGCCGTAGCTCAATGCTTCGATTGGCCAGTGACGGTATTTGCTCAAACCGCACAGCTCAAGGACTTCAAGTACTTTAGCTTCGATTTGTTTCTCTTCAACGCCACGATTACGGAGGCCGAAGGCCACTTCGTCGAAAATCATGTGATGGGAAATCATGTGATTCGGGTTTTGCATCACCACACCCACTTTCTGGCTGCGCTCGAAGATGGTCAGTTCGTTAAGATCTTGACCATTCATGCTCATTGAGCCGCTATCCGCTTCAATAACGCCCATAATCAGTTTGGTGATGGTCGATTTACCCGAGCCATTTTTGCCAAGTACAGAGACAAACTCGCCACGCTTGATGTCAAAACTCACGTCTTCTAACGCGTTTTTCTCACCGTCGTAAGAATAGGTGAGGCCACGGACTTCAAGCAAAGTCTCGGCTGGCGTTTTGGGCGGTTGTGCTTTTGAACCATCAAACCATGCTTGTACTGCCGGTTTATATTGCTCCAACGGTAAGGTAGTTAAGCTAGAAGGTTTTGCATCGCCCTCAATCGCGCAGCCTGCTTCTTTCAGTGCTGAAATATAAAGCGGTTCGCGGATGCCGTAATCTTCTAGCAGAGGCGACGCTAAAATTTCATCTGGCGTTGTATCGGCAATGATTTTGCCGCTTTCCATCAAGATAATACGGTCAACTGAGCAATGCAGAACGTCTTCAAGACGATGCTCAATGATTACGATGGTTTTGCCCGTTTCGCGGTGTAGATCATCGATGATCTCGATGGTTTTTTTACCCGTTTTAGGGTCAAGCGCAGCTAGTGGTTCATCAAACAAAAGGATATCGACATCATCGACGAGAATGCCCGCCAAAGAAACACGCTGTTTCTGCCCGCCAGATAAATCGTGGGGTGAGCGTTCTAGCATCTGTTCCAAGTCGACCATTTTGGCCGTGGCTTTGACCAATGGGTACATGTCGATATTTGAAGTTAGCTGGTTTTCCAGCGCAAATGCGATGTCTTCGCCAATGCTCAAGCCGACAAATTGGCTGTCCGTATCTTGCAGTACGGTGCCAACTTGCTCAGTGTATTGGTGCATGTCGAAAGGGGCGGTGTCTTGACCATTGATGGTCAATGTTCCACTGGTTTCCCCTTTGATTGCGTGTGGGATCAGTCCGTTAAGACATTGCCCAAGGGTAGATTTACCACTACCACTTGGACCGATAATGACGATTTTCTCTCCTTTCTCTATCCTTAGATTGATATTTTTTAGCGTCGGTTTGTCCAGCGACTCATATCTAAAAGAGAAGTTAGAAAATTCGATTGTCATTCGACATTAAGCCTCTGTTAAGTTACGGCTTTGCTTGTTACGTTTAGCGACAGACTTAAGAATGAAGAAGCCAACAATAGCAATAAGAATGGTGTTACCGATCGCGATAATAGAAAGCTGGGTAAACACTTTAGTGAACGGTTCTGCGTATAAAATCGTGTCGAGGAATGCAGAGCAACCGTAACCAAATACGTTGCCTAATAGCGCAAGTACTACGAATAACGCGAAGTCTTTCATATTGAAATCACCTTTCTCCAAACGGTAGCGCGTTAGAGAAGGGAATAGACCGATAATCAAACCAACAATACCTGAACCAAGTACCCAAGTGAGCCATACGCCCCAACCTGCAAATAGGTCAGTAACCCAGTGACCAATAAAACCAACCAAGAAGCCAACAAGTGGTCCAAATAGTACTGAGAACAATGCTAATACTGCCATTGCTGGTTTTAGCGTTGTGTTTGCAAACACAGGGATGCCAAACATAGGTAAGCCACCGATACCGTAAAGAGCAGCACCGATTGCAATAACCACAACAGTTTTAGCGGAAAGATTCATAGATAACCTCAGTTCAATAGTCGATTTTAAAGAACGTTCATTTATATTGTTGGAAAGCGTTAGTTATTTGATTGTGTAACATATATTCAAAACAACCAAGCTGCTTATTGTTTGCTCTATTTTTCTTCAGGAAATGTGTGATTTGATTCACGCATCCCTTTGACTGGCTTTGGTTTTAGCAAGCATTAAAAATAAGGCGCGCATTATACAGAATATTAATAAAAGTGGGAATGCTATCTATCTGGATGGCTAGAATGAATCAGGGGCTGATCGTCAGCCCCTGATTACACGGTTTGATGTTATTTTTACCAATAAATGAATGCGCTATATGTTCATTAATGGTCGAGGTATAAATAGTTCTGCCAGCTCTTCATACGAATAAGCACTTTGCGCATCACTGATACGTGAGTAAAGCTGTCTGAATAAACTGCAACTTCAACCGCAGTACCCATTGGTAGGTGGTATCCACTCAAGTCGTCGGTAATTTTCAGCTTCGCAAAAACACGTCCGCTCGTGCGCAAGGCATCAGTCCCAAGCAGAGCGCCTCGCGCTTGAATTTGGCTTTCACCAATGGCTGGAATCACGTCAATGACTTCGCCACGGAACACTTTGCCCGGAATTGCGCGGAACATAAATTCTGCTTCAAAGCCTGGCTTCAAGCGTTGTAATGAGTTCTGTCTGAATGCCGCGGTGTACGTAATGTCTTCGGTATGTACGAAGGTCATTGCCGGGGCAAGTGGCAACGGCACAGCCATAACACCAGGACGCAAAGCCAATTGCGTAACGTAACCATCGGTTGGCGCACGAACGACGGTTTGCTCTAGGTTAAACTCTGCTTTACGCAGCTCGGCAAGAAGTTGCGCGACTTGGGTATTTTCGCCTCCGATTTCAGAGTCCAGAGCGATTTGCGCTTGTTCTTGTTGCAAAATCGCAACGTCTAACATGGCTTCTGCCGCTTTATACGCTTGGCGTCGAGTATCCAAATCTTGTTCAGTAAACGCGCCACGATCAAAGCCCCTTTGATATCGGCTAAATTCCCTTTGTGCTTTATCTCTGTCCGCTTGTGCTTTCAATACAGCAGCTTCTGCCTCTCTTAGATCAGACTCTAAGCCCAACGCACCTTGGCTTGCTTCTTTAACTTTCGCTTCCAGGCGAGCAACTTCTGCTTCAAAAGGGACAGGATCGATTTTGAAAAGAATATCGCCCGTTTTGAGCGGTTGGTTGGCCTGGACTGGCACTTCCACCACGCGGCCACGCACGCCAGAGACGATAGGCGTAGTCGGGAACACTTGGTTACCCAATTGAGTAAATGGGTGGTTGTAGTTCATAAGCAGCACGAGTGTGCCCACTAACACTACGCCGCCAAGTACGGCGGTTGGAACGGTCCATTTGTTTAGAGGAATATTGAAAATTTTAAAAATGGCAATACAAAGAGCTGCGTAAGTCAGAATCAGCAATAAGTCCATTATTCGTCCTCTTTACTTTGTTCAGGCAAAGGCTTTTGCTGAATCTTTTGTTGTTTCAACATCGATACTTCGTTTTTGAGTTCGTTGACTTCATCGATGAGTTCTTCAAGGCGGTGATGAATGTCGTGTGTTTCTTGTTCTAGTTGTTTAAAACCCCAGCCGCGTTCCTTGCGCCATAATGTTGCCCAGATCCATAAAAATGGCCACAGCGCATGCAAAGTGAAAAGGCTGACCCAGCCAGCGTAGTGAATTGCGTCTTGGTGCGGGTGCTCTCTCTCTTTGGCGATTTCATATGGAATATCATGGATGACAATGATTCCGTAAAAGATCACTAAAGCAACGAAGATGAGTAACCCAAGTGCAAAATAGTCTAGAAACATCTTACCTACCTGTGCGTATTGCGAAATGGAAAATCTACGTAAATTAACAATTTAAGTATTTGTCTTAACTACAGATGAATCAAGCGGTTTTTATGTAGGAATTATGTTTATGCGATGTAAGTATCCACTGATGTTTATTGGCAGTTAAGGTGTTGCTGAGTACTTATTTAAACAAGCAGTGAAGTGATATAGGAAGGATAAGTAAAAAGTATACTAAAGCCCCAGGTGTCAACCGGGGCATGGTTTAAAGTTCGGTACAGACTTGGTTTCTGCCATTGGCTTTGGCGCGATAAAGAGCTTTGTCTGCACGATAAAAAGTTCGCTGAGTATTCTCGCCTTCTCGATGCAAGGTAATCCCTATGGATACGGTCAGCCCCCGCTCACCAAGAATATCGTCCCAACCATATTGATAAATCCGTTCACGATAATTCTCGGCATGCATTTCTGCGCGTTCCAGTTGGGTATTCTCAAGGATCACGAGGAACTCTTCACCACCAAATCGTACGCACGATGCGCCTTTAAATCTGAAGTAGGACGCCAGTTCCTGTGACACACTTTTGATCGCTTTGTCGCCCACCAAGTGGCTTAGTTCGTCATTGATGGATTTGAAGTGATCGATATCGATGACCATCAATGCAAATGCAGTATCGTGCAGAAGTAGATCTTTTAGTTTAACTTCTAACCAGCGTCTGTTGTGTAAAGACGTAAGTGGATCGGTAAAGACGTCCTGCTGTAGCTGAGCAACAGTATTTTTATGCTGCTTGGTGGTTTCTTTTAGTTCTTTGTTTTCTAGCTCTGACAAAATGAGTTTGAGTTGTAACTCAAAGCGTGAAAGTCGGCGTAGTTGAGCAGACCCTAACTCACCGATCGGAATATGTTTTACAAGATCAGATTCGATTCTATGCGCTTTTTTTTCACAATTTAATGCTTCTTGATACAACCCTTGAGAGGCGTAAACTTGACTCATCGCGTTATAAAAATGCTGAGTAACGATAGGAGATAGCTGCTTTTGAATCCTTTTACTGATGGAGTCCAACGTTAAATTAGCTAAAGAGGTGTGCCCTACACCGTTTAGACAATACGCAGTCTCAATTTTGACCATCGTAGATAACCAGTATGTCGTGGCACTACCCGTTGTATACTGAACATTCGAAATAGCCAGCAACGCACTGGGGTAGTCTTCTTGCAGACGATGTAATTTGGCTCGGTAGAGGTGAATTTGTGCGGCGAGGTTTTTATCACTGACGAGAATGCTCAGTTCTTCACATTCACTCAATAGCTCTTTGGCGTCTGCGGTACGGTTCAAGCTGATATAACAGGCAAGCATGTACAGCTTGTAACGAAGGCGTAGGGATCGACTGCCAATAGCGTGATCGATAGCATCTATTTTTTGATAATAACGTAATGCACGTTGGTGATCCCCATAGGCATCGCACAAATTACCCATTCCAATAATGGCCAATACGTACTCATCAATATAGCCGTACTCGACGGCGATATTGGTTGAAGCAACATACTCGGTTAATGCCGCATTGTAGTCACCTACTTCAACTAAACGCTCACTCAAGCTTGCTTTCACAGAAAGAATATCTTCTACATCCTCTGGTAAAACAAGCAACTCAAGCGCTTGTTTCAATTCACTAATGCTGTCGTTGAGCTGTTTGATCTCTCTTCGATACTCGGCGCTAATGATATAGCAATGCGCTTTCTCTCGGTTTGTTGACGCAATATGTAACCCTATGTGTTCCCATAGCGTAATCGCTTCTTCACCTGAAACGGAAGAAGGATCGATACCTGCGTCAGTCACCTTGCTAAGCAGTTGTTCCATTCTTCATTACCTCAATATAACTTTCTTCGAGCTGTTCTAACGTGAATGGGAAGGTCAGGATATCTTGCAAATACAGTATCGGTTTAGGGCCTTTGATTCCGCGTCGCTTCCATGGATAGATGTCTAACATCGCTTGGACAGTGCGGTAGACCTCTTCTGCTGCTTGACCTTTTTCTGCAATTAACATTGCTAGCCTGTTACTGGAAATTCTCGAGATGAGGTCGCTGGAGGTTGTCAATGCATGAACGAGCTCGGTACAAACATCGAGAACTTCGGGGTTTGAATGCTGAATCATAATGATGGCGTGGTTAGAGCGTTTGAGCTCCGTTTTAAACAAAACTAACTGTTCCCACCAGTAGGTCTCAGAAACGACATTAGAGAACTGTTTTTCAGGGTCGTATTCGTGTTGAGAGCGAATATGATTGATCAGCTTACGTGCTCGCTGCTCTAGTTGGCGTTTAGAGCCTCTTGCTTTATCCATGCTGATTCGGTGAGTTTGTTCTTTGAGCATTTTGAGTGCGTGCTTACGGTATTTCTTGAACGCGTTAAACGCAGACTCAAAGTCTCCTTGTTCTTCAGCGACTCGTGATTGTTGGAAGCAAATTTGGCTGAGTAGCTCACCGTGGTCGAAACTGAGTGCAGACTCTTCTGCTGCAAGTAGCAACTTGGCAGCGCTGTCTGTATTTTGGCGCAAAAGCTCAAGTCTTGCTCGGCTAATAAAAGAGTGTGCTTTCATCCAAACGAGATCATGCTCAATGGCGAGCTGGTGGGCTTTTTGGGTGGCTTCTTCGGCCGCATCAAGGCGTTCTAGTCCAAGCAGTGCTAACCCTTTAAAGTCCCAGATCTCGGCTTGCCACGTACTGTCATCATGATCTTTTAATACTTCGGTTGCTCCATCCAGTACCGTAAGCATCTCGACAAACTTATTTAGTAAGTAATAGTCCCAAGCTAATAGGATGCGCGCTTTGCCTTCTAACCAAGCAATACGAACATTGTTTGCCACTTTAACGGCTAACTCATGAGTTGAAGCGGCAAGTTGGTGTTCATTAGTGATGCGCCATACATTACCAAGCCCAATTAGAGATTCGATTTGAATTTCAACATCATCAACAAGAGCAGATTGTTCGAGCGCATTAATCCAATATTGTTGCGCGGAATAATACTTTGCTTGGCCCCAATATTGGAGTGCAAAAAGATGGAGAATTTCCGGGAGATGATCGTCGGTTTCAAGCTGTGTTTGTTTGCTGTAAGCGTCTTTGACGAGTTTTAAGCCTTGTCGGTAATCCATTAGGCACCAACAGCATTGCGCCATGATGAGTAAGGCTTTGATCTCTCCGTCCACAAATAAAATTTGTTCCGCGCGGATACGATATTGCTGCGCAATATTAAAGGTATGTTTAGGGGCCGATTTTATTTGGCCTTTAAGCTTAGTGAGATCATCTTCTAGCTGAATTTGGTTTTTATCCAACGTTCACATCCATGACTATCGAACTGGAAATCACACCTAATATTAAGTGGTTAGATGCATGTTTCTTTACCAAAGCGATGCGGATAACGTTTTGGTAAACGATCAGGGGCCGTAATGTATACCGTTACAACCCCTAATTACTACATCTAAATTACCAATAGAATAGCTACGATAGGAGCTGTTTGATTGTCAAAGGTGCATCAGAGACTTCTAACCTTTGTGCAGCGGTAAGACCTTGTTTATCCTGATAGCACAAATTATGCCAAGCTCTGAATATATCTAAAAGAGGTAAAATACCAGCAGGTCGTAATTTGCGACGTGGCTCGTTAATGAAGCTTTCGAAAAGAATCTGAAAGCGGTTTTGATAAAACTTCACATGACGAGTTGTCGCAACGTTAAACCATTTTTCAGGCTCATTTTGATCGCCAGCGAGGTAGCAAATGCCTTTGTGGTTTTCGTTTTGACTAGAGATTGCCCAACGATCGCGCCACCAACTCATATAGGCGATATCGACTTTGCCAAAGGGAGTGCTCATGTCCCAACTAGCGTCCTCTTCTACGTACATCAAGTCGACACTTTTCTCTTTAATACGAGGTAAACAAACGCTCAGTGCAGCTGAACGTAGTAGGGGATCTTGAGGCATGTATAGAGATACACGTTTGTTTGGGCAGCACATATCAAGTACGTGCAAATAGTGTGCATACGAGGTGTATGGCGGACGGACTAATGCCCCTTTTGAAGGGTAATGAAATACAGATAGATTACCAAGAGGGTCTTCTACGTTACCGCGAGCCAAAATTGTTTGGTATTTTTGGTCAATTCGCTCTCTGAGGTGATAAGAAGGTTCCGCAAGCGGCTCACTTGCTTCCGCTACATACTCCTGGGAAACAAAACGAGACACCTCATCGTAAGGATTATGATCGAGCGTTGCGATTGGCTCTTCATCAGCGGAATAATTGACGTGCTGGCAAAGAATATAGCCAGAATGCGCTTCGCCAGAAACAATCCAATACACACCGTTATTGCTGTTCGGTTGCAATGCAATATAGTTTGAGGCCAATTCATAATGCGTTGCGTGGTTTACCCAGCGCGCATCAATGGTTGCAAGCTTGCGGCGGCAGCGGCTAGCTATATGGTCAACATGATCGTAAAAGGTTTTTGGGTTAATACTAAGCTTGCGGCAGATTTCTCGTACTGAATATCCCGTAAACAACAAGCCCATCAAGTTCTCTTGAAATTGAAGCTTCTTGTTGGCACCAGACCACTTGTCAACAAAGGTACTTTGACACACTTTACAGCGGTAACGTTGGCGATCGCCACTGTAACCGAAAGCGTGATAGAGGTGTTTGTGAGTGTGGACAGAAAGTCCAAAGTTGTCGCAATCATCATTACGGCAAGCAGGCAACCCGTCACTGTGGACGTGCCGCAGGCGATGAAGTTCGTTCACGACATCGCGATTATTAAGTAAGGGGGGGAAAGCTCCACATTCACGGCATACCATCGCCGGACGCTTAGGGTTCGCATGTTGCAGAACGTAACGCTTTGCATCACTCAATCCAAAGTTGTCACACGCCAATGTTTTACAAAAGTTGAGTTGTAACCCATCTGCGTCTTTTGGCAGTTCGCCGTTAGACACAATCGCCCCCTCGGGATAATTCGGGCAGCCAGCATAACTCTGGCTGCAAATTATTACTTACTATTTGTTCTTAGATGTTGATTGCAGTTTCTAGTGCAACTTTCATCATGTCGTTGAACGACTTCTGACGCTCTTCTGAGCTTAGTTTTTCACCACGGATGATGTGGTCAGAAACTGTCAGGATAGTCAGTGCTTTCGCGCCTAGGTCAGCTGCTACGCCGTAGATACCAGCCGCTTCCATGTCTACACCTAGGATGCCTAGTTTTTCCATCTTCTCGAAGATGTCTGCTTCTGGTGTGTAGAACAGGTCTGCAGAGAATACGTTACCTACTTTTACAGGCACTTCCTGAGCGCGCGCTTGGTTAACGGCTTCTTCTAGAAGACCGTAATCAGCGATTGCTGCGAAATCGTGGTTGTTGAAACGGATACGGTTAACTTTAGAGTCTGTAGAAGCACCCATACCGATAACAACGTCCATTAGTTTCACGTCGTCACGTACTGCACCACAGCTACCTACACGGATAACGTTTTTCACGCCGTATTCAGCGATTAGCTCGTGTACGTAGATACAGCAAGACGGGATACCCATGCCGTGGCCCATTACAGAAACTTTTTTGCCTTTATAAGTGCCAGTAAAGCCGAACATGTTGCGAACGTCACAAACTTGTTTCACATCTTCTAGGAACGTTTCAGCGATGTATTTAGCGCGCAACGGGTCGCCTGGCATTAGAACTGTTTCAGCGAAATCACCTGGTTGTGCGTTAATGTGTGGGGTTGCCATAAGTGCTCTCCAAAGTTTTGTTTTGATAAAACGCCTCTATTATAGAACGCTATTACCAATTCTGTTGAACTTGTTCGTTTTCGTTGAGGCAATAATATCGGGACGTACAGTGGCCCCTTGAGAGCTTAGTCACAAAAACCACGCATTTAGAAACTGCAATTACTATTGATAACCAAATCTGTTGAAATCAAAAGAGCAATCGATTTGCTTTTGAGCAGTTTGTCGATTGCGCGCACAAATTCTTTGTTTTTGGGCCAAACTTTTTTCTGACAGCTGGTTGATCGAAATACTTTCGAGTGAAGTAAAACGATTAAATTGTACAACTTATTTTCTTGTACAATCTGGAAAGGCTTGCTATAAGTTATACAACAAAACTTTTTGTATAGGGATGCGTCATCATGGAATCTTCAATCAAAGTAGGTATCAGTTCGTGTGTTTTGGGTGAACGAGTGCGTTTTGACTCTGGTCATAAGGTGAGCAACTTTGTGACTAAAGAGCTCAGCCCGTATTTTGACTTTGTTTCGGTATGCCCTGAAGTCGGCGTAGGTATGCCAGTACCCCGTCCAACAATTCGTCTTGTTTCTAATGAAGAGCGTGTTGCATTGGTTGAAACCAAAAATCCAGAAAATGATCATACCGACAATATGCTCACTTACTCGGCCAATAAAGTAGATGAACTTCAAAGCGAGCAGCTTTGTGGTTACATCGTTTGTGCCAAGTCACCAACTTGTGGCATGGAGCGAGTCAAGGTTTACAGCAAGAACAGTGCTGCGAAAGAAGGTGTTGGCTTGTATACACAAACATTGATGCAAAAAATGCCTTGGTTGCCTGTTGAAGAGGATGGCAGACTTAACGACCCTGTATTGAAAGAAAATTTTATTACTCGAGTATTTTGTCTAAATGACTTTTACGACTCGATGGATGGTGAGCCTACTCGTGGCAAAATCATCGACTTTCATTCGCGCTACAAACTGACGTTAATGGCACACCACCCAGAGTCATACCGATCCCTTGGCCGCTTAGTTGCCGATGTCGCTAATTATGAAATTGAAGACTTTTACCAAGAGTATCGTTTAGGACTGATGAAGGCGTTAACGAATCGGGCTAGCCGCAAAAATAACACAAATGTGTTGATGCATTTACAAGGGTACTTCAAACGCTCACTAACTAAAGAAGAAAAAGAAGAGTTAGCGACAGTGATTCACGACTACCGTATTGGAATGCTGCCTCTGCTAGCACCACTTACGTTGATTAAGCATTACTTAAATACTTACCCAGACGAGTATTTAGCAAAACAGAAGTTTTTAGAACCGTATCCGCAGGAGATGAGATTACGCTATGGTTTGTAGTTCAGAAGAAAAACTATACGCGATCCGAGATGTCGCAGAAATCACGGGTGTAAAACCAGTTACGCTGAGAGCTTGGCAACGAAGATACAACTTGATCCAGCCTCAGCGAACTGAAAAAGGACACAGACTCTATCGCCAGCAAGATCTCGATACGATTCGCGAAGTCCAGAGTTGGCTCGCGAAGGGGATTTCGATTGGTAAAGTTAAGGGGTTGCTAGGAAAAAGCGCCGATGTCGAAGTCAAAAACGAGGTTCGCACACTCGAAGAAGTTGAAAACATGCTGCTTGCGCTGTCTACCCTGAATCGAGGAAAAGCAGAGAGTTTACTTGCCTCTGTTCTTAAAGAGTACCCACTAAAACTCGTTATTGATCAGTTTATTAGCCCAGTATTTGATGCGCTAGATATGGTAAAAGGATCGTTGCGATCCTTGCAGGTGGGGTTATTTCAGACTTGTTTAATCACTCGACTTGCCCTTGTTATCGATTCTGAAAACAAAGCCGCTTCCAAAGGAAAGTGTCTGCTCATTAGCTTTGAACAAAACAGAGAATCTGAGAGTTGGATTCAAGCAGCGAAGCTTTGTGAACAAGGGTATCACACGACTTTGATCGATAAGGTTGATGATGTTTCTGGTCTACTAGATCACGAGGTCATTGAAAATGGTTCGTTTATCTACCTTTTCTCCAATAAAGCACTAGCTGCTAAACAAGTAGCGTCCATCAAAATGCTTCACGCACAGCTAGGTGATCGGATGGGGTGCTCTGAAGTGATAGAGAAATTACACCTAACTTAGTAGACAAAAGATAGGAGCTACCATGATTTTAGTATGGTTTCGACGTGACTTACGTACGTTAGACCACACGGCACTCAAAGCGGCATTGGATTCAGGTCATCCTGTCGTCGCTTGCTTTATCGCGACGCCAGAGCAGTGGCGGGAGCATCACATGGCGCCGATGCAGGCAGACCTCATTGCTCGTCGCTTAGCTTGTCTTAACGAGGAGCTTGAAAGCCTTAATATTCCCTTTTTGTACAAAGAGGTGCCGTCGTTTTCCGATTGTACAGATGTGATTAGTGGGTGGGCGGAAACACTTGAAGCCACGTCTGTCATGGCAAACATTCACTATGAGGTGAACGAACGAGAGCTCGATACACAAGTAAGTGAAGCGTTAGCTTCTCACGATATCGAATTTGAACTGTTTCATGACAAATGTGTGCACGCGCCAACGACGGTTCTTAATAAGCAAGGCGAATATTTTAAGGTGTTTACGCCATTCAAGCGTGCTTGGTTAACGCAGTTCCATATGCCGACGGTAGTAAAACCTCACGAGCAAGCGCCACTCAATAAAAAGGTACTCGAACAATTAGAGTCGGCTCGATTTAATTCAAGCTTCACATTTAGCTATCCTCGAGAATCCAGTGAAGACTGGCTGGCTTCGACTAATGATATTTTGAAGCAGCTTAGGGAATTTGCACGGGAGCGCAGTGACGCGTATCAAAGCGAGCGAGACTTTCCAGCTATTGATGGCACTAGCCAACTGTCTCCATACCTTGCGATTGGCGCGCTATCACCAAGGCAGTGTATTGCTCGTTTGTATGCTGAAAATCAACAAAATGACCTTACAGAAGGGAAAGCAACTTGGTTAAGTGAGATCATTTGGCGTGAGTTTTATCAGCACCTATTGGTTTTCGAACCAAAACTCGTCAAAGGCAAAGGATTTATCGATTGGGAGGATAAAATCCAGTGGTCCTATGATGAGAAAGCCTTTGAGCGATGGAAGACAGGAACAACAGGATACCCAATCGTTGATGCAGCAATGCGTCAGCTCAATCAAACAGGCTGGATGCACAACCGATTACGTATGATTGTCGCGAGCTTTCTTACCAAGGACTTACATATTGATTGGCGATGGGGAGAAGCGTACTTCATGAGTAAGCTGGTGGACGGCGATTTTGCAGCGAACAATGGTGGCTGGCAATGGTCTGCTTCTACGGGTTGTGACGGGCAGCCATACTTTCGTATTTTCAACCCGATAAGCCAAGGCGAAAAGTTCGATGCTAATGGTGAATTTGTGCGCCACTGGGTACCAGAAATCAAAAGTGTACCGAACAAATACATCCATAAACCTTGGACTTGGGAGGGCTTTTCTTTACTGGAATATCACAAGCCGATGGTTGATCACAAGACAGAAAGAGAGATAACCTTACAGCTCTTTAAAAGTGCCAAGGAATAGAGTGAAATGCTTAGCAAAAAGCGATCAATGAGTTTCGCAAAACGTACCCTGCTATCTGTGTCGTTATCTTTAGTGAGTGGTCTATCATTCGCTAAGATGTACGAATTACCAGAGGATGGAAGCCGTTTAATTGGTCGCCTTGAAA
Organism: Vibrio sp. Vb0888; assembly: GCF_033338835.1. Taxonomy (NCBI): domain Bacteria; kingdom Pseudomonadati; phylum Pseudomonadota; class Gammaproteobacteria; order Vibrionales; family Vibrionaceae; genus Vibrio; species Vibrio sp. Vb0888. The sequence continues at coordinate 420,437 of NZ_JAWOTL010000002.1, forward strand.
ACCACGTAGTGCAAGAAGGCGAAACCATGGCAAATATCGCTAAGCTCTACGATGTGGGTATGCTAGGTTTAATGGCCGCAAACAAAGGCGTGGATCCCTTCTTACCAGAAGAGGGGCATGTTCTTACTATTCCGACACAGCTAATCCTCCCAGACGTACCTTATAAAGGTATCGTTATTAATCTAGCCGAGCTGCGCTTATATTACTTTCCGAAAGGAGAGAATATTGTCCATGTATTTCCTGTCGGAATTGGCCGAATAGGGCGCGATACCCCAGTAATGACAACGCGTATCAGCCAAAAACGACCGAACCCTACATGGACTCCTCCAGCCTCTATTCGTGCCGAGTACAAAGCAAAGGGCATTGACCTACCAGCCGTTGTTCCTGCGGGGCCTGATAATCCACTTGGTATGTTTGCATTGCGTTTAGCTTACGGGAATGGCGAATACCTAATTCATGGTACCAACAAGGACTTTGGGATTGGTATGCGAGTCAGCGCGGGTTGTATTCGTATGGACCCAAGTGACATTGAGTGGTTATTTGACAAGGTTCGTAACGGCGAAGACGTTAACATCATTAACCAGCCTATCAAAATGACACTTGAGCCTGACAGAAGTGTGTTCTTAGAAGCACATGAGCCTTTGACTCGTAGTAATGGCGAGAAAGATGAACTGAAAGTGCCGAAAGAGTTAAAGTGGTGGTTGGATGAATTCGGTATGAAAAACGTGAAGGCTAAAGCAGCAATCGCTGCACAGAATGGGGTTCCTATCGAAATAACCGCGCCTTAACGGGCGTTAAGACGCGGTATTAAATCTTACTTAGTGTAAGACTGAGCGATGTTATCGATACGCTCGTTAGCACGCTCAGCTTCTTCTTGAGCAGCCATTGCTGCTGCGCCTGATTTTTGAACGTCAGATTGAAGAGCTTGTACGTCTTGGCTTAGTTGGCTAACTTGGTTGCTTAGTTCGTCTAATTTTGCTGCATTTGCTGTAGCTGCGTCATCAGAAGAAGCACAACCGGCTAGTAGAAGTACTGAAGTTGCTGCAGCTGCGATCAACGTTTTGTTCATATAAGAACTCCTTGCTTATAGTGAAAGTCTCGCCACTAACTATTATTTTATACAGTAGCGAGGTTAAATGTGGTTACATTTTATCAGTACATGATGTAGCAAAAGTCAAAAAAACCCAAGAATTTCATGGAGTACCTGACGTCAACTTTTACCTGAACTTAACAAAGTTTAACTACCTATCCTTTATTTCGTTCTCACAACAGTTTTCATAGCAGGTGTATTTGCCACGTTCCTGATATCAATAATTTAGACGATATTGACACAAATGAAAGTTTATTGGCCCAAATAACTGCTATTTAAGTCGTTTTGTTGATGGATAGAAGGCATATTTGAACGGCTTTTCTCTAAACTTCCTGTCCAGCTGCTCATCAAAAAGGCTAGTCTTTACTCTGAACTGAGCCACAAATGATGTTTTACCGTTACCACAGGGAATTAGTTTGTGTGATCTCTATCTATACTCCTATGATTTGCGGTATTATACCGAGCTTTATTTTTTTGCTGCGTTAGAGCGGAAACGACACTACAGAGCGCTCAGACGCTGACTGATTTATTGGAGAATACTTTGCAATTTAAAGATCTAGGCCTAGACAACCGATTGTTGAAGAACCTAAAACACTACGATTTTAAAAAAGCGACTGACATTCAGCAGCAGGCGATTCCTGTTGCGATTGCAGGCAAGGATCTATTGGCATCTTCGAAAACAGGTTCGGGCAAGACTTTGGCGTTTGTATTGCCAATGCTTCATAAGTCTTTAAAGACAAAATCGTTTTCTGCGAAAGACCCTCGCGCGGTAATCCTTGCTCCTACTCGTGAGCTAGCGAAACAAGTATATGGTGAGCTTCGTTCTATGCTAGCTGGCCTATCTTATGAAGCAGCACTGATTTTGGGTGGTGAGAACTTTAACGATCAGGTAAAAGCTCTGCGTCGTTACCCGAAATTTATCGTGGCGACACCAGGACGTTTGGCTGATCACTTAGAGCACCGTTCGCTTTATCTGGATGGTTTGGAAACGCTAATTCTGGACGAAGCAGACCGTATGTTGGATTTGGGCTTTGCACCAGAGCTTCGTCGCATTCATAAAGCAGCCAAGCATCGTCGTCGTCAAACGTTGATGTTCTCTGCGACATTAGATCATGCAGACGTCAATGAAATCGCGGCTGAAATGCTCAATGCGCCAAAGCGAATTGCTATCGGCGTTTCTAACGAAGAACATAAAGATATCACGCAAAAATTTTACTTGTGTGATCACCTAGATCATAAAGAGGCAATTTTAGATCGTGTTCTTTCTGAGGCTGAATACCGTCAAGTTATTATCTTTACGGCAACGCGTGATGATACTGAGCGACTAACAGAAAAGCTGAACGAAAAGAAACTGAAGGCTGTAGCACTAAGTGGTAACTTGAACCAGACTCAACGTAACACCATTATGAGTCAGTTTGAGCGCGCAGTATTTAAGATCCTTGTAACGACTGATGTTGCTTCCCGCGGTTTGGATATTGCAACTGTGACACACGTCATCAACTTCGATATGCCAAAGCATACCGAAGAATACGTACACCGAGTTGGTCGTACTGGTCGTGCTGGAAACAAAGGGGATGCAATCTCTCTTGTTGGTCCAAAAGACTGGGATAGCTTTAAACGTGTAGAAGCATACCTACAACAAGATCTTGAGTTTTCAGTGTTCGAAGATTTGAAAGGTAAGTTTAAAGGCCTTAAGCCACCTAAACCAGATTTCCGCAATAAGAAAGCGACCGCAAAGAAAGCTCGCCCTCAAGCGAAAAAATCGGCGAAAAAACCAGCTAAGCGTGACAAGAGCTTCTACAAAAACGTATCTGTGGGTGATGATGTCTTCATCCCTAAGAAAAAACCAGCGGCACCGAGCTCTGAAGAGTAAAAGCTGCTGTAGTTTCCCACGGATTTTAGTTCTTAAAAATCCGAGTGTTCGCACTCGGATTTTTTATGTCTGTCGCTAGGTGAAATAGCGTTTTTCCATACTCACTCGTTTGTCAGCTTTTATATTTGTCTGGTTGTATATAAACAGCATAGAACGCTAATTTAGAAAGTTATTAAGTTTTATTACCTCGGTCAAAGCAAACGTTTTTCCTCACACACTAGATAAAAATCTCACATGATTATGAAAATGATAATTGATCTCATTTTTATTTAAGGGCAGAATACGCGCCATTGTATTAATCCTATAAATGAATTCGCTCTCTATATGAAATTTACTCATGTTTTTTTAGGGCTCATAATTACCTCTAGTTCTGGCTTTGCTGCTGATGATTTCAACTGGCTTCGAGATGATGCTCGTAAAGATGAGCGAGTTCTTACCTACCTAACAGAACAAAACCACAAAACTGAACAGCACCAAAAAAGTTATCAGACGTTGACAAAAAACCTACTCACGCAGTGGGATACCATGGTGGCAGACAAAGGTGATAAGCCATGGTCGATCATGAGTGGAAGAGAGTGGACGCTAACGCGTCGCGATGGTCGTTACTTACTATTATCCCGTGCGAGTCAACAGGCACCAGAAAACGTGGTGTTCGATTTCGATGAACGACAATCTGCGCATCAGTACTACCAACTTGGTCAATGGCAAGTGAATGGTGACACGCTCCTTTTCACGGAAGATATCGACGGTAGCGAACAATATCGTGCTGTGGTTGTTGATTTACTCTCCGGCCAATCTACGGAACTGGCGACGCACGTCGATAGTGGCGTATTGTTGTCACCTAACGGGAAAGTGGCATTCCTCGTTGCAAAAGAAAAGCGCACTCAGCGACCTCATCAGATCTTACGTATCTCCACTGAATCTTTGGCAAAAACAGTCCTATGGAATGAACCCAAGTCAGATTGGTTACTTTCTTTCTATCGTGCGGCAGATAGCCGTTATGCTGTGCTACAAAGCAACAACGAGTCAACAACAGAGCAGAAGCTTGTCGATCTAGAAACGGGCACTGTCTCAGATTCATTGCGAAAGCCTGAAGTGGGTGTGGAATATTACGCGGATGTGGCGAAAGGTTACATTTATCTTAAAAGCAACCTGGAAGGAAAGTTCGCCCTTTACCAAGCCGAACTCGCACCGCTTGGCGCAACATGGCAACGCTTTACCAATCCTCATGAGCCGCTTGAACAGTTCTACCTTTATGATGCAGGAGTTGTGGCACTTAGCAAGCCAAACAATGTGTCGACTTTGACGGTGTATTCTTACCAAGGTCAGGAAAAAGTGATACTGCCATTGGAACACGATGGTAATGTCGCTTGGCTAAGCACATTGGGCGATTTTGAATCAAACAAAATTCGTATCCGAAGCATGTCGATGACTACGCCTCCTCAGTGGGAAGAGTTCGATGTAAAAACGCTGAATAAATCCTTGTACTCTCAAGATGCTTACCAAGACTTTGATAGTCAGCGTTATGTATCCCAACGTATTTTTATTAAGCACGACGGCGTTTCTGTCCCTGTCTCTTTGGCGTATCGCAAAGACAAATTGCACCCACAATCTCCTGTGATGATTTACGGTTACGGCGCGTATGGTTTTACGATGAAACCGTACTTTATGCCTCAGGTTATCAGTTTACTCGACCAAGGTGTGATTTACGCTATCGCCCATGTCCGTGGCGGTGGGTACTTTGGCGATGAATGGCACGAGCAAGGCCGTGGTGTGCGAAAAGCCAATTCTATTGGTGATTTTGTCGCGGCCGCGAAGGCGCTGCAAACATTCGAACGTGGCAATAGAGAGGTTTTCGCCATCGGTTCTAGTGCTGGTGGCACGTTGGTGGCCGGAGCGGTTAATCAAGATCCTAAATTGTTTTCAGGTGTCGTACTTAAAGTGCCTTTTGTTGATGTGGTTGCAAGTATGTCGGATACCTCACTTCCGCTTACCACACAGCAGTATGGCGAATGGGGTAACCCAACCAAACCTGAACAATTGGCGTTAATGAAGGCGTACGATCCGATTCTCAATATCCATAAAGACGCTTACCCACCCATGTTTGTTCAAGTCGGTTTAATCGATCAGCGCGTGCCATATTGGGAAGGCGCTAAGTATCTCGCTAAAGTTTCAGCGTTAAGTGAGCGCAACGGGCCGTACTTGTTGCAAACTGATTTTAATTCGGGCCACCAAATGGACCCACGACAAGCGCAAGAACAACAAGCAAAAGAATACGCATTTCTACTATCACTCATTAAAACATCTAAAGCGGAGCAGTAAATGAAGCTTACCCCAGTGTCAGCGGCAGTACTTTCGGTACTTGCTGCCAGTCAAGTGCACGCCGAATCTAAGGTTTTCTCAATGGAAGAGGTGGTGGTAACCGCCAATAAAATCGATCAGCCATTGTCAAAAGTGGCAGGTAGTGTCGCGGTTATCACAAACGAGCAAATCGAAGAAAGAGGCGAGACCGAGCTATATGACGTGCTGCGTAACGAACCTGGTGTAAGCGTGACGGGCGGTGCAGGACGTCCGCAAAACATTACCATCCGTGGTATGACGGGTAACCGCATTATGATCGTTCGTGATGGCATTCGTTCTGCGGATGGCTTCGGTGCGAATGACATTAATGATGCCGTTGGGCGAGATACTTTTGATTTATCCAATTTTGAATCGCTGCAAATCATTAAAGGGGCAAGTTCTTCGGTGCATGGCTCTGGCGCGATCGGCGGTGTGGTGATTTTAGAATCCAGTCAGCCGGGTGATTTCTTAAAAGACAAAGACTTCTACACCGATGTTTCCGGTACTTACACCGATATCAGCAACAAGTACAAAGGCACGAGTAATCTAGCTTTTCGTTCCGGTGATACAGAGAGTTTGTTTAACGTTTCATACTGGCAAGGACAAGAAACACGTAACTTTGATGAAGAGTTGTATAACCGCGACCTCGATGGTTACAGCGGTGCTTATACGATCAACCACTTTTTCAATGAAGAGGTGATGTTGAAAGCGAAAGCTGAACTCTACACCCAGAACCAAGAGCGTTTGGAGGGTTCACCGTCCATTCAACCTGATGGAATTTGGCATATTGAAGACTTTGCTGAGGATGAAACCACAGAAGAGTACAGCGCTTATATTGGTGCAGAGGTGACTCCGATTAATCCAACTTGGTTCGAAGAGTTGGATACCAAAGTTTACTGGCGTCACACCGAAGTGGTGGAAGACACCAACCGTTTAATGCGCCAAGTGGATCACAATGGTTTGATCACCAAGCGTCGCGAGCTGGAACACAAAACCTTCATTGACGAAACAATTGGCTTCCGTGGCGATTTCACTAATACGATTTATGCAGCAAATGCTGAGCACCAATTGGCTTACGGTGTCGAGCTTTCTACTGACTATTACGAACGCACAGATAGCGACTCCAAGATTGATTGGAACGGAGTAACACCTTCGACCAAACAACCTTTCGCTCCTGCTCGTGCTTATAACATTGGTTTGTACGTTCGAGACATGGTGGAACTGGATAAATGGACCATCACAGGTGGCCTACGCTTTGATGCGCACCGTCTCACGCCAGACGGTGCGGGTGAAGTGGGCGGCTTCCCATTAAAAGACATGGATAGCTCAGAGGTATCTCCAAGCCTGTCGGTTTCTCGTGAAATGTTTGCCAACAACATTGCTTATGTATCTTATAACCATGGTTACCGTGCTCCGGAATACGATAAAGCGTATGGCTTCGTAAGCCACGACTTTGTGCCGCTCACGCCGTTTGTAATTGCACCAAACATGGATCTAGAAGCTGAAACTTCCGACTCATTTGAAATCGGTAACAAGTTCGATAACGGTCGCGCGTATGTCTATGCGTCTTTGTTCTACAACAAGTTTGAAAACTTCATCGACGTTGTGACCACGGGCTTTGACTCAAGCAATGGTAATTACATTAAACAATACCAAAACCTCGATGGTGTCGAGACGTATGGTGCAGAGCTTTCTGCGGGTTACGCGATCACTAAGCGATGGAACATTAGCACTAAGTTTGGCTACGTAGATGGCAAAGACGCGGAAGGTGAATACGTTCGAAGCATTACGCCATTCGAAGGTAACGCTCAACTGAAATACGCCAACCAAGACTTCAATGCTTACGTGGCTTGGAACTGGGCCGCGGCCATGGATCGCGTTCCTAAATGCCAGACCACGCTTGGTCTAGCGACAGATTGCGCGCAGACAAGTGCGTGGAATACGTTTGATATTGGCGCAACTTACCACGTTTCCAAAGACCTTCGTGTTAGCGCAAACATCATCAACCTGTTCGACAAAGAATACATCCGATACCAAGACGTAGCGGGTATCGCTGAGGAAAGTAAGCGTTACTCAACGGAGCCAGGGCGCTACTTCACGCTGACTGCAAAATACGAATTCTAGGACGAAATCATGAAGCTAAAACCATTGGCGTTTTCACTGCTTATTGCATGTACCCCTGCGGCGCTGTCTGCAGAGTGGGATTATCCCACAACGGATTCTGTGGTGACCAATGAAGCGCAAGCGAAAACTTATTTAGACAGCCACTACTCAGAAGCGGGCGAGTTTAAGTTCCGTTACAAAACCCAGTCTCAGCTTGGTGAGCATTACAATTTTGATGTTTGGGTTAACGGTGAATATCAATCTCAGCGTGCCCTTGTAGTAACAACTGATAAAAATCATCACGTTGTGCGAGTGTTTAAGAGCCTTGAAGATACGATAATTCGCAACGGTAAACCAACGGTTGCAATGGAATTGGAATCGCCTCGCCAACTGCAAGCACAAGAGCCACCGGCTTTGAGCTCCGGAAGTCTGGTTGATGTTGAGGTTTCTTTATTCAACCCAGATCTGCGCACCATGCAACAGCAAGCGGCACCAGAATCGACATGGTCAGCACTGTCCGATTACCCTCAGCCGATCGAGTACGTAACCAAGTCGATTGAGGTTTTAAAGTCGGGAGGTAAGTTCTATCTCTCTAACCCAAGATTAAAGCAAGTGGATGCGACGGGTTTATTTGCAGCCCCAGCACCTGGTGAAGCACCTGTGCTTGATACGTTGGACTTTCTCAGCGCAGAAGGAGTTCAAGCGTTTGACAGTGTTGATGAGATGCAAAGCACCGAGTTTGGTGACAATGCGTTCCCACAGTTGATGGCTTTTTATCATCTTGATAGCTCGATCCAATATCTGACAAGCCTGACTTACGACTTGTTTGACGAACCGCTTCGTTTTGACGCTCGCGGTTTATCAAAAGATAACTCTACTTACTATTACGGTCCGAAAGCACTCATGCTGGGTGTCGGTGGTGTTTCTCCGGATGCAGTCGATGCTGATGTCGTGATACACGAGCTTGGGCATGGCATTCATTACCAAATCGTACCGGATTGGGCGTACGGTCACACTGGTGCTATCGCAGAGGGTTTTGCTGATTACTGGGCGGGCAGCGCGAGCTACCGCATTCAATATTTGGATGCTTCGCGTCGTGGTCAAGAATTCGAGTTAGATACGGTGTTCAACTGGGACGGTGTGTTCGGAACACGCAAAACAACTCGTAGCTTATGGAACCAAAGAGCACGTTACTTCGAGAGCTCAGAGTATCCAGCGCACGTCAGTGTGGGCGGTGAACTAGGTGACGAGCTATGGTCAACGCCGCTGTTTCAAGCGCTTAAAGCATCGGTTGAACGATACGGTGATGATACCGATAACGTGTTCCGCGAGTTTGACGCCATTGTACTTGAAGGTATGTACGGCATTGGTCGTGGCGTGAAAATGCATGATCTGGCGGAATCGACCGTGTTTGCCGCAAACACCTTGTTCCCAAATAAAAACTACGCCCAATTCCTGACGGACAGCTTCAACAGACACAACTTACTTAAAGCGCCTCTTCGTGTTCGCTATGACGCTCGATACATCGCACAAGGTCAAGACGTTGGTTTGAGCCTGAGCCAAACTGGCCGTGAAGCGAGCATCAAAGGGCAATGGCAGCTAAACAACGCATCTGTTTTCGACTTTGATGAAACGCTTTCTGACTCGACCTCAATGAAGGTGGCGTTACCAAGCGGTCTAACATGTGGCACGCAATTCGATTCCTCTATTTCATTGGATTATCAATTTTCTGAAGGCCTAAAGACTCACCAGTGGAGTGAAAAGGTGATGCTGGTTAATGGTACGCCAGAGCTCGATATCCAGCCTCAACCAGTGAACTCCGCTTTGCCGGAACAGGGCGACAGACTGTTCTCTCAGACGCTATCGGACAAGTCACGCACGATTGATGATTCGTTTGCGGTTTACCTGAACATCGAACATGACTCACTGCAAGATCTGCAAGTGACGCTAGTGTCTCCACAAGGCAAATCGGTCGTGCTACTTAGCCATCAATCAAGCAATACCAAAGAATTTAAAGGTTACTTCACCGCTCAGTATGACGAGGAGTTACAAGCACTTGTCGGTCAACCGAGTTGGGGTACTTGGCGTCTCGAAGTGTCTGACCGCGTGTCAGGGAACTCTGGGGTGTTGAAAGAGTGGGGTGTGAGTCACTTTGCTCAGTATCAGTGTAGTGCTGATACCACTAAAGAAAGCAGTGGCGGTGGTTCAGGTGGCAGTGGTTCGCCTTGGACCTTGTTAGGACTTTTCCTGCTTTCAATGGTGAGAGTGATTCGCTCTCGTTAATTAAAATCAAAAGAAGATAAAATCTATGAAGTTTCAATATTCTTTCGTTGCTATGTCACTAGCCCTTGCTGGCTGTGGCGGAGGTTCTGGTGGTGACACGTCGGCACCGACCTATGATGTAGCTGGCACCATCGTTTCTGCAGGTACACTTCTTGATACGCCAGTATGTATCGATTTAAACCAAAACTACGTTTGTGATTCCACTGAACCGAGTGCTAAAACGGATAATGCCGGTAAATTTAGCCTGACTTCAAGCGACAAAAACGTACTAACCAGCACCATTCTTGCTCAAGTTGATCAAGGTTCAAACCAAACGTTGCGTCTTGCGGCTCCGGGTCAAAATTTAGCAACGGGTAACACGGTCAATGGTGTAACAACGTTGCTCGCGGGTCTTGTAATTGACGGTAAAACCGTTGCTCAAGCTGAAGAGATTGTGAAAGCGCAACTCGCCGATGCCGGCGTTTCTCTTTCTGGTACGGTGATGTCTAACGCAGAAGCTAGCGAGCTAGACAAGCTAGAGCAAAACACGGTTGTGCTATTAGCTGCGATGCAACCAAAGCAAATGACCCAAGGCGTAGCGCTGCTTGCTCAAAATCTTAGCTTTCAAGGTAAATCGTTGGCCTCTGATCTTCTGTCTGAAGCGGAAGTAAGTGCATTTGCTGAAGAAATTGTAGCGGTTGCTGAACAAACGGTTGGTAGTAACGATACGGGCGCCGTTCTTTATTTTGCTGAAGGAGCAGCAGACGTTGCTGAGGTTCAAGCGTCTTACCCTGGTCAAGATGCAGAATACGGCTTCGACAAAGAGGACAAGCAAACGTCGACAGGCGCTGGCTTTAAGTTCGTTAAGCTAGATTCACAAGGTGCAGCTTTAGCTGCAGATGCGACTGAGTGGGCTTGTACTATGGACGAGCGTACTGGTCTTGTTTGGGAAAACAAAAGTGCGGATGCGAGCTCAGTTCAATTTAAAGATCGCCTATTTGCGTTTGAGTCTGAAACATTTAAGCCATTTAGCAAAGATGTAGAGCTTGCAGGTTGTAAAGACGCTGGTGATGAAGTTTGTACCACTAGCCAATATGTTCAGTACATAAACAAACAATCGTTATGTGGAATCACTGGTTGGCGCTTGCCTACTTACCGTGAGACTTATGACTTACTAGACTTTGGTGAACAAACACTGTTTGCTCCGAACGATGAATATGCAAAATACAACGTCTATGGTTTTAATGTTAAATACTTTCCACAGCAAACCATAGGTAGCCCTTATTTAGGATATGGTGCGTTTTGGCATAGCGACTTTAAGTTTACGAATGCATCATCACAACTTATTGATGGCGAGATTTATTTCCCTGCGATTGTCTCCCGGGGCAAAGATAGAGGCACTATTTCATACGTCGAGATTCGATCAAGCAACACAAGTGCGGGTGCCGATGATTCTTACCAATTCCCAATCCGTCTAGTCGCAGTTAAGGGGCAATAAGATGAAGAAATTAATAACTGTACTATCTCTTACTTTGGCTTCTCAAACTGCAATAGCTGCACAAGAGTGTTCTACTGACTTTGCTAAAACGGCACCTAACACGCGTTATACATATTCTGAGAGCGGTACCGTAACTGACCTGAAAACAGGTCTAACATGGATGCGCTGTCCAGTTGGTATGACATGGAATGTAGGAAACCAAGAATGCCAGGGGACGCGATCTACAATGTCATGGCAACTCGCTCTCTCCACAGCCAAACAAATTCGTAATAAGGACGGCAACCATCCTCTTCACAATTTTGCTGACAAAAAAAATTGGCGACTAGCAAATATCAAAGAGCTAGTATCTCTAACTGAGCGAGCTTGCCACAGCCCAGCCATAAATAGTACAGGGTTTGCTAGCGGCTATAGTCTGAAAGATGGAGATGATGTTCTAGGGCGTTATGTCTGGAGCAACACACCTAATGGCGACGGTAAGCATGTTGCAACTTTTGATACGACTAATGGTGAGGTTTTCAATAGAGATCCGTTAAACTCAAGTTTCAAAAGCTCTCTCTTGTTAGTGACAGATGAATAATAATTATTACGTTAATAAGGGTTGATAGCTTTGCCTTTATGATAGGCTCCGCCAGTGCGGAGCTTTTTCTTTTCTAACCTTTGGAACTTATCGTGTTGAGCAGAGTATTTAAACTTGGAACTGCTTAAGTTGATGTTTTTGATTTTCTGCTAAACCAGACAACTCTTGCGCTGCCGCGGCGGATTGAGTGATACCAGTGACGTTCTGGCTCACTAGTTCATAGATGTTCGTTAAGTTGTTGTTGATATCAGCCGTAACCTGTTTCTGCTCTTCTGATGCGGTCGCAACTTGAGTGTTGATTGAGTTCAGATCGGCGATAGCATTACTGATATTAGCAAGTGATTGGCTAACTTCTTGTGTCAGAGCTTGGTTGTCTGACAACATGGCTAAGCTGGAATGCATACTTTCATTTGCGTGACCAGATTGTTGCTGTAGCTCTTCTATAATGGTTTGGATCTCTTTGGTGGACTCCTGAGTTCGCGCTGCCAGCATACGTACTTCATCGGCCACTACCGCAAAGCCTCTGCCACTTTCGCCCGCTCGTGCAGCTTCAATCGCTGCATTCAGTGCAAGTAGATTCGTTTGCTCAGAAATACCTTCAATCACTTCGATCACGCGACCAATGTGTTCTGATTGATCTTTTAGCGAAGTTACGACGGCAGCGGCTTCGTTAAGTTGTTCCGCCATCTTTTCACTTGCGCGAGTGCTTTCCCCAAACATGCTTATACTTTGTGAGGTTAACGTACGTGCTTGATTTGATGCACTATCGGCTTCTTGTGCATTGGTCGATACTTCAGCTGCGGTCGACTCTAGCTGATTGATCGCCGAGGCTACTTGCTCAACTTCTTGCTTTTCTTGATCCGAGTTGACGCTGCTTTGAGTCATAACAGTTGCTAACTCGGTTGATGCTGATGCCACATCTTCACTAATGCGAACCAATGCGCTTACAGTTTCACGCAGTTTTTCTATGGTCTGGTTTACATCTCGAGCCAGCTGAGACACTTCGTTTTTCCCGATGGCTTCGGCCTTAACTAGTAGGTTTCCCTTCGCGACTTCCTGCATCGTTACTTGAAGGTTACGAATCGGCGCAACGATGTAGCTGGCGAGTACCCAACTAATAAGTGAAGCGGCACTCAAGATCACCGCAAGCGAGACGGCGCTGTAAGTTAGCGTGGTTGAATGTTGTTCGCCATTCGTTTCGACTTCATCGGTGACGATTTGATTCAATTGTTTAGATAGTTTGTCGATGGCGTTGATCATCGCTTCGCCAGCTAATCGATACTCAGCCATTGCAGATTCGTACTTTTGATTGAAATCAGAGGTGGTGTAATCAGAAGAGTGTTTAGTAGTGAGCAGAGGTGTCATGGTAACGCGAGTGAAATCAACATAGTGATTCATGGCCTTACGCATAGCATTGACTTCATTTTGAACGCCAGGGAGATTGTCGATGGAGTTAAGAAAATCGCGGTTTTTGTTTTGTCGCTCAGAAAGCTCTTGGTTGAGAGACTGAACATCTTCGGCTCTAAATAGACTATAAATGGCTTTGATGCGCATGGCGTAAGTGTTGTCTACGATGCCGCTAAGTTCCTCTTTGTGAATGATTAGCTTATGGGTGGAAGCCGAAACCTTATTGAATGCTTGATCGAGTTTACCGATTCCGACACTTAGTCCAATGATGAGTAATATAACTGTGAATAGAACAGGCAGAAAAACCTGAAGTTTAATAGAAAGCGTACTAAGAAATTGACGCATGAGATTGACCCTCTATCGGTTTGATTATTATCTTTTTTATAAATAAGCATTTCGATTTTAATTGTTACATTCGCCAAATCAATGAGTTACTCATATCTAATTGTTATGAAATGTACCAAAATCGATGGGGTTATCATCTTGAACATGAGGCAACTTATAAAAACGTTACGTTCAAATTGAGAGAGGGATAAGTCGCGGAATTAATAGTTAGAAATGACAACGTGTCATAGAGGGTTCAACTAAGTGAAACACAACTGTCATATTCAAATTCTAAAGTGAGCACCGTTCAAGTGAAACACAACGGCAATAAAGCCACTTAAGGAAATTGTGATGAAAAAGACAGTAATCGGTGCAATCGCACTTCTAGGCGCAATGGCAGTGACTCCTGTTTCTGCTAAAGAAACTATCTCTGCAGTGGGTTCTAGCAGCGTAACTCCACTGATGGAAGTTTTCTCTGAAACGTACATGAAGAAGAACCCTAACGTATTTATCGAAGTTCAAGGTCCTGGTTCTTCAGCTGGTGTAAAAGCAGCGAAAAATGGTTCAGCAGACCTTGGTATGTCTTCTCGTAATCTAAAAGACTCTGAAAAAGAATCAACACTAATCGAAGAAGTGGTTGCTCGTGATGGTATCGCAGTGGTTGTTAACCCACAAAACAAACTGCCAGGTCTAACAGCCGAGCAAGTGACTGCAATCTACAAAGGCGAAGTATCAAACTGGAAAGAAGTCGGTGGTGCAGACAAGCCAATCGTAGCCATTACTCGTGACACGGCTTCTGGTACTCGTGGCGCATTTGAAGACATCATGTCTCTAAAAATGAAGATTTCTGGTAAGAAGGTATCAGCTATCTCTCAACGTGCTCAAGTTGCAAACGGTAACGGCGCACTGAAAACAATGGTTGCATCTAACCCATACGCAATCGGCTACATTTCTCTTGGTACTGTAGACAACACTGTTAATGCGCTAGCAATCGACGGCGTTGATGCAACGGTAGCTAACGTTAAAAACGGTTCTTACAAAGTAGCGCGTCCATTCCTTGTTCTTTACAAAGAAGGCAAGCCATCAACAGAAACGCAAAAATTCCTAGACTGGATGCTAACTGACGAAGCGCAAGCGCTAGTTGACCAAAAAGGTTACATCTCAGTTAACTAATCCCATCGGGACTCTAAAGTTTGCTCAGCCCAACGTTTCGGGCTGAGCCTTTTCTATCCATTGTGTTCAACGGCATTGCCCAGAACCGTGAGATTTTTAAATGACCATCGCAACAAATAGTGAAAAGCTTATGAATACTGACGCTAGAGCTATCAGCAAGTCAGGCCTACGCGAGAAGCGTCGTGTAGACTGGAAAGAGCGCATCTTCCACGGCTTGTTCCTAACGAGTGCCGTAATCGGCATTGTTTCATTGGCCGTTATTGCATACTTCATCGTTCGAGAGAGTATTCCGGCATTCCAAGAAGCAGGCGTATCGGGCATTGTCTTAGGACAAAACTGGTTACCACCTGCGCTTTACGGTGTCGCCACCATGATTGTGGCATCTATCGTATCGACGGCTGGTGCTGTCATTGTTGGGGTTCCAATTGGTGTTCTGACCGCCATTTTTATCGCTGAAATCGCACCAAAGCGATTAGCAGACATCATCCGTCCAGCGGTTGAGCTGCTAGCCGGTATTCCTTCAGTGGTCTACGGTTTCTTCGGTCTGGTTATTATCGTTCCATTGATTCAGAAGGTATTTGATGTACCTGCAGGTAATACTATCCTTGCCGGTATCATTGTTCTTGGTGTGATGATTCTACCAACGGTAATTACGGTATCTGAAACGTCTATCCGCGCTGTCCCTCGTACTTATAAAGAAGGTTCTTTGGCACTGGGCGCATCGAAAATCTACACCATCTTTAAGTTGCTCGTTCCAGCGGCTCGCTCAGGCATCATGACAGGTGTGATACTGGGTATCGGTCGTGCGTTGGGTGAGACCATGGCGATTATCATGGTTATGGGTAACGCGCCGGCAATGCCAGAAGGCATCCTTGATTCGGCTCGTACACTAACTGCAAACATCGCTATTGAAATGTCTTACGCAAGTGGTGTTCACGCGAACGCACTTTACGCTACAGGTGTAGTACTTCTGGTCTTCATCATGTCGTTGAACGCTGTACTACTGTACCTAAACCGAGAAAAAGCGAAGTAATCGCTCGTTAAAGGTGACTTTTATGGATCGCACAAAACTGAAAAAAGCACGCCAGTTCAAAGATAATGTCTTTAACGCATTTGTCTGGATCTCGGCAGCACTAACGGTAGGTTTTTTGTTCTGGATTATCTGGTACATCCTATCAAACGGTCTACAACACGTAGATTGGAACTTCATTACTGATAACTATACGCGCACAGGTGAAGAGCACGGTATCTTCCCAATGATTGTGGCGACCATTTACATGGTTATCGCTTCTATCGCAGTGGCAGCGCCACTCGGTATCATGACGGCAATCTACTTGACCGAATACGCGAAAGTGGGCAGTCGTTTGGTGAAAATCATCCGATTCTGTACCGAGTCATTGGCGGGTATCCCGTCGATCATTTTCGGCCTGTTTGGTATGACTTTCTTCGTGGCGATTCTTGGCCTTGGCTTCTCGATTCTATCGGGTGCATTGACGCTAAGTATCCTAATCCTGCCAGTGATCATCCGTACAACGGAAGAAGCGCTGATGGCAGTGCCACAAACTTACCGTGAAGGCTCTTATGGCCTCGGTGCTTCTAAGATTTACACTATCTGGCGTTTGATTCTTCCAAGCGCAATGCCAGGTATCTTAACCTCGGTCATTCTAAGTATTGGTCGTGTCATTGGTGAGTCTGCTCCAGTATTCCTGACAGCAGGTATGGTTGCACGTATTCCGGATTCTTTATTGGATTCAGGTCGTACGCTAACCGTTCACCTATACAAACTGACTACCGAACTGTTTACCGTTGAAGAATGGAATCAGGCTTACGGTACGGCAACAGTGCTTATCGTAGTTGTTCTCTTGATCAACATGGTAACGAAACTGATTGCTAGACGTTTTAACACCGCAACTTACTAACAACACTAATTAAGAACGCACGTTAAAAGACACGAATTCAAGAATTAAGAGATTAAGACAATGAACAAATTTGATATTGAAAACCTAGACCTATTCTACGGTGACAACCAAGCACTGAAATCGATCAACTTACCAATTCCAGTTCGCCAAGTAACTGCACTTATCGGCCCGTCAGGTTGCGGAAAATCAACGCTTCTACGCTGTTTGAACCGAATGAATGATCTAATCGAAGGCGTGAAAATTACAGGTAAATTGGCGATGGACGGCGAAGATATTTACGGCAACATTGATGTTGCTGACCTTCGCATCAAAGTCGGCATGGTATTCCAAAAGCCAAACCCATTCCCGATGAGCATTTACGAGAACGTGGCTTACGGCTTACGTGCTCAAGGTATCAAAGACAAAAAGACAATTGATGAAGTGGTAGAGCGTTCGCTGCGCGGTGCTGCACTTTGGGATGAGGTGAAAGATCGCCTTAAATCACACGCATTCGGTCTTTCTGGTGGTCAGCAGCAACGTTTATGTATTGCACGTACAATCGCGATGGAGCCGGATGTGATTCTGATGGATGAGCCAACGTCGGCACTTGACCCAATTGCGACACACAAAATCGAAGAACTGATGGAAGAGCTAAAGAAGAACTACACCATCGTTATCGTGACTCACTCAATGCAACAGGCGCGTCGTATCTCTGACCGCACTGCGTTTTTCCTAATGGGTGAACTGGTTGAGCACAACGATACGCAAGTGATCTTTAGCAACCCTCAAGACGACCGTACTCAAGGCTACGTAAATGGTGATTTCGGTTAATCCACCGTATTTACAAGCATAACTAAATAACTATAAGCGATGGTAACTTTGCCCCTCTTGATGAGGGGCCTTTTTCTTTTTAAGTCGTAGGCTTAAAACATCTACCAACACAAAAATCTTGTAAATGAGTACAACTTTCCTCCCCAGTTTATAAAGCATGTAACTTATGTGAAACATGGCTTTAAAAGTGCTGAAGAGCTCTCGAATGTAACACTAAGTCTGATAATTTTGCGAATGACTTAACAGCTCAAATTTGAACGTATTGATTGCATATCATGGCCTAAGTAGTTTTTTATCGAGGATAAAAAAGTAGATTAGGTTGGTAGGGTGAGTTTAAGAAGTTTTACAAGAAAAGTGTCTTCAACGAGGGATCATCGGTTGCTAGCGGAGGCAATCTTTGATCATTTAGAGAGTCTGTTCTCCCCTCAAGCCCTCGCTATTTTTGAAGATCCTTCAATTAACCCTCGTCATTCGATGAGCTTCTCTCGCGGAGAGCTTTACCCAACCCAAAACTATCCTGAGACATTCTGGGAGTGGGCAAGTCAGTTTGACACCTCTGAAAGCATCATACCTCTGGCGATCAACACTTGTAACTGGAATCACACCCGAGATTTAGGCGGTGATAGTTACATCATGATGCTCGACAACACGCCTATCAAACGTACCTACCTACTGATTCAATCTGTACATGCTCGCACGGCACATAATATCTATGAAGAAAGTTACGACGCAATGCAACTCGCAGCGGCGCGTTGGCAATGTATTCGTGCTGAAAAAAATGCCTCGAAAGAGATCAGGCACAGAGATATTCGTGAAGCGCAATATGTTGATGAGATTAGCCAACGCGAGCGCTTTATCGAAAATATGAAGTTAGTTCAGCAAGTTGCACTCGAAATCTCTAATCCTGATTCTTTAAAGGACTTGTACTACAAAGCCGTCGAAGCGTTACGTGAACGACTTGGGTTTGATCGCTCTACACTGATGCTTCTCGATATGAAAAAGCGCAGCTTCAGTGGTACATACGGCACGGATGAGTCAGGAATTACGATTGATGAATTTCACACACAATACGATTTACACCAACTTAGCGAGGAGTATATCACCGCGTTATCTAGCCTTGAGAGCAACTTAGTGATTGTAGAAGACGCGCCAATATACACAGCAGGCAAGGTCATCGGGCAGGGCTGGAATGCGATGTTGATTTTACGCGATGGCAATGAACCGTTTGGGTGGTTCGCGCTAGATAACTTTATTCATCGTAAGCCGATAACGGCATATCAAAAACAGATGTTGGACTCGTTTGGTTCACTCTTCTCTCAAATTTACATTCGTAAGCGCCAAGAACAAAACGTACGCATGTTGCATTCAAGCATGGTTGAGTTATCACGTTGCACTACTGTCAGTGGAGTATGCAAATCGGCCGTCACTTTCGCCATTAAAAATCTTGGTATTGATCGAATGGCGGTGTTTTTAACTGATGAAAATTGCTCTTACATGCAAGGAACGTGGGGTACCGATATTCAAGGTAATGTGGTGGATGAATCTTACTTCTTTGGCGAAACCCAAGATTTCTCTCTTATAAATCTGGCTCGCTCAATGCCAAACGAAGTCGCATTTGAAGAATCAGTGCCTATTTATCATGACTGTAATATTGTTGGCTTTGGTTGGGCTGCGATGACGGTATTGACTTCAAATAGCAGTGGTCCTATCGCCTTTATCGCTGTTGATAATTTGCTGACACGTGCGCCGTTAACTTCTCAGTTACGTGAAGTGATTCGTATGTTCGCGTCCAGCTTAGCTGAAGTATTGCAACGTACTCAAGCTCAAGAGGCGATTCGCGAATTAAACGAAAACTTAGAGCTGGAGGTTCAGAACCGAACAAAAGAGTTGGAGGAAGCCAATCGACAGCTTGAGGTACTTTCTAAGCTCGATCCTTTGACGCGTCTTGGTAATCGCCGCATGTTAGAACATGTGATGCAAAAATATTGTGCCCTAGAGTGTGAAGACGACATGTCGTTTGGCCTGATCCTGATTGATATTGACCATTTTGGCTTATTCAATAATCACTATGGTCATCTCGAAGGCGATATCGCATTGATGCGAATTGGCTATATCTTGGATCATCATACCAAAGGTGAAGATGAAGTTTTTTGCCGTATCGGAGGTGAGGAGTTTGCATTGCTCATGATTGGTTCTGAGCAAGAGGAGGTTCGACTGAGAGCAGAGTGCATTCGTCAGTGCATCGAGGGCGAGGGGATAAAGCATCGACATAACCCAGAAGGGGAGTTACTCACCGTTTCAGTCGGTTACTCCTGTTATAAAGCGAAAGGCAAAGACTTTAATTTCGACCATTTATATCAGTTGTCGGATAAGGCACTCTATCAAGCGAAGAATCATGGGCGAAATTGTGTAAGGCGATACGAATACGAGCCCCAAGTGTTTGTTGAGTGAGTGATGTTCATAAGAGCAACTTGATAGGGAAGGGGGCGGCGGTTGGTGCTCTAGATAAAACCGCTAAAGCAAATTTGGCCGGATAAGAGAATGGGCAGCTCATGAGAGCTGCCATTGTTATCTAGTTATTTATAGCTTTTCGAGCTGGTGGTCGGTTTTTGTTACGTTTGCTTTGCCAAGGTTTTGAATTTTCGCTAGCAGCGAATCAGGGTTCCAAGGTTGTTGGTTAGCACTAAAATACGCTTGATTCATGGCATTAAGCTCTTGCTTAATTGCTTGTACGTCGCCAGGGTTTAGCCTGTCTTGATGAGTGGTTAAATACTCATTTACAGAGCGTTCAATTTTCGCAGCATCGCCCTCTTCGATGACTTTTTTTAGCGCGTCGATGCAAAGTGGTTGTTCAGTATTTGAAACCGTTCCACTCGCTGTTATTGACCGCTTTTTCCATGCCCAAATAGCGATTCCCAATGTCATTATCCAAAGCCCTAAGAAAACAAAGGTTAATATTCGCCAGAGACTGTTTACATCGCCGCTTGATTCAGGACTAGGGGCTGACACTAAAGGCGCTGAAAGAGGCGATTCCGGCAACGTGATTAGCCCAGTGTCATTTTTCTCTACGTCTAATGTTAGCTCTGGTAACGTTGTTTTCTTCGCTTCATCATTTTGACTGTCCCACCAGTTCAAGTCGTATCCTGGTAAGGTATATTTCCCGGCCTCTGTAGGAATAATGACTTGCTTCACCGTCATGGTAACGGTGCCATCTCTCGCGCTATCGAACTTAGGTTGTTCGGGATACACGCGCAGTGAACTCGGGTAACTAATATTGACTCGTGGCAGATATTCGGCTTGTGTACCGCGAGCCTTAACTTGAATGGTTCGAGTGAGTGAAGAGCCTTGTTTTACTGTGTTGATCGCGTTAGTCGACAGTAGATTACCTTGATCGTCTTGCCAGCTCTGTGTCATTTCTAACGCTGAAGCAGGAAGCCATTCACCTTTAAATTCGCTCGGAATCGGTTTGACCGTGATTGGCATGCGTTCCGCTTTGGTGTTGATAGGCATTATTTTGGTTGAGCCCGTCAAGCTGTCGCCATAAATATAAGAACCGGTCAGTTTAGGACCTATCAAGGTATAAGTGCCTGGTTGATTGGCCGTTAAGCGAAACGACTGCTCTATGATCGCTACTTCTAACCCATTTAAGATCTTCTGTCTTTGTTGTAAGCCACCCAGTGCCTCAAGCTTCATGCCTTTAATCTGCGGAGGTACTATTTGCGGGTTATCTAGGCGTCGAGTGTCCGCTTTAATTAGAAGTTGTATACGTAATGTTGCAGATTGCTGAGGGTAGAGCGTACTGTTGTCGACCGTAATATTGAAGCTAAATAGATCATCAAGATTGGGGTCTGTTTGGCTCGCGTTGACACGCAGTTTGATCGGCTCCGTTCTCATACCATCAGCGGAAAAACTTGGAATAGTCAGAACACCTTCTTTCATTGGTGCAATTGAGATACTCCACTCGGTACGCACTGATTTTCTTCCGTTAATGTTATTGCTAGAGCGGCCATAACGAGGTTGACCCAAGAAGAAGTCTTTCTCTAGAACACTGAAGTCGATTGAGTCTGAGCTGAGCTCAGTATCTGAAATGATTCTGAGGTTAATCACTTCATTCTTGGCTACTTGTGTTTTATTCACACTAGCTTGAAGTGTCTGTGCCATCACCGAGAAACTGGATATTAGGCTGGCCACAAAAATAAAGACCAGTTTTACGCCTTTGTTCATCACAGGCTTACCACTCCTTTTGAGATTGTTGTGGAGGTTGTTTTTGTTGCGCTTGAAGTTGCATTTGCGCACGGATCAAAAAGCTTGGGTCGCGAGCACTTTCTACTGCTTCTAGTCGACGGAACTCAGGATCATCCTGATGCATTTTTTCGGGATGCGCTTTAGCCTGTATTGGTTCACCTTGATCCTTCACTTGCTTGTCATCTCGTTGCGGTTGATGTTGTTCCGTTTTTTGTTTTTCTTTTTTATTTTCAGAATCTTGCTGATTTTGTGACTGTTGTCCTTGCGCTTCTTTCCCTTCGTTTTGAGACTTTTGTTGCTGTTGCTGTTGCTGTTGCTGTTGCTGTTGCTGTTGCTGTTGCTGTTGCTGTTGCTGTTGCTGTTGCTGTTG